>CAYUVT010000007.1:0-35922 GCA_964448165.1 uncultured Anaerolineaceae bacterium | reverse complement strand
ATGGCGATAGCGTCCACCGCCTCTTCTACGACACCATCAAGGGTGGCGACTACCGGGCCCGCGAGGCGAACGTCCACCGGCTGGCAGAGATCAGCGTCCAGATCATCGACCAGTGCGTTTCGCAGGGTGTCCCGTTCGCGCGCGAGTACGGCGGATTGCTCGACAACCGCTCTTTTGGTGGCGCGCAGGTGGCGCGAACGTTCTATGCCCGGGGGCAGACAGGCCAGCAACTCCTGCTCGGCGCCTACCAGGCGCTGGAACGGCAGATCGACGCTGGCACGGTCCAGATGTTTTCGCGGCACGAAATGCTCGAACTGGTGGTCGAGAACGGCCGGGCCGTTGGCATCATCACGCGTGACCTGGTGACCGGGGAGATTGCACGGCACTCGGCACACGCCGTGGTGCTGGGTACCGGTGGCTATGGCAACGTCTTCTACCTTTCGACCAACGCAAAGGGGAGCAACGTAACGGCCGCCTGGCGGGCGCATCGGAAGGGCGCGTATTTCGCGAACCCCTGCTACACGCAGATCCACCCGACCTGCATCCCGGTGAGCGGCGACTACCAGTCGAAGCTGACGCTAATGAGCGAGTCGCTCCGGAACGACGGACGCATCTGGGTGCCGAAGGACAAGAACGACACGCGCGCCCCCAACCAGATCCCCGAGGCAGAACGCGACTACTATCTCGAGCGTATCTATCCATCGTTCGCGAACCTGGTGCCGCGCGACGTGGCGTCGCGGGCGGCGAAGCGCATGGTCGACGACGGTTATGGCGTGGGCCCGCTGAAGAACGGGGTGTACCTGGACTTCAAGACGGCCATTGAGCGGCTGGGCCGGAACGTCATCGAGCAGCGTTATGGCAACCTGTTCGACATGTACGCCAACATCAGCGGCGAAGACCCCTACCAGGTGCCGATGCGGATCTACCCCGCCGTGCATTACACGATGGGCGGGCTGTGGGTGGACTACAACCTGATGTCGAACCTGCCCGGTCTCTTCGTCATCGGCGAGGCGAACTTCTCGGACCACGGCGCGAACCGGCTGGGGGCATCGGCGCTGATGCAGGGCCTGGCCGACGGCTATTTCATCCTTCCGACGACGATCGCGGGCGAGCTGGCAAACCAGCTGAACCAGCCGGTGCCCTCGACCGACTCCCCGGCCTTTAAGGAAGCCGAGGATGCGGTGCGCGAGCGGACGAGCAAGCTGCTGAGCATTCGCGGGAGCCGCACGGTCGACTCATTCCACAAGGCACTCGGGAAGATCATGTGGGAGTACTGCGGCATGGCCCGCAACGCGGCTGGTCTGCAGCACGCGATCAGGGAGATCGGCGCGCTGCGCGAAGAGTTCTGGCGCGATGTGAAGGTGCTGGGTGAGGGGGATTCGTTCAACCAGTCGCTGGAGAAGGCCGGGCGCGTGGCCGACTTCTTCGAGCTGGCGGAGCTCATGTGCCAGGACGCGCTTCACCGCGAGGAATCGTGCGGCGGACACTTCCGCGAGGAGCACCAGACTCCGGAGGGCGAAGCCCAGCGCGACGATGACAACTTCGCCTACGTGGCGGCCTGGGAGTTCAATGGCGCCGGCAAAGCGGCCACGCTGCACAAGGAAGACCTGGTGTTCGAAAACGTCCACCTCGCGCAGAGGAGCTACAAATGACCCTGAACCTCACCCTCAAGGTCTGGCGCCAGAAGGGGCCGAACACCCCGGGGGATTTCGAGACGTACGAAGCCCGGGACATCGACGAGGACATGTCGTTCCTCGAGATGCTGGACGTGGTGAACGAACGGCTGATGGCCGAAAACAAGGAGCCGATCGCCTTCGACCACGACTGCCGGGAAGGGATCTGCGGGTCATGCGGCATGGTGATCAACGGCATTCCGCACGGGATGAAGAAGCTGACGACAACGTGCCAGCTCCACATGCGCAACTTCAAAACGGGCGACACGATCACGGTTGAGCCCTGGCGGGCGGCGTCATTCCCGGTGATCAAGGACCTGGTGGTCGATCGCTCTGCATTCGACAAGATCATCCAGGCGGGCGGGTACATCACGGCGCCCACCGGCGCGGGGCGGGATGCCAACGAGATCCTGATCCCGAAGCCCGTGGCGGACCAGGCATTCGATGCGGCGGCATGTATTGGCTGCGGGGCGTGCGTGGCGGCCTGCCCGAACGGCGCGGCGCAACTGTTCACGGCCGCCAAGCTGGCCCATCTGAACCTCTTGCCCCAGGGCCAGCCCGAGCGCTGGAGCCGGACCATTGCCATGGTCGACACGATGGAGGAGTACTTCGGCAGCTGTACCAACTACGCCGAATGCGAGGCAGCCTGCCCCAAGGGCATCAGCATCGACTTCATCGCGAAGATGAACCGTGACTACCTGCGGGCGAAGTTCAAGGACCGGCGGAGTACGACGAAGGTTGATATGAGCGAGGCGGGCGGGTAGCACGGGTCCCGGGGATGACGAACGAAGAAAGGGCTCCCGGTTGGGAGCCCTTTCGCATTCGGCGGTTCGGTCCGTTCACCTGCGCCCGATGTAGACGCCACCGCTCAGGATGCTCAGCAGGAGCGTTATCGCAAGTGCGACGAAGAAGACCTTGGCGACGAACACGCCCAGTCCGCCGAACAGGATGATCATGAGCAGTAAGAGGAGCAGGACCCCGAGCATGGGTTTCCTCCGTTAGCTGAGGTGCGTATGGGGCGGTTCAACGACGTCTGTGGACGTTGGGTGGCCGCGATAGAACGGCGCGAACGTCGCGAGGAAGAGCAGGTACATCAGGATCCCGAAGAATCCGACGCCCATCAGGATCCACCCGATCGCCGCGATGTCTACCTGGGCGAGCTGGTAGTTCACGGCGAATGCGAGCACCGCGCCAACCGCGAGCAGAAAGAGGCTGATACCACCGGACATGAGTTGTCCTCCTTTCGCACCGGGGTTCCGGTGTGCCACATTCGAGGGTGCCAGCCCGGGCATTACGCGGATGTAATCGCCCGCAGCGCAGGGGGTTTCAGGAGCATTGCAGAAGTTCGTGTCGTATGTTCGCGACCTTCGGATGGGCAGGGGCGTTGGCAGGAGAGGCCAGTCCCCCTCCAGGAGTGAGCCAGCAGGTGGCGCGAGGCGTTCCCGGGAACGATCCCGGCCGAGAGGCGCTCAGCGGCCCAGGCGAGCTTTCACGTCGGCGAAGTCGGGATTCTGGGCGTAGATGGCTTCGAAGTCCTGCCGGGCACGTCCCGGCTGGCCCATCTCCTCGTAGACGCGGGCACGGTGGTAGCGGGCGGAGTGGAGGACGGGGGCGCTGCGGCTGCGGGATTTGAGTGCCTCGCGAAGGGCCCCGAGGGCCTCATCAAACCGGCCGAGCGCGGCGAGGGCGGCACCGCGGTAGCTGAGCGTGAGGGCGGAGAGGTCGTCGGTATTCGTCACACCATCGGTCACCCGGATCGCGTCCTCCCAGCGCCCTGACGACGCGTAGAGCTCGGCGAGCGCCACGCGCGCCAGCTGCTCGGACAGGCCAGCCTCGGCGAGTCCTTCGACCAGGTCGGCGGCCTCGTCAATGCGGCCGGCGCGCTGGTAGAGCTCGGCGAGAAGGAGGGCAGCCCCGACGTTATCGAATGGCAGTGCCGTCTCGATCCCGGGGACGATGCGCACATCGACCCGGAAATCTAGCCTGTCCATGTACTTCGACATGAAGGCGTCGGGGAGTTCCGTCTCGCTGGCGATGACGCGCTCCAGCAGCGGGACCGCCTCCGCGTCGCGGCCCAGGCGGACCAGGGCGTACGCGAGCAGAAGGTCATCGGCATCGTGCCCCGTGTCGCGCTGGGTGGTCTTCTCGAGGTTGGCGCGGGCGTCTTCCCAGTCTCCACAGGCCGCCGCGACCACCGCCTTCCGGAACGACTCCTCGGCGCCGGAGGCCATAAATCCCGGTTTCGCGACGAGCACCTCGGCCTGCGCCCGCGTGACCGGCAGAGCGGTGCGGGCAGGCGGTGCAGGAGTCTTCCGCGCTCGGGTGGCAGTCGTGCGAGGTGTCGGGGATGTCGTGTTCCCCGTGGTCCGCGGCGACGCCGGTTTTTTCCCGGTTGGAGTTCGACGCGAGGTCGTGCGAGAGCGGGATGTACCGCCGGTCGAGTCTCTGTAACTGATCCCGGTGCCGGGAATGTTGATTGAGGTTGTGCTGCGTCCGGTGGTCGAAACGTTGTAGCGGTAGCCCGGCCCCCCGACGGAGATGCTGGCGGACTTCTTGCCCAGGTTCAGGCGAATGCCGGGACCGAGCTTGAGTGACTTTCGGAAGCTCCAGGGCATCAGCGGGTGACCTCGATGCTGATTTTGACGGCGCCGCGGCGCTTGTCGAGCGCGTGCGCAAAGGCCGCGTTGGCCTCGTCCAGGCCGTAGGTCGCGGTCCTGAGTCGATCAAGCTGGCGGGCGTAGCGGCCGAGCTTCCCGACGGCGGCCCCGAACTCGGGCTGGCCGGACTCATGGCCATAGACGACCGAGCCGATGAGGCGGACTTCCTGGTTGACGAGCTTTCGTGCCGGGAGCGTGACATCGGTGGTGAAGACCCCGAGGGCGAGGACGGTGCCGCCCGGGCGGACCATGTTTACTGCTTCAGATAGGGTCGGCGCCGTACCGCCCACAGACTCGAAAACGACATCCACAGTGTTGGCCTTGGCCCAGGAGGCAAGCCCCTCCGAGCCGGGCTCGAAGACCGCGTCGGCGCCGAGCGCGAGGGCGAGTTCGCGCTGGTGCGGGTAGCGCGCGGTGATGGCGACCTCGTTGGCCACTTCGCGGGCAAGGAGCAGTGTGAGCAGGCCAATGGTGCCCCCACCCAGGACAACAACGCGGTCGCCCTGCGCGATCCGGGCGCGGTTCATTGCGCGGACTGCCACCGCCAGCGGCTCGGCCAGGGCGCCCAGCTCCGGCGCGACGCCCGGAGGCAACGGGAAGACACTGGCGGCCGGGACGGCCAGGTACTCCTGCAGGCCTCCCGGAGTGGAGATGCCCATGAGGCGGAGCCGCCCACAGGCAGGCGCCTGGCCGCGAAGGCACGCGGCGCACGCGCGGCATGCGATCGTGGGCTGAACCGCCACGGCAGCGCCCGGCGCGAAGCCATCGCCAGCTTCGACGAAACCGGCGATTTCGTGTCCCGGGACCATGCCGGGGAGTCCGCGGAACTCGCCGCGGTAGAAGTGGAGGTCGGAGCCGCAGATCCCCACGGTGCCGGTGCGGATCACCACCTCGCCCGGCGCCGGTTCGGGGGCGGGCCGCTCGACCAGGTCGAGGGTGTTCGCAGCGTTCCAGGCGACAGCGCGCATCGGCGCTCATCGTACCCGAGCGGTGGCCGGCGGGTCGCGGGATGCGCACGACGCCGGTACGCTCTCTGCGTGGGCCACCGGAAGAACCGCAAGCGCGACCGACGCCGGGAACAACAGGGCGACCAGCGCTGGCGTCACCAGCCGCCCACGAGCGAGGACGACTTCCTGAAGCCGGACCCGTTCTCGCTGCTGGACATGGCGGGCCTGCGTGACCCGTTCGGGCGGCGGGCCGAGACCACCAGGACGTGCGGCGGGTGCCGCGAATTCGTGGAGGACCACGAAGGCGGGCGAGGAACCTGCCTGCACCCCGGGAGCGGGGTGCTCAACCCGTGGACCGACACGGAGGCGTGCGATTTCTTTGCCCGCGGGCGAGCGATGAACCGGCGGTAGGCAGTGGTTGAGACCGCTGGCGCGGTTGGCGGCGAATCTGGCCTCGACAATAACTGCCCGCCGGAACGGCTACAATATCTTGTGGCCGAAGTCTTGACGGGCCACAAGATATTGATCCATACTCGCCCCCGCACCTCAGGAAATGCTAAGGTGCCTAGACGCTTCAAGGATTCTTACGTCAACCGTGCGCTGCCCATACTGCCACTTCCGCGACTCCAGAGTGACCGATTCCCGGGCAAATGACGACGGCATCCGGCGGCGGCGGCAGTGCATTTCGTGCGGGGAACGGTTCACCACGGTGGAGACCGTGCAGCTTTCGACCGTACAGCTGGTGAAGAAGGACGGGCGGCGCGAGGACTTCAACCGCGAAAAGCTGTTCCGCGGCCTGCGGGCGGCATGCGCGAAGCGGAACATTTCGGTAGCGCAGCTCGAGGCGATTGTGGCCGAGATCGAGGCCAGGGTGACAGCCGACGGCCGCCCGGAGGTCCCATCGCAGTTTGTGGGAGAACTTGCGATGGACGCGCTCCGGCGGCTCGACCACATCGCCTACATTCGCTTCGCCTCGGTGTACCGCGCGTTCGCCGACATCGAATCGCTCAAGGAAGCGGTGGAAGCGCTGGAGGAGGGGCGAGTCCCAACGGCCGAGGAGCGGAGCCTGCAGCTCGCACTCCCGGACGTGCCCGCGGAGCCGCGCGGGCCACGGCTGCTCCAGGACGTGGAAAGCCGGCATTTCGCGGAATCGGTGAGCTAGCCATGAAAATCTGGGAAGTCCACTCGCTTTCGACCAATGGCGCCATTCGCACGACCGCCGACGGCGATGCGGATGTGGCCGGACTGCTGCTCACCGAGAAAGCGTACCTGCTGGCGATGCGAGACTTCCGCCCCGCACAGCTGTTGAACCTGGTGTACGAGCGGGGCCCGCACGGCGCCGCCGACGTACTTGTGGCGCACTTTGCCGGGGCACAGCCGGATAACACCGGCCGCACCCTGAGCCGCGGCCGATCGCGCATGGGCGACCCGGTCATCCAGCGCTCGGATGAGGCGCCGCAACCAGTGACAACGGCGCGGCAGGGCCTGGGAGACCGCTAGCCAGGTAGCACATTTGTTCGTATCATCACCAGCCCCGCTCCCGCCGCGGGACGCCAAAAATGGGAGGAACGCCAATGGTCACCACAGCATCGGAAGGACTCGGCCTGAACAACGGGGATTTCGAGCCCGCACCGCTTTCGGAGAACGCGAAGGTCGTCATCGAGCGGCGGGTGGCGCGCCGGAACGACCGTGGCGATGCGCTGGAGACACCGGACCAGGTGTTCCGCCGGGTCGCCCATAACCTGGCGGAGGCTGAACTCCGGTTTGGCGGAACGGAGGGCGATCGCGCGGCTGCCGAGGAGAGCTTCTACCGGCTGATGGCGTCGCTCGACTTCCTCCCAAACTCGCCGACGCTGGTGAATGCCGGTCGCGAGCTTCAGCAGCTCTCGGCGTGCTTCGTGCTGCCCGTGCCGGATTCGATCGACGGGATCTTCGAGGCGATCAAGAACACGGCGATCATCCACAAATCGGGGGGCGGGACCGGGTTCTCGTTCTCGCGCTTGCGGCCGGCCCACGACCGGGTCCAGTCGACGATGGGCGTGGCGAGTGGTCCGGTCTCGTTCATGAAGGTGTTCGATGCGGCGACGGAGGCCATCAAGCAGGGCGGAACGCGCCGTGGCGCGAACATGGGCATTCTGCGAGTCGATCACCCGGATATCGATGAGTTCATCACGATGAAGGCGGACATGACCACGCTGCAAAACTTCAACATCAGCGTGGCCGTGACCGAAGCGTTCATGAAGGCCGTCGAGACCGGCACGACGTACGACCTGATCAACCCGACGACCGGGCAGGTGGTCGAGCAGCGCGACGCGCGCACGGTCTGGGAGAAGATGCTCACCAACGCCTGGAAGAACGGCGACCCGGGAGTGATCTTCATCGATCGCATCAACGCGGGGCGTGCGAATCCCGTGCCGAAGCGAGGCCCGATCGAATCCACCAACCCGTGCGGCGAACAGCCGCTGTACCCCTTCGACTCCTGCAACCTGGGCTCGATCAATCTGCACCACTTCACGAAGGGGGCGCCCGGTGCGAAGGAGGTGGACTACGAGCGGCTGGGCAAGGTGGTCCGCCGGACAGTGCACTTGCTCGACAACGTCATCGAGATGAACCACTACCCGATCCCGGAGATTGCGGAGACATCGCATGCCATCCGCCGCATCGGGCTCGGGGTGATGGGCTGGGCCGACATGCTGATCGACCTGCGCATCGCGTATAACTCGGAAGAGGCCCTGACGCTGGCGCGGGAAGTGATGTCGTTCATTCAGCGCGAAGCCGACGCCGCCTCTTCGCAGCTGGCGCAGGTGCGGGGCAACTTCCCGGACTGGGCAGATTCGATCTACGGACCCAAGGGGCCGGAGGGTCCACGGCCGATGCGGAACTCGACACGGACCACGATCGCCCCGACCGGCACGCTCAGCATCATCGCGAACTGCTCGGGCGGCATCGAGCCGGTATTCTCGCTGGCGTTCATCCGTTCGCATTACCTGGACAAGGACGACCCGACGAAGCGGACCGAGCTGGCGGAGGTGAACGAGCAATTCGAGGCCGTGGCGAAAGCCGAGGGCTTCTACAGCGACGAGCTGATTCGATTCCTGGCCGAAGGCGGACACCTGGCGGAGCGGCCCGAAGTACCGCAGTGGGTGAAGGACACCTTCGTAACGGCGCACGACATCGAACCCGAGTGGCACGTGCGGATGCAGGCCGCCTTCCAGGAGTTCACCGACAACGCGGTCTCGAAGACGATCAACTTCCCGAACTCGGCGAGCGTGGACGATGTACGAACGGCCTACGAGCTGGCCTACCGCACCGGGTGCAACGGCATCACCATCTACCGTGATGGCTCGCGCGAGCTTCAAGTGCTGAAGCACGCGGAGAAGAGCGAGAGCGAGAAGGCGATCGAGGCGGCCCAGGCGATCATCACGGGCGCCATGGGCCCGGTGCGCCGCAAGCTCCCGGATGAGCGGCAGGCCATCACCCACAAGTTCCGCGTGGGAGAACAGGAAGGCTACATGACGGTTGGCCTGTTCGACGATGGCACGCCCGGCGAGGTGTTCATCAACGTGAACAAGCAGGGCTCGACCGTCTCGGGCCTGATGGACACGGTGGCGATGCTCACCAGCTACGCGCTCCAGTACGGGGTCCCGATCTCGGAGCTGGCTTCGAAACTGAAGAACACGCGGTTCGAGCCAAGCGGCCCGACGAGCAACAAGCAGATCCCGATCGCGACGAGCATCGTGGATTACGTGTTCCGCTGGCTTGAGCTGAAGTTCGGTGGCGGGAGCACCGCTGTCCAGCCCATGCTCATCCCGGCGGACCAGGTGGTGGAGAGCACGAACCCGAGTGTCTCGGCGACGAAGCACAGCGATGCAGTCGCGAGCGGCGTGGGCTGCCCGGACTGCGGGGCGGTGCTGTACTACGCCGAGGGCTGCCTGATCTGCCACAACTGCTTCTACAACAAGTGCGGGTGAGGTAGGGGTTCCATTCCGAGAATTGGAGGTCCCATACGACTATCTGGCTAAACCAGCAGCAAACTCCTGTGATATACTAGGTATTGGACGACCAAACGGAGGCATACCATGACAAGCGCAAAGCAACATTACCAAGGAGAAGAATTCAAATGGGATACACTTCACGTGCTCTAGATTCAATCCGCGAACAGATAGCAGCCCAGAATGGGGCGCTGACCGAAGCTCGTGAACGGCGAGATTCTGTTCTTTCCATTGCAATGACCTGGCCAGGTGCCCTACGAACATTTCAAAGCGGGTCTCTCGCCCATTTTACTGTTAATCACCCTGTGTCCGACGCCGATGGAGGCGTGGTACTGGACCGGCGCTCTTACCCAGAACTTGGTCCCGACGGTGACGGCAAAGGGCCGGACGCAATTCTCGAGGACTTCCGTAGCAGGCTTGAGAGTGAGCTTCGAAACCGGTGGCCCGGGGCGACGGTACAACGTACAAAGCGCGCCCTTTTGGCCAAGTTCAACTCCCCACTGGACGAACAACAAGACCCATCAGTCGATCTCATTGTGGCTCTCAATCGGAAAGACGCGGAGGGCCTTTGGATTCCCAACCGAGATACGAATGGGTGGGATCCATCGCATCCAGAAAAGCACACCGAACTGTTTCGGGGGCCATCAGAGGCGGTCGCCCAAGTTCGGCGGCGAGCGGTTCGACTTGCCAAAGCCTGGAACAAGCAGTTTGCCGAACCGTGCATGTGTTCCTTCAATATCGAGGCAATATCGCTCTCGGCCGTGGCGGAGGGACAGAATGTCACCACCGGACTCCTTGCGATCTTCGAGCAGGGATCGAAGATGCTGGAAGAGGGCGAGGTGGAAGACCCGGCGGGCGTATCGGGGCCGATCCGGTTACCGATGGAACGGGACGCCGTCATATCCCGGCTTGACTCGGCCGCCCGGCGTCTGACGAAAGCCGTGGAGGCCGAGTCCGAGGAAGAGGCGCGCGATTGGCTGCTTAAGCTGTTCCCCGACTACGAACTGCCCGAAGCCGAACCGTCCAAAGCCTCGGTGGCCGAGGCGATCAGGACCGGGGCGGTCTTCGTTGGATCTCGCATCGCGCCCGTCCCGCTTGCAGAGTCTCGCCCGGTGAAGTCAGTGCGCTCTTGGTCTCGCAAGAGCTCGTTCCACTACCGGGGCAGACAGCCAAAGGTCTCGGGATTCGACCGGCCGGAACTTGAGCGCTTTGAGCGAGGCCTGCGTCGCGCTTACGCGAGCATTCGCCGAGTCTCATTGAGGACCGAAAGGCTCTCCTACTCGGGAGAGCTGGACGTCGATCACTATGAACCGCGCATCGTCAAGATCAGCTTTGGCGCTTACGGAGACCCACGGATACCGAGAGTTACAGTGGATGGCCCGCCGCAATCGAAGCACCGCAATGGCGATGGTAGCTTGTGCATTTGGTACCCCGATGATCCTCCCGAGTCGAAGTGGGTGTGGGAAGACGGCCTCGTCGCGCTGGTGGATCTCGTGCGAGTGCACTTGTTCCAAGAGGCGTGGTATCGAGAGACGGGGGAGTGGCTCGGACGCGAAGCTCCACACGCCGCCTGAGGCCAAAATGGATGCAGCACCGATCGCCGTAATCCTTCCGCTGGTGCTCTTAGCCATGAACTGGCGGTGGAAGGTGGTGCAAGAAGCGCGGGCACGCCAGCGGACCGCATTCGCTGACGCGTTCTCGGATGCGGTGAGCTATCGCGAATTCGCCTTCATGGTCCGGCGCCGTGAGGCAGCGGATCCCCGAGGCGAGCGCAGTCGCATCTCCGCCAATTTGAGTCAGCTCCAATCGCGCCTTGCATTCCACCAAGCGTGGATTCAGATTGAGTCTCCGGAGGTCGCCGCTAGGTACGAACGGCTCCTCGGTGAGACGCGCCGTATCGCCGGCCAGATGATGCACGAAGCATGGACGCTGCCTCCGGTGTCATCGGACGCTCAAATGAACCTTGGGGAGTGGGCGAAGCCCCTGGAGGAACTGCACAGCCTTGAGGCCGAGTACCTCAAGGCTGTGCGAGTGCGCCTCCGGCTATGGCGATGGCTGTTTGGGTTGCAACCGTGACGCGATACCAGTTGGCAGAACGCCCTGTACGCGGTGCACGTCTGCGCCGAGATGCAGGGCGCCATTCGGCGCGAACGGAGCAGCTGTACAGCAACAACGAGATCCGACGGCTCGTCGCGTTCAAGCCACTGCCCGAGGACGCCTCATGACAACGCCCCGGCAGCATGGAGCGGTCGTGAATGCTTCGGCTTCGACCTGCCCCCCTCCACTCTCCCCATGAGCACGCTGCACCACCTCTACCGCCACCACCGCTGGGCCAGCCTGGCGCTGATCGATGCGCTCGCGGAACTCCCGGCGGAAACGCTCAGTCTGACCTCGCCCGGGACCTACGGGACCATCCACCAAACGCTGGCGCACCTGGTCGAGGTCGAAGAGCGATGCCTCGCGACGCTGAAAGGTGTCCGGACGATCGTCGCCCGGCAGCTGGCGGACGAGCTGCCGGCGATGGAGGTGCTACGAGAGACGTCCCTCTCCCAGGCTGACAACCTGGTGGCACTCGCCGGGGTGCTGAGCGAGGATGCGATGGTCACAGGGACGTTCAACGGGCGTCCATTCCAGGCGCCCGCGCTTGTCCCCCTGTTCCAGGCGTACAGCCACGGGGTCGAACACCGCACAAACATCACGACCACGCTCGCGGCCCACGGTCACGCCGCCCCCCCGCTGGACCTGTGGACCTACCTCGCCGCGGGGTTGCCCTGACTCATCCCTTCGTGCCCGGGCGCGTACACTTGGAGGCATGGGCTTCTACTACGGACAGAGCACGCCCCCACCGGATGAGCCGCCACCGGGCTCGTGGCGGGAGACCTTCGCGATCATCTGGGTGGTATTCAAAACCCTGGCCCTTCCGCTCGGGCTGCTGTTCGGGTTCGTGTTCGCGCTCATCCTCATCTTCTGGCTGTTCATGATCAGCGGGTGGCTCGGGCTCGGGGCAATCGCGCTGGTCGCTGGTGGCCTCATCGCGCGGGGCGTGTGGGAAGCGAAACACCCGCCCGACCTCGGATGAGCGCCCTGATAACCCGGGACACGATAGCCGGCAGGCTGCTGGCAGTACGGGAGCGCATCTCCCGTGCGTGCGAACGCGCGGGCCGCTCGCCGGCCGAAGTGACGCTCATCGGGGTCACCAAGACGTGGCCGGCGGAGGTAGTTGTCGAGGCGATGGCGGCCGGCCTCGCCGACTTCGGCGAAAACCGCGTGCAGGAAGGGGTAGCGAAGGCGGCGGAGGTCGCGATGCTGGCGCGCGACTCCGGGCTCCCGGCACTCGCAACTCCGACGTGGCATCTCATCGGCCACCTGCAGACGAACAAGGTCCGGGCGGCGCTGGGGGCCTTTGCTATACTCCACGCGGTCGACTCCGAGCGGCTGCTGCGGGCGATAGACGCTGCGGCGACCCATCCCACATCGCTGATGATCGAAGTGAACGTCGCCGCCGAACCCACGAAGTACGGCATCGCCCCGGAGCAACTGCCCGCGCTCCTCGCCGTTTCGCGCGAACTCCCGAACGTGCGGGTGACCGGGCTGATGACCGTGGCGCCCCTGGCCAGCGACCCCGAGGACGTGCGGCCGGTGTTCCGCCGGTTGAACGTGCTTGCGGCCGAGCACGGGTTGGCGCACCGTTCGATGGGGATGACGGGAGACTTCGAGGTCGCCATCGAAGAAGGGGCAACACACATCCGGGTGGGGCGGGCCCTGTTTGGAGAACGCCTGTGAAGGTCGCGATTATCGGTGGCGGAGTGATGGGCGAGGCCATCCTCGCGGCGGCACTCGAACGCGGAGTGTTCCAGGCGCCGCTCGTGTGCGTGTGCGAGGTGGTGGAGGCGCGCCGCGCCCAGCTCCACAGCGTGTACGGGGTGAGCGTTTCGGGCGAACCGGGGGAGACGATGGCCGATGCTGACCTGGTCATCCTTTCGGTGAAGCCACAGGACATCAAGTCTGTCCGGGGGACGCTGAAATCCGAGGCGCTGTTGCTCTCCATCATGGCGGGCGTCCGGATCGAGACCATCGCGCGGGAGTTCAATCACGACCGGATCGTGCGGGTGATGCCCAACACGCCCGTAGCTGCCAAGGCGGGGATGAGCGTCTGGACGGCCACGGCTGCGGTATCGGCGGAGCAGCGGGAGCTGGCGCGTAACCTGCTGGCCTCCATCGGCCGGGAGATTCCGGTTGACGACGAGAAGAAGCTGGATATGGCGACCGCGGTGAGCGGGAGCGGGCCCGCGTACGTGTTCCTGTTCATCGAGGCCATGGTGGAGGGAGCGGTGGCCGTGGGGCTCACGCGGGCCCAGGCGGAGGAAATGGTGCTCCAGACGGTCTACGGTGCGGCGGTCTATGCACAGGCCGCCGGGCGCCCAGCGCCCGAGCTGCGGGCGATGGTGACGTCTCCAGCCGGGACCACGGCCGCGGCACTGCACGAGCTGGAAAAGGGCGGCTTCCGGGCGGCGGTCGGCGAGGCGATCCGGGCCGCGCACCGGCGGGCCATCGAGCTGGGGAACAGCTGATGAACGACCAGATTGCGAGCATCTTCGTCCTGTTTCTTTATGTGCTGATCTTCGCCATCGTGATCCGCTCGTTGCTGAGCTGGTTCCCCATCGACCGGAACAACGAGCTCGTCCGGCTGCTGGACATGGTGACGGAGCCGCTTATCGACCCGGTGCGCCGGATCATGCCGAGGACCGGCATGATCGATTTTTCGGCGATGGTGGTCATCATCGTGCTCTACGTGATGATCACGGTCGTCCAGACAGCGGCCAACCAGTGAGCTTCCCGGGGCTTTCGGTCGATCGTGTATCCTGAAGAGCACTGCATCCCCTCCCCGGAGACCGGCCATTAACCCGTACGTCGCCCAGTTGACCTACACCTGGCTGAACCTGCTGACCTGGGCGATCATCGCCCGGTCGCTGCTCAGCTGGTTCCCGGTGGACCAGTCGAGCACGCTCTACCAGATGTTGCACCGGGTAACGGAGCCGATCATTGAGCCGTTCCGGCGGTTCATGCCGAACACGGGGATGATCGACATGAGCCCGCTGATGGCCATCATCGGCCTGCTGGTGATGCAGATGCTGGTTGGCATGCTGGTCGCCCCGGAGTGATGTAGCCCGACAGGGCGAGCAGTGTGACACTGCATCTGATGAGTGGGCATGGCCTGGCGATCGTTGCCCGCGGGATTGTTCGCGAGTATGGCGCGCGGCGCGCCCTGGACGAGTTTTCCCTTGAGGTGCCTGCGGGCGGGATCTTCGGCATCCTGGGGCCCAACGGCAGCGGCAAGAGCACGTTCATCGCGATGGTGGCCGCGATGGAGCAGCCATCGGCCGGCGAGCTGCAGGTGCTCGGGCAGGCGCCGGCACGGGCGCTCCGCTCGAAGGTGGGTACCGTCTTCCAGGAGAACAGCGCCGACCAGCTGATGCGCGCCGCCGAGTACCTGCGGTTTGCCGGGCGCCTGTTCGGTGTCGACCGGCACACGCTGCAGGAACGCGTGCCCGCGCTGCTCGAACGTTTCGGCCTGGGGGAGCGGAGGAACGACCAGGTCGCGACGCTTTCCGGCGGGATGAGGCGGCGGCTGGAGGTGGCGCGAGCACTCCTGCATGCCCCGGAGCTGGTGATCTTGGATGAGCCAACGACCGGTGTTGACCCGGAAGAGCGGCGGGTCCTCTGGGAGACGCTTCGGGAGGTGCGCGGCAGCGCGACGGTGCTGCTCGCGACGAACGACCTGGCCGAAGCCGATGCCGTGTGCGACAGGGTCGCTTTCGTGCAGGCGGGGCGCGTGGTGGCGGTAGGCAGCCCGGTCGAGCTAAAGCAAGGACTGCGGCGCGATGCCGTCCGCATCAACTGGCCCTCCGCGACGGCGGAGCAATTGGCAATCGTGGCTTCGTGGCCCGGCACCGGGAGCGTCGTCCGGAACGACGCCTTCGTGCATGTCACCGCCGACGACGCGTCGACCCTGGTTCCGCGGCTGTTCGAGCTGGCTGGCCGCGACATCCACGGCGTGAGCATCGAGGCGTCGTCGCTCGAGGATGCATACTTCCAGCACATCAGGCGGCGGGTGGAGGTGGCGAAGTGAATGCGATCCCGGCGGTGGTTACCATGGCCCAGCGGGAGTTGCTGAACATCGCGCGTTCGCGTTCCCAGCTTTACTCGTCGATCCTGACGCCACTGTTGTTCCTGGTGTTCCTGGGCAACGGGGTTTCGAGCGGGCTGGAGCCCGCGAACCTTGCCGCAGGGAACTTCACCGCCTACCTGGTGGCCGGGACAGTGGTGATGACATCCGTGTTTTCGTCTACCTTTTCGAGCGCGTCGTACTTCCGGGACCGCGATAGCGGGGTCCTGCGGCTCCTGTTCTCGACGCCGCATCACCCGCGCGTGATCCTCCTCGGGAAGTCGTTCGCGAGCCTGGTCATCGGTGTGGTGCAGGCGCTGGTGGTGTTGGCCGTGGCCGCGCCTTTTGTGGAGTTCGAATGGCGATACGGCCTGCTGGCCGGGTTCCTTGTGGCTGTGGCCGCCGTGGTATTGCTGAACCTGATGCTCACCGGGATAGCGCAGGCCTTTGCCTCGCGCATCCAGTCGATGCAAGGTTTTCACCTGCTGATGAACCTCGCGCTGTTTCCGCTGCTGTTCTTCTCGGGTGCGTTCTTCCCGATCGATGGGCTGCCGGTGTGGCTGCGCCTGATGGCGCTGGCCAACCCCCTGACGTACGCCGTGGATGCGATGCAACTGGCTGCCTACGCGGCTAGCGGCGAAGGGTTCATCGGGCTACCGATCGATTTCGCGGTGCTGGGCCTGGTGGCGGTGCTGGTGTATGCGCTGGGATTGTCGCGCATCCCGAAGCTCACGCATTCGGGCCAGTAGCGAGCGAGACCCCCGGAGCGAGCACCTCATCGGGGCGGCCGTAGTCGTCCTGGAGGCGATGGGTGACGCCGATCTCTGGAGTGGACACTTCAAGGATTTCGCATTCGGTGATGCCAGCGAGGCGGTGCTTGCGGCCCGCGCGGCAGGTGTAGCCGGTCGCGGGCTGCATTTCGAACTCGGTGATCATGCCGGTCTCGTCCTCGAGCGTGACCAGCACCCGTCCGGAGAGCAACAGCCAGGTTTCGGTCTTCGCATCGTGGACCTGGAGAGAGAGGCGCGCGCCGGCGTTGATATGAATGACTTTGCCGACGTAGGGGAGGCCCGGCTCCGTCCAGACAAGCTCAAAGCCCCAGGGCTTTTCGACCCGGCGCCCAGAGGTTCTTACATGTCCTTCGAGCTCCAGCATCCCGGCAGTGCCCCCCTCATGGAGATGGTCTCAGGTTTTGGTTGAACGCGCAGCGGTCGAACGGTGCCACCCGCATGGACACGATGGACAAGACGACGGGCGCTCCGCAATGGAGCGCCCGTTGTGTGCGGTGGACGGGAGGGAGATCAGGCGAGAGCCGCTTTCGCCTGGCCGGCCAGCTTCTCGAAGGCATCGGGCCGGGTGACGGCAAGGTCGGCAAGGGCTTTGCGGTCGAGCTCGATGCCAGCGACCTTCAGGCCATGGATGAGCCGGCTGTAGGTGAGGCCATGCAGGCGGGCGGCGGCGTTGATGCGCATGATCCACAACTCGCGGAAATCGCCCTTGCGGTCGCGGCGATCGACCCAGTTATAGCGGAGGGCATGGAGCATGCTCTCGTTGGCGCGCTTGATAAGGCGATGACGCTGGCCGGAATGGCCACTGGTGAGGGACAGGATTTTCTTGTGGCGGCGGTGGGAAGTGACGCCACGCTTCACTCGTGACATGGGTGATGCTCCTCTACTGCTTCGCTACTGGCCGGCGAGCAGCCGCTTCACGATGGGCGCATGGGATGGCGCCACTTCGACGGTACGTCCGTAGAGGACGGTAACGGGCTTGCGCTTCTTGCGGCGGAAGTTATTCCGGCTGCCGTACATACGCACTATCTTGCCACCGCCGGTTACGCGAAAGCGGCTGGCGGCGCCCTTATGGGTCTTGAGCTTCGGCACGGTTAGTCTCCTTCGTCTTCGGCCTCGTCATCAACGGGGCCGTCGTCTTCTTCGATGTCGTTTTCGTCGTCGCCCACCACGCGGGCTTCGGCTGCGGCAGCGGCGACTGCTTCGTCTTCTTCTTCCTCGGGTGGCGCCTGGCCCGCGGCTGCGGCAGCGGCGGCGGCCCGGGCAAGGGCGGCTATCTTCTTCTTGTCGGGAGCGAGGATGATGGTCATGTGGCGGCCCTCAAGCATCGCGTCCTTTTCGACCATCGCGATGTGGTCGAGGCTGGCCGTGACGCGGTCTAGCAGAGCTTTTCCGATCTGCGGGTGGGTAATCTCCCGCCCGCGGAACATGACGGTGACCTTGACCTTGTCTCCCTGTTTCAGCAGCTTGGCAGCGGTGCGGGTCTTGAAGTCGATATCGTGGTCATCGATTTTCGGCTTCATGCGGACTTCGCGGAGCTGGACGTTCTGCTGGTGTTTCTTGGCCTCCCGTTCCTTCTTCGATTGTTCGTATTTGAACCGGCCAAAGTCCATCAGCCGGGCCACAGGCGGGCTGGCCTGTGCGGCGACTTCGACCAGGTCGACATCGCGCTCTCTTGCCATGGCCAGTGCTTCGGCGGTCCTGACGATGCCGACCTGCCGGCCTTCCTCATCGATGAGGCGCACTTCCGGCACGCGGATGCGTTCGTTGATGCGCGGCTCTGGCGGCGCTGGCTTTGGCGGTACCTTCGATCGTTTCCTCAAACTGCTCCCCGGGATTACTTGAAAACAGCTTCACATGCTAGCAGGCCGCACCTTTCCTGTATATCCGCTTATCCCGTACACGACTACGATTCAGGCATGCCGAACGTCACCACCGCCGTCGTCCTTGCAGCCGGGCTGGGAACCCGCATGCTCCCGGCAACGAAGGCTGTGCCCAAGGAAATGCTCCCGATCGTGGACCGGCCGCTCATCCAGTACTGCGTGGAAGAGGCGATCGATGCAGGAATCACCACGATCGTGTTCGTGGTGGCGAAAGGGAAGGAGTCGATCCTTGAGCATTTCCAGGCTGGCGCCCGTGTGGAGACGGCAATCCGGGAGACGGGGAATGCGGCGCTGGCGGATTCGCTCGCGCAGATCGCGCATCACGCCAGCTTTCATGCGGTGTACCAGGACCGTCAGCTCGGCATCGCCCATGCGGTGAACTGTGCCCGGCAGTATGTGGAGGGCAAGCCGTTCGCCCTGATGTTCCCCGACGACGTGATCCTCGGGCCACGTTCCTGCCTGGAGCAGCTCGTGGGGGCGTACCACGCGACGGGCGGCAGTGTAATCGCGGTAGAGCAGGTTGCTGATGCCGACGTGCCCCAGTACGGCATCGTGGACCCGGTCGAGGAGGGGAACCCGTGCCGGCTCCGGGGAGTGGTCGAAAAGCCGCAGGTGGCCGATGCCCCCTCGCGCCTTGGCATCGTGGGGCGCTACATCCTTTCTGAGACAATCTTCCGTCACATCGACCGGATCCCTCCCGGGAAGAATGGCGAACTGCAGATCACCGATGCGCTGGCGAGCCAGATCGCCGCGGGCGAGGCAGTGTCGGCGTACCGGTTTGAGGGGACGCGTTACGATACGGGAAGGCCGCTCGGTTACATCGTCGCGAACGTGGCGGCCGCGCTGCGACGGGAAGACCTCGCGGCGCCGCTCTCGGAACGGCTGAAATCTCTGCTGAACGGTGGCCGCTGATGCGCATCCTCTCGATCGGGTTCCCTCTCCCGAACGTCGTCATCGACAACTACAGTGCGCTGACGGCGGCGAGCTACAACGACTACGACGTGCTGGTGATCGACCCGGCAAGTATCACGCGGGATGTGCACGACCTGCTCAACGGCGAGCGGCAGTTCGACGCGCAGGATGGCCGGCCAGTTTTGAACGCCCCCACGACCGCGACGGCGGTGAGCGCCACGGACCAGCTGCGGCGGCGGGCCGACGAGACAGCGCGGCTCCTCGAGGCCGGCGGGCTCGTGGTCGTGCTCGCCCGGCCCGATGCGACCATCGGGGGGCTGCTCGGGTTCGAAGGGTGCGACCGCTATCACTGGCTGCCGGCGCCGGCGGGTCTCGCCTGGGGGCCGCCATTCCTGAAGGCGGCTGAAGGCAAGACCGTTCGCATCGCGGCGGAGCAACACCCGTTCGCCGATGTGCTGCGGGAGCACCGCAGGGACATTGCCTACCGCGCGATGTTCGACGATCGGCAGGCGGAGATCCGGCGCAGTGCGCACGTCATTGCGCGCGGAGGTGCGGGCATCCCGATTGCGGCGGAATTCCAGGTGCTGGGTGGCCTGGTCACGTTCGTCCCGGTGTTTACTGATTCGCCCGGGGCCAACCGGACGGCGCTCGCACAGGGGATCGTCGATGCCTGCAGGCGGCTCTCGGGCTCGGACTACCTGAGCGAGGCGCCCTTCTGGGTTCGCTCGATGGCGCTCCCGGGACTGGAGCAGATTGAGGCCGAACTCGAAGAAGCAGAAGCAGAGGCCGAACGGGCGACGGCGCATGTCTCGGCGGTTCGCGAACGCCACGACGACCTGGCGCGCCATCGGCGCCTCCTGTGGGAAGACGGGCAGCCGTTCGCGCAGGCGGTCGCCGAAGCGTTGCGGATGGTTGGGTTCACGGTGAGCAGCGATCCATCGGAGCCAATGGTCGTCGAATCCGAAGGTGTGACGGCGTTCGTCGAATTGGAGAGCGATCGCGACCAGGTGGTCGAGTGGCCGTACGTGCGGTTGCAGCGTCGATTGGAAGAGCACCTGCTGAAACAGGGGACCGCGCTGAAGGGAATCGTCATCGCGAACGGGTACCGGGAAAAGGACCCCGACCAGCGGACTGAGGAGCTGAGTGAGCCGCTGCGCATTGCATGTGAGAACTACCGGTACGCACTGGTCACCACGCGGACGCTGTTTGAGGTGGTGAAGCGGGTGCTCGGCGGAGCCGATGAGGCGGCGCTCCTGGGCCTGCGGCGGCGGGTGATGTCGGCGAGCGGGCTGCTGACGCTCGAACTCTTGCTGGGCGAGGCGAGCGAGGAGACGACCGACGCGGGGCCGATTTTCTAGGGTGCACGCAGACGGGATTCGTCTACAATCCCGCGCATGGTGAACACATGGTGAAATTGATACGCCCATCGGAACGTGACGGGGCAACAGCACAGACTCCGGGGATGAAGCGCGAGGCAGGGGTCTCGGCGAAGCTCACGGGGAGCGAGGGCCTCTGGATGGGGACCGCGGTCAATGCGCCCGGGGCCAGTTCCGGGGCCCACCACCACGGAGAGAATGAATCCGGGATCTACATCCTGCGCGGGCGGGTTCGCTTTCGCTGGGGCCCGAACCTGGAGAATGTGGTGGACGCCGAACCCGGGGACTTCGTCTTTGTGCCGCCCTACGAGGTGCACCTGGAAGAGAACCTGGACCCGGAAAACGAGGCGGAGCTGCTGCTGGCGCGGAACAGCCAGGAGCAGATCGTGGTGAACGTGCCCGACCCGCGCGCGAGCTAACGAAGAACTGGCGCCAACCAGGCTGCGCGGGCGAGGGCTCCGGGCGTGCGATGCGTTCGCCATTGGCGGCCACCGGGGCCACCGCCCTGCAAGGCCCGGGGGCTCAGCTCGCCTCGGGGAACGTGACGCAGGTAGTGGTGCTTTCGATGCCTTCGACCGCGCGGATGTGCTTGCTGATGACGGAGGGGACATCGGTGAGGTTCGGGACTTCGACAACGGCGACGATGTCGTAGGGGCCCATCACCTGGTAGACCTCGGCGATGCCATCGACTGATCGGAGCTGTTCGTAGACATCAACGGTTTTCGCCGGGTCGACGACGATGAGGACGAAGGCTTTGATCATGACCTTTCCAGCTCCTGCAGCGGCGCGACACTGCCGCCCGCGTGATGGGGTTACGGTAGCACGTCGAGATTTCCGGTGCGTTTCTGCGGAGTCAGTTATCGCGGAGCCGCAGGACGGCCATGAAGGCCTCCTGCGGGATTTCCACGTTGCCGACGCGTTTCATCTTCTTCTTGCCTTCGGCCTGCTTTTCGAGCAGCTTGCGCTTCCGGGTGATATCGCCGCCGTAGCACTTGGCGAGCACGTTCTTGCGCATGGCGCGGATGGTTTCGCGGGCGATGATCTTTCCGCCGACGGCTGCCTGGAGCGGGACATCGAACATCTGGCGCGGAATCAGATCCTTGAGCTTCGAGACAAGAAGCCGGCCCTCGCGTTCGGCATTGCTGGCGTGAGTGATGAGCGATAGCGCATCGACCGGGACGCCATTGACCAGGATATCGACCTTGACCAGGCGGGCCGGGCGGTAGTCGGTGAGCTGGTAATCGAGGCTGGCGTAACCGCTGGTGGAGCCTTTGAGCTGGTCGTAGAAGTCGACCAGGATCTCGGCCATGGGCACGTCGTATTCGAGGAGGACCCGGGCTTCGCCGGGCGCGAGGTCGTTTTCGGCTTCGAGGAACTCCATGCGGAGGAACTGGCCGCGGCGTGACGTGACGAGCTCCATGACCTGGCCGATGTAGCGGCTTGGGGTGATGATGTCGATCTTTGCCCAGGGTTCCGAGATGGTGGCGATCTTCGATGGGTCGGGAAGGTCGGCGGGGTTGTCCACGATGACCTCCTCACCCGCCGTGGTCTGGACGCGGTACTCGACGCTGGGGGCGGTGGTCAGGAGGCTGAGACCGTATTCGCGTTCGAGGCGCTCGCCCACGATCTCGAGGTGGAGCAGGCCGAGAAAGCCACAGCGGAAGCCAAACCCGAGGGCCACTGAAGACTCAGGCTCATATACCAGGGAGGCATCGTTCAGGGCGAGCTTTTCGAGTGCCTCGCGGAGTTCCTGGTACTGGTCGGAGTCGGTCGGGTAGATTCCCGCGAAGACCATGGGCTTGGCCTGGCGATAGCCGGGAAGGGGTTCGGGAGCGGGTTCGGCCGCCATGGTGATGGTGTCGCCCACCCGGCATTCGGCGACATCCTTGAGGCCGGTGGCAACGTAGCCCACCTCGCCGCAATCCAGGCCAGGCAGGGGGCGCATGGCGGGGCTGAATGTGCCGAACTCGAGAGGTTCGAAGACGGCGCCCGTCTGCATGAGCTTCATGTTCCGGCGGCCCGCCATCCGGCCTTCGAAGACGCGGACGTGGGCGACGACACCCTTGTAGGCATCGTATTTCGAGTCGAAGATCAGGGCCTTGAGGGGGCCGGCGGGGTCACCTTTGGGGGGCGGGATGCGCTCGACGATGGCGCCCAGGATCTCGAGGATACCGGTGCCCTCTTTGGCGCTGGCCAGGATGATCTCCGCTGGGTCGAAGCCGATGACGCGCTGCAGTTCCGCGGCCACGCGTTCTGGTTCGGCGTGGGGAAGGTCGATCTTGTTGAGGATGGGGATAAGCTTGAGGTCCTGGTTCATGGCCAGGTAGACGTTGGCAAGTGTCTGGGCCTCGATGCCCTGGGATGCATCGACGACGAGCAACGCGCCTTCGCAGGCAGCAAGGCTGCGTGAGACTTCATAGGCGAAGTCGACGTGGCCGGGGGTGTCGATCAGGTTGAGCTCATACTCGATGCCGTCGGCGGCGGTGTAGCTCATCCGCGCGGCTGCAGCCTTGATGGTGATGCCCTTTTCGCGCTCGAGGTCCATGGAGTCGAGGAGCTGTTCGGCCATGTCGCGTTTCGAGACGGTGCCGGTGGTTTCGAGGAGGCGGTCGGCGAGGGTCGACTTGCCGTGGTCGATGTGCGCGATGATGCAAAAGTTGCGGATGCGGGCCTGGTCCACGCAGTGAGTGTAGGGTGCGAGGGAGTTAGGCGGGGAATCCCCGGCAGGGGCCGGGAGGAAATCGACAGACCGCGTGGCAGCCATTGAAAGCACGGATGCCCGCATGACGGGCTCCCGTGCTAACCTCCGTGCGCACACTTCTCCCACCAGGAGCCTCCCATGCCTCGGAAAAAGGTCACGATCGTCGGCGCCGGGATGACCGGCGGCGCGATGGCGCAGCGACTCATTGAGCGCGATATCTGCGATGTGGTGTTGCAGGACGACCCGCAGTTCGCCGGGACGATGCACTTCGGCAAAGCGCTCGACGAATCGCAGGCTGCTCCGTGGGAGGGCTACTCGACGCGGATTTCAGCGACGGACGGCTGGGAGGAGACCGCGAATTCAGACGTGGTCATCGTGACAGCGGGCGCCCCGCGCAAACCAGGGATGACGCGCGAAGAGCTCTTGAACGGCAATGCCGAGATTGTGAAGGCGAAGGTTGCGGCGGCAGCCAAGGCTTCGCCGAATGCGGTGCTCGTCATCTTCTCGAACCCGATGGACGCGATGTGCCAGGTGGCCATGAAGGCCAGCGGGTTCCCGCGCGAGCGGGTGGTCGGCCAGGGCGGGGCGCTCGACAGCGCCCGCTACCGCTATTTCGTGGCCGATGCGCTCGGTGTTTCGGTGCGGGACGTGCACGGTTACGTCATCGGCGGCCACACCGATACGACCATGGTGCCGGTGGTATCACAAACGCGGGTTGGAGGGGTTCCGCTGACCGACCTGCTGCCAGCCGACCAGGTGCAGGCGCTCGTGGCCCGGGCCATGCGTGGAGGAGCAGAGATCGGCGAACTGTACAAGACCGGGTCGGCGTACTTCGCGCCTTCGGCGGCGACGATTGCCATGGTCGAGGCGATCCTGCTCGACCAGCGGCGGCTGATCCCGTGCTCGGTGTATCACCAGGGCGAGTACGGCATTCGGGATGTGTTTAGCGGAACGGTGTGCCAGCTTGGCGAAGGCGGCATCCAGCGGACGTTCGAACTGCCGCTGACGGAGGATGAGCGGAGCCGGGTGGTTGCGGCGGCGGAGGCGACCAGGGAGCTGTTGAAGCTGCTGAACTGACTGACTGGTGCTGGCGGTGGGCCTGTACTCCCGGAGATTCCGTTCTTCGGACCAGGCTCACTTGCCCACCGCGGCCCGGAGCTGCACCGCGGCGAGCCGCACCTGGCGCGGGGCAGTACCGCCCGGGATATCGCGCGCGGCGAGGGCGGAATCGACGGTGATTTCCAGCACATCGGGCTCGAAGAGTGCGCTGGCGCCGGCGTAAACCTCGAAGGGGAGTGCGTTCAGTTCGCAGTGGCGCCGTTCGGCCTCGCGAACCAGGCCACCCACCACGCCATGGGCCTCCCGGAAGGGGAGCCCCTTTTTCACCAGGTAGTCCGCGATGTCGGTAGCAAGCGAGTAGCCCAGGCCGGCCGTCTCGCGCATGCGCGCGAGGTCGAACTCCAGGGCAGGCACCATGGCGGCGAAGATGCGGAGCGTGGGGAGAACGACATCGGCGACGGCCAGGATATAGGTCTTGTCCTCCTGGAGGTCGCGGTTGTAGGCCATGGGAAGGCCCTTCATGGTGGTGAGGATGCCCACGAGCTCGCCAAACACCCGGCCGGCACGGCCACGGGCGAGTTCGGCGACATCGGCATTCTTCTTCTGGGGCATGATGCTTGAGCCGGTTGCGAAGGCATCGGGCAGGCGCACGAACCCGAATTCCGCCGTAGACCAGAGCACAATTTCTTCGGCGAAGCGCGAAAGGTGCGCCTGCGTAATCGCCGCGGCCGCGCAGAATTCGGCGACGAAGTCCCGGTCGGCTGTGGCGTCCATGCTGTTGCGGCTGATGGCGGCGAAGCCGAGTTCGGCGGCGACCATCTCGCGGTCGAGCGGGTAGGGAGAGCCGGCGAGCGCTCCAGAGCCGAGCGGGAGCACGTTGGTGCGCTTTCGGCAATCGATGAAGCGCTCGCGGTCGCGCAGCAGCATTTCGCCATAGGCGAGGATGTGGTGGCCGAGGGTGACCGGCTGCGCACGCTGGACGTGTGTGTAACCGGGCATCGGGTCGGCCGCATGCCGTTCGGCCAGTTCGCAGAGGACCGTGACCAGGGCTCCCGCGGCCTGGACCGCACGGTCGCAGAGGTCGCGCACCAGCATGCGGTTCAGGAGTGCGACCTGGTCGTTCCGGGAACGTGCGGTATGGAGACGGCCAGCCGGCTCGCCGATCTTGTCGCGCAGGAGCACCTCGATGTGCGTGTGGATGTCTTCGAGTTCGGGCCTCCATGCGACGCGGCCGGCGCGGAAGTCTTCGAGGACGAGGTGAAGGCCGGCGATAATCGCCTCGGCATCCGCGGCAGGGATGATCCCCTGTTTCCCGAGCATGCGGGCGTGTGCGATGGAGCCGGCGATATCGTGTTCCCAGAGGTCCTGGTCGGCGCCCGCCGTGTAGGCCTGCGTAAGCGCATCCATCTCGCCTTCGAAACGGCCACCCCATGTGCGGTTCCCGGCCATCAGCGAGCAGCCTCCTTGAGCGGCGGCCAGCCGAGCAACTCGGAGACCTGATCGAAGGTGACTTCGGGGCTAACGCCCTCGGCATCGGGGCGTGAACGTTTCCATGCGGCAGAAATGCCGAGGGCCTGTGCCCCGGCGACATCCTCGACGAGGGAATTCCCGACCATCAGGGCGCGCTCGGCGGGAATCGCGAGGGAGTCCAGCGCATGCTGGAAGAGGGCAGGGTGTGGCTTGAGGTAGCCCACCTCGACGGAGACGGCGATGACGTCCCAGCCGACATCGAGGCCAAGCTCACGCAGGTCATCGCGGAAGCGCTCGCCACCGAACGCCCGGTTCGTCACGATGCCGAGCCGAAAGCCGCGCCTGCGGAGCTCGAGCAGGGTGGGCCGGGCATCGGGATAGGCCACCTTGCCACCTTCGGCTCCGGAAACGTAGATCGCCTCCATGAGGGCGCCCGCCTGCTCAGTGGTGAGCAGAACTCCGCAGCCAGCGGCGGCCGCCCGGGCGACGGAAGGATAGTCGGGCTCGACACGGTCGGTAGCCCGTGCAGCGCGCATTGCGTCTTCCATGGCGTCCCAGGCAGACCGGGCCAGCTGTTCAGCGTCCGGGCAGGGGATGCCGCGCTCGGCGAGGAAGGCGGCGGCGCGGGCCGCGGCCATGCGGCGGAAGTCGGCTGGCTCGGGCGCACTGGGGGCGTGCCAGAGGGTATCGCCGACATCGAAGAGGATTGCGCGGAACTGCATAGAGCCGTGGAACCTTGCCGGCCCGGATCAGCCGGAAGTCGATGATCGCATCCTGAATGCAACGGAACAACGCGATACGTTTACAGGCCGGAAGCATGGCCGGGGTACAATGACCCGATGCGACTGCGCGCTACACGAACATTCCTCGTCGAGCCAGCCATCCCTCCCGAACTGGAATCCGTCCGGCGCCTTTCCCAGAACCTGTTCTGGACGTGGAACACGGATGCCGCCACCCTCTTCGAGCGAATCGACCGCGACGCATGGCAGGAAGCGGGCCACAACCCGGTTCGGCTGCTCCAGCGTGTGACTCCGGAGCAGTGGCAGCGCCTTGCCGGGGACGATGGCTTCCGGCAGCACCTCGAACGGGTGGTCGAGGCGTTTGAAGCGTATATGAGCAGGAAGCCACTGGTCGAAGTCCCGGGGACCTCCGGGCGGAACGTCATCGCGTACTTTTCGATGGAGTTCGCCCTCTCGGAAAGCCTGCCCAACTACTCGGGCGGGCTTGGCGTGCTCGCCGGCGACCATCTGAAATCAGCGAGCGACCTGGGGTTGCCGCTGGTGGGCGTGGGGTTGCTCTACCACCAGGGGTACTTCCGGCAGCTGCTCGCGCCCGATGGATGGCAGCACGAGGAGTACTCCGACATCGATCTGGCGGGGCAGCCGATGCGCAGGGTGCGAGACGCGTCCGGTGACCTGCTGCGGGTGCGGGTGCCGTTCGATGGGCGTGAGGTGCATGCCTGTGTGTGGCGCGTCGACGTCGGGAAGACGCCGCTGTACCTGCTGGATACCAACATCGAGCCGAACAGCCCTCAAGACCGGCAGATTACGGCGAGGCTCTACGGCGGCGACTCGGAGACCCGGATCCAGCAGGAGATGGTGCTGGGCATCGGAGGTGTGCGGGCCTTGCATGCACTCGACCTGCACCCTGCCGTGTGCCACATGAACGAGGGTCACTCTGCGCTGCTTGGCGCCGAGCGCATCCGGATGATGATGGAGGAGTACGGAGCAAGCTTTGAAGAGGCACGGATCCCCGTGACTTCGGCGACCGTCTTCACCACGCACACCGCCGTCGCCGCGGGCATTGATTTGTTCGCGCCCGACCTGCTGCGGCACTACCTGGGGCACTACTACGCCAGCATGGGGATCGACGACCACGGGTTCCTGGGCCTTGGCCGGACCAACCCGGCCGACGACACGGAGCCGTTCTCGATGGCGCTGCTCGGGCTCCGGCTGAGCGGTTACCGGAATGGCGTCTCGAGATTGCACCAGAGCGTCTCGCGGCGTCTCTGGGAAGCGGCATGGCCAAGCCTGCCGTTGAACCAGGTGCCAATCGACTCGGTCACGAACGGGGTGCACCTGCCGACCTGGGTGGCGCACGAGGTGGGGGACCTGTTCGATCGTTACGTTGGCCCTGGATGGCGCGATGACCCGGTGAACGCGGACTGGAATCGCGTCGTGGATATCCCGGACGAGGAGCTCTGGAGGGTCCACGAACGTCAGCGCGAGCGGCTGGTGTTCCGGGCGCGTGCCCAGCATGCCGAGGACCTCGTCCGGCGCGGCCAGGCTCCTGGCAGCGAGCGGGCGGGACAACCGCTCGATGGCCGAACCCTGACGATCGGGTTTGCCCGGCGGTTCGCGGGGTACAAGCGGGCCACGCTGCTGTTCCGCGACCCTGATCGCCTGGCAGCGATCCTGAACAACCCGGATCGGCCGGTGCAGGTGGTGTTCTCAGGGAAAGCGCACCCGCGAGACGAGCCGGCCAAGGCGCTGATCCGCGATGTGCTCCAGTTCAGCCGGCGGCCGGAGTTCCGCGATCGCGTGATCCTGCTCGAACGGTATGACATGGACCTCGCACGATCGCTCGTGCAGGGCGCTGACGTGTGGCTGAACACACCCCTGCGGCCGCTTGAGGCGAGCGGGACCAGCGGGATGAAGGCTGTCGCCAACGGTGGTTTGCACATGAGCGTGATGGACGGGTGGTGGTGGGAAGCCTACCGGCCGGGCCTTGGCTGGGCTGTTGGCCGGGACCGGCTGGACGACGACCCGGAAGCCCAGGACGCCTTCGACGCCAACTCGCTGTACGACCTGCTGGAAAACGAGGTGGCGCCGATGTTCTACGACCGGGATGCCGACGGCATACCCCGGGCCTGGGTGCAGCGCATGAAAGCATCGATCGCGGCGTTCGCCCCGGTGTACAACACAAGCCGCATGGTGGCTGAGTATGCGGACACGGCCTACGCTCGTGCGGCCGCAAGCTGGGGGCGGCTCCGGGAATCCGGCCTCGCGATGGCCCGCGAGCAGGCAGCCTGGCTGGCGCGGGTGCGGGCGGCATGGAACGAAGTGAAGGTGTGCGATGTGGAGGACGACGGCGGCGAGGAGCGGCCCGCGGGCAACCCGGTCCGGGTGGTGGTGCAGGTGCACCCGGGGCCGCTTTCCCCGGACGACCTGCGGGTGGATATCGTGTTTGGCCCGGCAAGCCCGGCTGGAGACCTCACCATCGACAGCACGGCACCACTCGATCTGCGCGAGCGGCGGGACGACGGCGTCTGTGTTTTCGGTGGAGCATTCTCCCCGGGGATCGGGGGCCGGGTGGGGTATGCGGTACGCGTCTTGCCGCATCATCCAGGATTGCATGACCCCTTCGCGAGTGGGCTTGCGCTGTGGGCGTAGCACGAGAATGGCAGCTGGACGCGATGCCAGCGCGTAGAGAGAAAGGAGGCTGATCGAGGTGACCTACTGGGCGCAGCTCCTGCATTTCTATCAGCCACCGACCCAGACACACGAGATCCTGCATAAGGTGGCGGAGGAGTCGTACCGGCCGCTCATCGAAGTGATCCGGCAGCATCCCAACGCCCGGCTCGCCGTGAACATCCAGGGCGTGCTTACGGAGCTGCTGCTGGAGCACGGGCTCGGCGATGTGGTGCTCGGGCTCAAGGAACTCGCGGAAAAGGGCCAGGTGGAGTTCGTGGGGAGCGCGAAGTTTCACCCAATCCTGCCGCTCATCCCCGCGGCGGAGCGCGAGAAGTCGATCGCAGAGAACGCGCGCACCAACGGCCGGGCGTTCGGGAGCTCGTGGAAGCCGCGGGGCTTCTTCCCACCGGAGATGTGCTACAGCGCGGAAATCACACCGGCGATCCACGCGGCGGGGCACGAGTGGGTGATCCTGAGCGGGGTGGCATGCCCGGAGGAATGGCCGATCAACGTGGTCTACCGGATGCCATCGAACTCAACCACCATCGCTGTGCTGTTCCGCGACGACGTGCGAAGCAACCGGGTGTCTTTTCGCGAGACAGACCCCGAGCGGTTTGTCGATGACCTGGCGAGGGTGGGAGGCTCGGAGGAAGCGTACGTGCTGACCGCCATGGACGCGGAGACTTACGGCCACCACATTCGCGATTGGGAGCGGGAGTTCCTTGGCGCGGCATTCACGCTCCTGGCCCACCACCGGGCCCACGGAAAGAGCCGGGTACGCATGGCGTTGCCGAGCGATCTCCTCTCCCTGTTTCCTGCCGGGCCGACCATCGAACCGTTTCCCTCGAGCTGGAGCACGACGCGGGATGACATCGCCGCCCACAACCCCTATCCGCTCTGGAAGTCGCCGGGGAACCACCTGCACGAGCTGCAGTGGGAGTACGTGGACCACTGCCTGGACCTGGTATCGGTCGCCCGGCGGTACGCAACGACGGCGCCCGCCCGAAAATTCGCGTCGATCGCGCAGGACAAGCTGCAGCCGGCGCTGCATTCGTGCCAGTTCTGGTGGGCCAGCCGGCGTCCGATGTGGGACGTTTCGATGGTTCACCGGGGATTCCTGTTGCTCAACGAAGTCATCGTGTATGCATCGAAGGCGATCCACGAGGGATCCGCATCCGAGGGCGTGAAACGAAACGCGGCGTGGCGGCTCGCGGCTGCCAACGAAGCACGCGTGGAGATCGAGAGGGAACTGATTCGGAGTGAAGGCGGATGAGAGTCCTCTTCGCTTCGGCGGAAGTCGACCCGTTTTCGAAGGTGGGGGGGCTCGCCGATGTGGCCGCGTCGCTGCCGCGACGACTAATGGAGATCGGCCACGACGTGCGGATCGTGGCGCCCTGCCATCGCGACTCGATGGCGGCCCATGCCGCATCGAAGACGCACCGGGCATACACGGTGCCGCTCCCGGGGCGCCCGCGCGATGTCGACGTGGGGGTGGCGCAAGGTGACGGCGGAGTGCCGGTGTACCTGGTGGCGGACTCCCACTACTTCGGCGACCGCGAGATTTACGGAGAGCCCGACGACCTCCTGCGGTACCAGTTCTTCTGCCGCTCCATCATCGAGATGCTGAAGCAGGACGAGTGGATACCGGACATCCTGCACCTGAACGACTGGCACACGGCGCCGATGGCGTTCGCGTTGCGGAACCTGGCATGGTCGAACCCGAAACTGCGCGGAGTCGCGTCGGTGTTCACGATTCACAATCTCCGCTACCGGGGGCCGGATGAACTGAACGACTTCCTCGCCCAGGCGATCTACTACAGCGACATCGTGACCACGGTGAGCCCCAGCTATGCGCGGGAGATCGTGACGCAGGAATACGGCGAGGGGCTCGATGCGCTCTTGCAGCTGAGGGGCGATGCCCTCATCGGGATCCTGAACGGGGTGAACTACGACGTCTTCAATCCGCGTACGGACCGCCACATCCACAGCCAGTTCGACCTGGGCACGCTGGAGGCGCGCACGGGGAACCGTTCGGCTCTGCGCGCGGAATTGAAGCTTCCGGAGACCGATGGGCCGCTGCTCGGAATGGTGACGCGCCTGACGGAACAAAAAGGCGTGGACCTTGTCCTGCAGGCAATGCCGGAGCTGCTCGCCGGGGGCGCGCAAATCGTGGTCCTTGGCGAAGGCGACAGGTGGCTGAAGGAGGACCTGGCCCGTCTCGAGGCTGCGCATCCGACGAATGTGCGGCTCGTCGCGCGGTACGATGCAGGGCTGGCGCAGCGGATCTACGCCGGGGTCGACCTGTTCCTGATGCCATCGCGCTACGAACCGTGCGGTCTCGGGCAGATCATCGCCATGCGCTACGGGGCGGTGCCAATCGGGCGGCGCACGGGCGGGCTGGGCGACACCATCATCGATGCGGATGAACATCCCGAACTGGGGACCGGCTTCCTGTTCGACGAGTTCAGCTCGTTCGGGCTGGTCAGCGCGTTCGAGCGCGCGTTGCGGGCGTTTCGTGACCCTGCCGCATGGACCCGCCTGCAAACGAACGGGATGAGCCGGGATTACTCGTGGCGGGCGTCTGCAACCCATTACGTCGAGGCGTATATCTCGGCACTGCGCGCGCGTGGCATCGTCCCGCTCGAATGAGCCTGTGAAGCGGCTGCGACGGGCGATTGCTATGCTCGCCCTCATGAAGTGGGCGTATTCGCCAGGCGGCGGCTAATGAGCGGCCAAGTCGCCATCCACATCGCGGGGCTCGGGCCCGGCTCACCCTCGCACCTCACAGGGGGTGTGCGTGAACTGCTCGCGTCGGGGATGCCGGTGATCCTCCGGACGCGGCATCACCCCGTGGTCGCAGCGATCCCCGAGCTGGCCGGCGCGCGAGACTGCGATGACCTGTACGCCGCAGGCGACAGCTTCGATGCGGTGTACCTGGCGGCGGCTGAGCGCGTGCTGGCGGCCGCGGCCAGCCAGCCGGTGATCTACGCCGTGCCGGGACACCCGCTGATGGCGGAGCGATCGGTGACGACGCTCATGGCGATGGCCGATGAGCGGGGTCTCCCCGTGCGCGTCTACCCCGGGGTGAGCTTCGTTGATGCGGCCGCCGCGGCGCTGGGGCTGGACCTCGGGACGGTGCAGCTGTGCGACGGGCTGGAGCTGCGGATCGACACGTGGAGGCCAGCGCTCATTAGCCAGGTCTACGACCGCGACGCTGTGACGTCGTTGAAATTGCGCCTGCTCGACATCTATCCGGCCGAACACCGGGTCCTGGTGCTTTCGGCGCTCGGTACGCCGCAGGAAATGGTGCGCCAGGTATCGCTGGCCGAACTGGACCACCGGCCGTACGGGCACCTGGATTCGCTGTATGTGCCCGCACTCGCACCGCTGGAAGACGTCCGCCGGTTCGACGGCCTGAACCACATCATCGAGCGGTTGCATGCCCCGAACGGGTGTCCCTGGGACAGGGAGCAGACGCACGCGACACTTCGGCCGCACCTCCTGGAGGAGAGCTACGAGGCGCTCGAAGCGATCGACCGGGATGACCCGGTCGCGCTCACCGAGGAACTTGGCGATGTGCTGCTCCAGGTGCTGATGCATGCAGCGGTAGCCGACCGGCTCGACGAGTTCACTTTCGGCGATGTGGTCGAGCACATCGCGCGGAAGCTCATTCGCCGGCACCCGCATGTGTTTGGTGAGGGGACGGCCGCGACCGCCGAAGAGGTATACCAGAACTGGGAAGCCCTGAAGCAGCAGGAGAAGCCCCGCCAATCGATTCTCGATGGCGTGCCTGCCACGCTGCCTGCCCTCGCAGCATCGCAGTCGATCCAGGGCCGTGCACGGCGGATCGGGTTCGACTGGCCCACGATCGAGGGCCCTCTCGAGAAGCTGCGGGAGGAGATCGACGAGCTTGCACGCACGAATGGCACAACGGAACGGGAAGACGAGTTTGGCGACATCCTGTTCGTGGCCGTGAACATCGCCGACCACCTGGGGATCGACGCAGAGCAGGCACTGCGAGGAGCGAACCAGAAATTCCGGCGGCGCTTTGCCGAGGTGGAGCGGCTCGCCACGGAGCGGGGCATCGATCTCAAAGACCTGGACCTCGCCGGACTGGATGCACTGTGGGATGAGGCGAAAGCAGCCGGGCGGCGGTTGTGAGGCGGGATCGGCCACTGTAGGCTGAATGTTGCACTTTGAAACCGACCCGGAGGTTGCTATGACCCAGGCCGCTGAGTCCGTGATCACTCTCGAACGATTCGCGAAGGGGAAGACGTTCCAGCAGTACCTCGAAAGCGGGATCCGCAACCGCGACCTCTTCGAGGACAACTACAGGGGCCTCGTTATCTCGGCGGAACAGGAAAAGGCGCTGAAGGAACTGGCGGCCCGCCCTGACGGCCCACATCACATCGTGGTCATCGGCGAGGACTGGTGCCCGGACGTGTATCGGGGGGCCGGGGTGGCGCAACGCATCGCCGAGACGATGGGTATCGAGCTCCGCTTCTTCGAGCGCGACCAGAACAAGGACATGATCGCCGAGTACCTGAAGGACGGGGAGTTCGAGTCGATCCCGGTGTTCATCTTCTACGACAGGAACCATCGCGAAATCGCGCACTTCATCGAGCGGCCGAAGCTGGCGAACGAGCAGATCCACGTGACGCGCGAAGTGCTGGGCGATACCTCGCCAGAGGGCATCGCACGGCGGTTGGGCCACGAGCCTTCGGAGGAGGAAATCGCGGCGGCTCGCGCCGAGGCCCGGAAGCGATACCTGGAGTGGCAGAAGGGTGAGATCTGGGCCGGGTGGCGTGTGGCAACGGTCGATGAGGTGATCGGCTTGCTGCGCTCGAAGCTCGGCTGACGTAACTCCCGCGTAAACTTCTAAGAAGTCCCCGCCTGGTGCGGGGACTTCGTGTTGCGGGGGTGGCCGCCGGCGTGGCTAAATCGGGGCCGTGGAGCGCGACCCCGAAGGACATCGCAAGAGCACGGGTACCCAGGTCATCGCCAGTGTTCTCATCTGCGCCCTGTTCATCGGGGCATACCTGGCCGCAATGCACGCACTGGTGGACGTTTCGATGGTGGAGGACGAGGCCGGGAGGAACCGCAGGGACACGGTCTACCTTGCAGTGCACCTGGGATTCCTGGCCCTGATCGTGGTGGTGGGATTCGTGATTGGGAAATGGCTGAGTGGCCTGGGGCTCGCCTACGGGCTGCTGTTCTTTATCGTGCTGGTGGTCGCGATGCTGGCGATCCAGGGTGGGTCCTATGAGCTGGCATGCCGGGGGCACAACGACCTCGTGCGCCACTGGCAGTGCTGAACCCATTCAGAGCAAGTCCCACAGCTGGCTCAGCGATCCGATGACGGCGGCGGGGCTGGCGCCGGCCGGGGTCTCCTGCCGGAACTCATGGGTGAGCACCGCCTGCATGCCAAGGGCCTGCGGACCTAACACATCCTCGCGGACGCGGTCGCCAACGAACAGGGCCTCGGCAGGGCTAATGGCGAGGCCATCGAGTGCGGCCCGGTAGATTTGCTCGCCAGGCTTCTTGTGGCCAACCTCCACGGAAAAGATGGCGATGGTGGCCAGCTCCAGCAGGCCGAACTCGGCCAGGCGGCGGCGCATGAGGGCCGGGGGTGTCTGGGTGTTGGACACGAAGGCGACCTGGAGCCCTGCCTCAACGAAGCGCCGCACATCGCCGGCACGCCCGGGCGGCAGCGCCCAGCGGTCGATATCGGCCTCGCCATAGAACTCTTCGAGCGCGACGGCAAGTTCGCCGGCAGCCGCCCCGAAGAGGCGCAGATGGGGGCGGGCCACGCTGGCGATCGACGGCTCATCGGTCCCGCCGGCGGCATACCGGCGCGCCAGGTCGTTGCCCACGTCCCGGCCGATGGCCCCGGCGACAGCGCTGGCGGAAGAGGGGTCGAGGCCGATTCGATCCTGCAACGCCAGGGCGAAGCGCCTGTACGCGGTGTCCAGGTCCATTGCCTCGAGGCGGAAAAGAGTATCGCCGAGGTCGAACAGGATGGCGCGAACGCCGCTCAACCGAGGTTCCATGGGCGGACCCTCCGGGGACGGATGCGCAGGACCACGCGTTCGCGGGCGGCGATACGTTCTTCCATCTCGGGCGGGAGTACGGGGCCGAGGTAGCGATGGGCGATGGCGCGCATGTGCGCCTTGCCGGGGTCGTCCAGCACCTCGGCCTCGCCCTCTATCGCCACGCCACGGTAGGGCCGCTCCTTCGTATCGACGATGAAGGAGACGCGTGGGTCGCGGCGGACGTTACGCGCCTTCGGGCGATCGGCGGGAGTGGAGATGATGACATCGCCATCGAGGACGCCGAACCAGACGGCCGAAGTGATGGGGGCTCCGGCCGGGCCGAGGGTGGAGAGGACGCCGGGCCATTTCGCATGGTCGAGAAAACGGAGCACCTCGGGGGTGAGCTCGCGCAGCATCGCTATTTGAAAGCGAGGGCATTGGGAGGCGACCCGATGCCGCCAAGCTTGTTGATGGGCGCCGAGGTGAGGAAACAGGTAGAGCGGCCATCGGCAGCGCAGTCGGCAGCGAGCTTCGAAAGGTCCCAGAGTTCGCCGATAGCCATGCCAAAGAGACCGATGAGCCACTCGTGCAGGAACCCACCGGTGTCGCGGCGCGGGGGCCAGGCCTCGAGCGAGGGGAGGTCGCTGGCCGCGGCCACGACGTGCAGGTCCCAGAGGTAGCGCGCCATGGGTTCGCCCGAAGCGATGCCGGGAGCACGGAACGTTGCCATGTTGGCGAGCGCGACACGCTGTTGCTGGTCGAGGGTGGCGTACCACTCGGTCCAGCCGGTGCGGAGGAGGAGGACATCGCCGGGTTCGAACTCGACGCCCTGCGCCTGGCGGCATGCCTCGAG
>CAYUVT010000006.1:0-38906 GCA_964448165.1 uncultured Anaerolineaceae bacterium | reverse complement strand
GAGCGTGGCCCGCAGCTTGTTGCCCGCGGCAAAGAAACGATCGCGCAGGACGGCTCGCCGCGGCCCTCGGGGGGAACGCTCACCGCCTTCGAGCCGCCAACCGGCCCCGGGCTCCGCACTGATACGTTCGGTTACGCCGGGTACACCACCAGCGCCTCCTTCGATTCGTTGCTTGCGAAGCTGGTGGTGCATTCCGCCGGCGGCGATTTCCCTTCAGCGGTGGCAAAGGCCTATCGCGCCCTCTGCGAGTTCAGGGTCGAGGGGGTCAACACCAACATCCCGTTCCTGCAGAACCTCTTCCGGCACCCGGATTTTGTGGCCGATCGCATCTCGACGCGTTTCATCGAGGAGCACGCGGCCGAACTGGCGGCGCCGCACGAGCAGGAACACCGCCGCCTGTTTTTCGAAACGGCCGCTGTGACGGCTGCCTCCGCCCCGGCGGGCCGCGCGGGCGCCGCCATTGATAGCCGCGACCCCCTCGCCGTCCTTGCCCACGGGAAGGTCGAAGCGGCCACCCCGTCTGCCGCCGCCGGCGCACCCCCTCTACCCGATGGCATGACCGCGATCGTCACGCCGTTGCAGGGCACCATCGTCTCCATCGACGTGAACCCGGGCGAGGCGGTCCGGCGCGGCCAGCAGGTCGCCGTGATGGAAGCCATGAAGATGGAACACGTGATTACCGCCGAAACGGGCGGAGTCGTCCTGAGCGTCGCGGTGGCGCCGGGCGAGGCGGTCATGCCCGGGCACCCGGTCGTGGTGATCCAGGAAACGGGTGACGCCACGGAGCAGGTCATCGCCGAAGCAACGGTGGACCTCGACCGAATCCGGCCCGACCTGGAGGAGGTCCACCAACGCCACGCGATAGGCCTCGATGCCGCACGGCCCGATGCCGTCGCCCGGCGGAGGAAGACCGGGCAGCGGACCGCGCGCGAGAACATCGACGACCTCTGCGACCCGGGGACGTTCATCGAGTACGGCCCGCTGGTGATTGCGGCGCAGCGCCGCCGGCGCCCGCTGGAGGAGCTCATCGAGAAGACGCCCGCCGACGGCATGATCGCGGGCATCGGCAGCATCAACGGCGACCTTTTCGACGAGTCGAAGGCGCGGGCGATCCTGATGTCGTATGACTACACGGTCCTGGCGGGCACCCAGGGGCAGCAGAACCATCGCAAGAAGGACCGCATGTTCGAGCTCGCCGAGAAGTACCGGTTGCCGGTCGTCTTCTTCACCGAAGGCGGTGGCGGGCGCCCGGGCGATACCGACGGTGTTGGCGTCGCCGGGCTCGATTGCATGGCCTTCCACTATTTCGGCCGGCTCAGCGGCCTCGTTCCGCTCGTGGGCATCACCTCTGGCCGCTGCTTCGCGGGGAACGCGGCAATCCTCGGCTGCTGCGATGTGGTCATCGCCACGAAGAACGCGAACATCGGCATGGGCGGCCCCGCGATGATCGAAGGTGGAGGGCTCGGCATCTTCCGCCCCGAGGAAGTCGGACCGGCGAGTGTGCAGGCGCCGAACGGCGTCATCGACGTCCTCGTGGAGGACGAAGCCGAGGCGGTCCGCGTGGCCAAACGGTACCTCTCGTACTTCCAGGGGCCGGTGCGCGATTGGGAGTGCGCCGACCAGCGGCTGCTCCGGACCGTCATCCCCGAGAACCGCCTGCGCGTCTATGACGTGCGCAAGGTCATCGAGACGATGGCCGATACGGGCTCGGTGCTGGAGCTGCGCCGTCACTTTGGCCATGGCATGGTGACCGCGCTCATCCGCATCGAAGGCCGGCCGCTCGGGCTGGTGGCGAACAACCCGATGCACCTGGCCGGCGCCATCGACAGCGAGGGCGCCGACAAGGCGGCCCGCTTCATGCAGCTGTGCGATGCCTTTGATATTCCACTCCTGTTCCTGTGCGACACACCGGGAATCATGGTTGGCCCCGAAGTAGAGAAAACGGCCCTGGTGCGCCACGCCGCGCGGATGTTTGTGACGGGTGCGAGCGTCAGCGTGCCCGTGTTCACCATCATCCTGCGGAAGGCGTATGGGCTCGGCGCCCAGGCGATGGCGGGCGGTAGCTTCAAGGCGCCGTTCTTCACGGTCTCCTGGCCCACCGGCGAATTCGGCGGCATGGGCCTCGAGGGCGCGGTCAAGCTTGGCTACCGCAACGAACTGGCCGCAGTCCAGGACCCCGAGGCGCGCAAACGGCTGTTCGACGAGATGGTCGCCCGATCCTACGAGCGCGGGAAGGCGGTGAACACCGCATCGCACTTCGAGATCGACGACGTCATCGACCCGCTGGAATCACGCTCGTGGGTGACCCGGGCGCTGAAGTCGGTACCGCCGCCACCGGAGCGGCGGGAGAAGAAGCGGCCCAACGTCGATACCTGGTAGCCGCTTCGCGGAGCGCACACAGGGCGCTATGATGCGCGGCCACATGGACCTGCTTGCCGGCCGGCGATTCACCGTTGCCTCGTACGGGATTGCGGCGGCCTACGCCGCCTGGCTATTACGCCAGTTCGGGGCCGAGGTGGCACACAGCACCGCGCTCGACCCTGAGGGAATCGGCGCGTTCCTGGGCCAGGGGGCGGCATTCACGGATAGGCCAACGCTCGCGGTGGAGCCCGGCGGCACCCTCATCACCGATGTCCCTGTCTCAGCGGCGGCGCGGCAGCAGCTCGAAGAGCTGCGCTCACGGGCGCTGGTTGCCTGGATCACCCCCTGGGGCGCTGAAACCAGCTGGAGCGAGCGGCCGGGCAGCGAGCTCGCGCAGTACGCCGCGGGCGGCTGGATGACCATGGTTGGAGAGCCAGACCGGGAGCCCCTGGCCGCGCCGGTGAGCCTCGGCCAATTCATCGCGGGGCTCTATGCGACGATTGCGGTGCTCACCGGGGAGGCTGGCTGGGGCGCCGGCCGGGGGCTGGTCGACGTGGCCCAAATCGAAGGGATGGCCGCGACGCTGATCTACGACTCGATCGCGTTCCAGTACTACGGCACCCTGCGCGGGCGCGTTGGCCGGCGGTACAGCCGGAACCAGCCCACGATCGTGACTCTGCCCTGCAAGGATGGCTTCATCGGCATCCATGCCGCGCTCCACAGCCAGTGGGTGACACTCACGAAGCTGGTGGGCCACCCCGGGCTCGTCGACGACCCCCGCTTCGCTTCGCCCGGAGAGCGGTCGAAGAATACCGACCAGCTCGACGAGTACCTCCTGCCCTGGCTCGCCCGGCGGACGCGTTGGGAGGTCTACCACGAGCTCCAGCGCAACCGCATCCCGTGTTCGGCGCACCCGGATATGGCGGAAGTGCTCGAATCGCCGCAGCTGGCGGCGCGCGGCTTCTGGCGCGAGGCGGAGACGCCGGCCGGCCGCCGTTACCGCGTGCCAGGACCCCCGGCCCGGGTCCGAACGAATTCCCGCGCGGGTGGGCCACACGCTCCGGGTGGGCCCTGGCGCGATGGCGCCCTCCGCGTGGTGGATCTCTCCATGGGGTGGGCCGGGCCACTCGCCGGGCACATCCTTGCCTCGCTCGGGGCCGACGTCATCAAGGTGGAAAGCCACACGCACTTCGACTGGTGGCGCGGCTCGCGCCCGCCGGGCGATGACCCGGCGCTCGCCCTGCACGAACGCAGCCACGTCTTCAACGCCGTGAACCGCGGCAAGCGGGGCATCACGCTCAACCTGGCAACGCCCGCCGGCAACGAGCTCGCCCACCGCCTCATCCGCGATGCCGACATCGTCATCGAGAACTTCGGCGCAGGCATCATCGAAAAGCTGGGCCTGACCTACGAGCGCCTGAGCGCTGACAACCCGGGGCTCATCATGCTGCGCCAGCCCGGGTTCGGCAGCGATTGCCCCGAGGGCGGCTACGTCACCTTCGGCAACACGATCGAGGGGATGTCGGGGCTCACCTCGCTGATCGGTTACCCCGGCGGCGAGCCCGTGATGCTGAGCAACGCCCTCGGGGACCCCGTGAGCGGGCTGACGGGGAGCATCGCCCTCCTGGCAGCTCTCGCCGCCCGCGCGCGCGATGGCCGGGGGCGCGTCATCGAGGCGGCCCAGCTCGAAGGCTTCCTCCCGCTCGTCTCCGAGGCGCTGCTGGAGTACCAGCGGACCGGCGCGCTGCCGCGGCGCAACGGCAACCGCCTGGGCGGCCGGGTGCCCGCTGGCGCGTTTCCCTGCGCAAACGATGAGTGGGTCGCCATCGAGGTGCGTTCCAACAGCGATTGGCGGCGCCTGGCCGATGCCATCGGGGAGCCCTGGGCGAGCGACCCGGCGCTCCACGCCCTTTCCACCCGCCAGGCGAGAGAGGACGAACTTGAGCAGCTCATCGCGGCGTGGACGGCCCGGCAATCCAGGGAGGAGGTAGCGGGCCGGCTGGTCGCTGCCGGGGTTGTGGCGGCGCCTGTGCTCACCGAAGGCGAAATCCTCTCGCTCGAACCGCTGGTCGAGTCCGGGTTCTGGGTGGGCGAGGAGCGTGCCCACGTTGGGTTTCACCTTTACCCCGGTCTCCCCATCCGCGCGGAGCACGGCCGCCCCGAGGCGGCTGGGCCGGCGCCCACGCTGGGGCAGCACACCGCAGAGGTGCTCGCCGCCATGGGCATCGATGGGGCAGCGCTGGCTCGCCTCGAAGAAGATGGCGTCACCGGCACCAGGCCCGCCGGCGCCATCAGTCCGGCGGCGCTTCGGCCCTGAACACCACCACGGCGAGCGGGGGCAGCGTGATGAGCAGCGACTGCGGCTCGTCGTGCGATGGGATGGGTACCGTCTCGACGCCGCCCAGGTTGCCCTGGCCGCTTCCCCCATAGATGGGGGCGTCGGTATTCAGCACCTCGCGCCAGTGCCCCGGAACGGGCACCCCAACACGGAAGTTGTGGCGGGGCACCGGGGTGAAGTTGCAGACCACCGCGAGCACCGCCCTGCCATCAGCCGTGCGCCGGATGAAGGAGAGGGTGCTCTGGTCGCCGTCGTTGCAGTCGATCCACTCGAATCCGGCCGGGTCGCAGTCGGTGCGGTGGAGGGCCGGATTGCTGCGGTACAGTGCGTTGAGGTCGCCAACCAGTCGCTGAAGGCCGTTGTGGCGTTCGTACTCCACCAGGTGCCAGTCGAGGCTCGACTCGTGGTTCCATTCGGCCCACTGGCCAAACTCCCCGCCCATGAAGAGCAACTTCTTCCCCGGCAGGCACCACATGTAGGCGAGCAGCGTGCGCAGGTTCGCGAACTTCTGCCAGTCATCGCCCGGCATCTTGCCGAGCAGCGAACCTTTGCCGTGCACCACCTCATCGTGCGAGAGCGCGAGGACGAAGTTCTCCGTGAAGCCGTAAAGCGCGCGGAAGGTGAGCAGGTTGTGGTGGTACTTGCGGTGTACAGGGTCTTCGGCCATGTACTTGAGCGTGTCGTGCATCCAGCCCATGTCCCACTTGAAGCCGAAGCCCAGCCCGCCGAGATACGTGGGCCGCGAGACACCTGGCCAGGCCGTCGATTCCTCCGCGAACATCTGGATGCCGGGATCAAGCGCGTAGGCTGCCTCGTTCAGCTGGCGGAGGAAGCTGATAGCGTCCAAGTCTTCGCGCCCGCCATAGACGTTCGGGATCCACTCGCCTTCCTTGCGCGAGTAATCCAGGTACAGCATCGAAGCCACCGCATCGACGCGGAGGCCATCGGCGTGGAACACCTCGAGCCAGAAGAGCGCGCTGCTGAGGAGGAACGCGCGGACCTCGTGCCGGCCGTAGTTGAAGATCAGGCTGCCCCAATCGGGATGGTAGCCGCGGCGGGGGTCGGCATGCTCGAACAGGTGCGAACCATCGAACTTCGCGAGGGCAAACTCATCTGAGGGGAAGTGCGAGGGCACCCAGTCCAGGATCACGGCGATGCCGTGCTGGTGGAGCACATCGACCAGGTACATCAGGTCCTGGGGGGTGCCATAGCGGCTGGTGGCGGCGAAATAGCCGGTCGTCTGGTAGCCCCAGGACCCATAGAAGGGGTGTTCCATCACGGGCAGGAACTCGACGTGCGTGAACCCGTGATCGACCAGGTAGCGCGCAAGCTTCGGCGCGATCTCGCGGTAGGTCAAAAGGCGGTTGCCATCCGGGTTACGCATCCATGACCCGAGGTGCATCTCGTAGATGGAGATGGGCCGGTCGTGGCGGTTGTGGGCGGCCCGGCTGGCCATCCAGCCGGCATCGCCCCAATCGTAGGCGAGGTCATGGACGATGGAGGCCGTGGCCGGCGCCTCCTCGGCGTGGAAGGCGAACGGGTCGGCCCGGAGAAAGGCGCCGCCCAGGTTGCTGGTGATGGCGAACTTGTAGCGCTGGCCCACGATGGCGGCGGGAACGAACCCCTCCCAGATGCCGGAAGACCCCAGGCTGCCCAGCGGGTTGGCGCCCTCAGTCCAATCGTTGAAGTCTCCCACCACGCTGACGGCCCGCGCGTTGGGCGCCCAGACAGCGAAATTCACGCCCGGGACGCCATCGCGGTCCACCGGGTGGGCGCCCAGCGAACGGTAAAGGCGCGTGTGCGTGCCTTCGTTAAACAGGTACAGGTCGTCGCTGGTGAAGAGCGACGCCGGGCTGCCATCGGTATGGGGTGGCATTGGCACCTCCGGGTGCGGTCAATCGAGGATGGCGACATCCATGATGTCGATGATCCCCTGGAGCGGGATATCGACCCACGCGGGCCGGCTATCGAGTTCGTATCGCACTTCGTAGAGTGCCTTGTCGAGCAGGAAGCTATCGAGCAGGAAGCGGTGCTCTTCGGGGGCCGAAGGCAGCAGGCCGGTGGAGCCGGCCACGTCGAAATAGCCACCCAGGTACTCGGCCGCGCTCCAGAGATTCCAGGCACGGGCCCACGCCTGGAGGTCGGTCGCCGAGCCGGCCGCCTGCGATTCGACCAGCTGTCGCAACGCATGCCGGCTGGCGTAGTGGAACGAGCGCACCATGCCAGCGACATCGCGCAAGGGCGAGCGCTTGACGCGGCGTTCGCCCAGCGAGCGCACCGGTTCGCCCTCGAAGTCAATGAAGATGGGCTCGCGGCCGGCGATGAGCACCTGCCCCAGGTGGAGATCGCCGTGGCAACGAATCCGCACGCTGGCGAGGGGGCGGTCGGCCACCTCCTGGAGGCGCTTGAGGATGGCCGGCTCTTCGGCGAGGACGCTCCCGGCGTGCTTGCGGGCCGCCTCGTCCAGGGCACCGAGCTTCGCCCGGAGCCTGCGGAAGGCATCCCGGGCCTGGCTGCGAAACGCCTGCGCCAGTGCTCGCTGGTAGAAGGGCGTGTACCGCTCGGGCGCGAAGGCAGGGTCGACGCTCTCCGAGGCGAGCGCGGCATGAAGGTGGCCGGTGCGCTCGCCCAGGGTGCGCGCGAACTGCAACCACGAGGCTGCCGCCTCCCGCATCGCGGGCGGCGTGGGCGGGGCATCCAGGGGATGTGAGCGGCGAGGCACTGCCGGCGGGTCGATCCGGGCGGCCGCCACCTCCTCGAGCATCCGCCCGAGCTCGTCGACCGCGAACGTCCACGCGTCGTACTGCGCCGTCACCAGTTCCTCAAGGATCGCCACCGTCGCCTCTTTCTGGCCCGGCGCCGTGTAGCTGATGGTCCCGGCCAGGTGGGGCACCGAGTCGGCGAATGGGGTACGACGCAGGAACCGCTGCATTTCGACCTGCGGGTGGATGCCCGGTTCGACCCGGCGGATGAACTTGAGGATGAACCGGGCGGGGAAGATCACCGAGGTATTGCTCTGCTCGCCCCGATGGATCGCCGCAGGCAACTCATCGGGGCCGGGCCGGTAGCGGAAGCCAGGCTCAACCGAAAAGGCGAGGGTGCCCCGGGCACCCGAAAACTTCGCGCGCACCCGGAACGCATCGAGGAACGCGGTCGCGACTTCCGGGAGGGCGAGCCCATCGACCAGCTGAAGCACCGCGCCGCCGCGATCCTCGATCGTCGTGATCAACGCCCAGGGCACCGTGCGCTCGATAGCAGCGGCCCGGTCGGCCTGCACGGCCGAAAGCAGGATGGCGTAGCAGTCCGGCTCGCCCTGGTCGTACTCCACGCGGGCCTGTACGTAGGCCGACTCGGGCTGGTTGCGGGCGCGGAAGGGGACCGCATCGATGATCGTCAGCCGCCGGGCATTGCGCGCCTTCGCGCCAAACCAGCGGCGCGCGGGGAGGTATGCCGAAAGCGCGGCTTCGAGCGATTTCCGCCGGCCGTTGAGCAGTTCCTGCCAATCGCGGTCGACTGTGAGTGCGGGGACCTGCCCCGGTTCGGATTCCGGATGCCCCGATGCCGGCTCGAGCAGGAACCAGTAGAAGGCATGGGGGCCGAGCGAGAGGAAGTACGGGTCGTGCGTCAGTGGCGGGAAATGGGTGTGCCCGAACATCTCCACCGGTGTGAGGCCGGCGCAGGCGCCAATGTTGACGTTCACCGCCTGCGTGAATCGCGACAGGTTCGCGACAACCAGGATGCGCTCGCCTTCGTACTCCCGGAGGAACGCCAGCACCCGCCGGTTGTCGGTCTCGAGGAAGGTCATCGAGCCGCGGCTGAACGCCCGGTAGCGAGTGCGGAGGGCGATCAGGCGGCGCATCCACCAGAGCAGGAGCGATGGGTTCGCCTGTTGGGCATCGACGTTGATCGATTCGTAGTGGTACTCAGGGTCGATGATCACGGGCAGGTAGAGCCGCTGCGGGTTCGCGCGCGAGAATCCCGCGTTACGGTCGGCACTCCACTGCATCGGCGTCCGCACGCTGTCGCGGTCGCCCAGGTAGATGTTGTCGCCCATGCCGAGCTCATCGCCGTAGTAGATGACGGGTGTGCCCTTCATGGAGAGCAACAGGGCGTTCATCAGCTCGATCAGGCGGCGGTTGTGGCCGAGGAGCGGCGCCAGCCGGCGGCGGATGCCCAGGTTGATGCGGGCACGGTCCTCGGCCGCGTACACGCGGTACATGTAGTCGCGCTCTTCGTCGGTCACCATCTCGAGGGTGAGCTCATCGTGGTTGCGAAGGAAAAGCGCCCACTGGGCGTTGCCCGGGATCTCCGGGGTCTGGTCCAGGATCTCCGTGATGGGGAAGCGGTCCTCCATGCGGACCGCCATGAAGAGCCGCGGCATGAGCGGGAAGTGGTAGGCCATGTGGCATTCGTCGCCATCGCCGAAGTAGCGGGCGGCGTCCTCGGGCCACTGGTTGGCTTCGGCCAGCAGCATCCGGCCGGGGAACTTCCGGTCGACGTGGGCCCGCAGCTCCTTCAGGAACGCGTGCGTTTCGGGAAGGTTTTCGCAGCTGGTGCCTTCGCGTTCGAACAGGTAGGGCACGGCATCGAGGCGGAAACCATCCACGCCCATGGCAAACCAGTAATCGACGATATCCAGGATCTCCTGGCGCACACGCGGGTTGTCGAAGTTCAGGTCGGGCTGGTGGGAGTAGAAGCGGTGCCAGTAGTACTGCCCGGCAACCGGGTCCCACGTCCAGTTGGAGCGCTCGAAGTCCTTGAAGATGATGCGGGCTTCGGCGTACTCGGCCGCCGTGTCGCTCCACACGTAGTAGTCGCGGTGGGGGCTGCCGCGCGGCGCCCTGCGGGCACGCTGAAACCAGGCGTGCTGGTCGCTCGTGTGATTGATGACGAGCTCGGTGATGACGCGCAGGCCGCGAGCGTGGGCCTCGGCGAGGAAGCGCTTGAAGTCGCGCAGCGTGCCGTACGAAGGGTGAATCTTGCGGTAGTCGGCAATGTCGTAGCCATCGTCGCGCAGCGGAGATTCGTAGAACGGGAGGAGCCAGATCGCCGTAACGCCGAGCTCCTGCAGGTAATCCAGCTTCTGGGTCATGCCCGCGAAGTCGCCTATTCCATCGCCATCCGCATCCATGAAGGCGCGGACGTGGACCTCGTAGATGACGGCGTCCTTGAACCAGAGGGGATCGCTCGCCGGGTCGGCGCCGGCAGTGGCGGCGGCGCGGTTGGAGCTGGTCAAGCGGTCTCCCTCCCTACAGGAAGTATTCGAAGTCGCGCTCGGAGCGGCGCGCGGTCCTCAACAGGAAGATGTGCGCCGGGGTGATCGCCGGATCCAGTTCAACGTAATTCCGGCTTCCCTGCCAGAGGTAGCGCCCGCCGCCCAGCAGGTCGTGGGCCTGGTACTGCGCGCCGGGTTCCACGCGCACCACCGCAGGGTCGAGGCGTACATGCCCCGTTTGCTTGAAGTGCGGGTCCAGGTTGACCACCACCACCACGGTCTCGCCATCGGCTGCTGTGCGGCTGTAGCAGATGAGCCGGTCGTTCTCCGTTTCGTGGAATTGGAGCGCGGCATCGTTGCGGAAGGCCGGGCTCTGGCGGCGGATGCCGTTCACCAGCGCGATAAAGTCGTGCAGGCTCCACGGATTCGCCAGGTCCCAGTGGCGGAGCTGGTACTTCTCGGAATCGAGGTACTCTTCTGAGCCTGGCTCACGCGGACGGTCCTCGCAGAGTTCGAAGGCAGGGCCATAGATGCCGTAGCTTCCCGCCAGCGTGGCCGCGAGCACGAGCCGGACCATGAAGGCGGGGCGTCCTCCTGCCTGGAGGTAGCCCGTCAGGATGTCGGGTGTGTTCGGCCAGAAGTTCGGGCGCAGGTAGTCGCGCCCTGGCCCCGTCATCAGCTCGTTCACGTAGGCCGTCAGCTCATCGCGGGTGTTGCGCCAGGCGAAGTAGTTGTACGACTGGCTAAAGCCGAGCTTCGCCAGGTAATGCAGCACCGCCGGCCGGGTGAAGGCCTCGGAGAGGAAGATGACATCGGGATGGTCGCGTCGAATCGAATCGATCAGCCACTCCCAGAAGGCGAACGGCTTGGTGTGCGGGTTATCCACGCGGAAGATGCGGACGCCCTGGTCGATCCAGAACGCGACCACGCCGCGAAGCGCCTCCCAGAGCGCGGGCCACTCGTCGCATTCGAAGTTGAACGGCACGATGTCCTCGTACTTCTTCGGTGGGTTCTCGGCATGGCGGATCGAGCCGTCAGGCAGGCGTTCGAACCACTGCGGGTGTTCGGTTACCCAGGGGTGGTCGGGCGAGCACTGGAAGGCGAGGTCGAGCGCGATTTCGAGGCCGAGCGCTTCCGCCCGCTCGCGGAACCGGCGGAAGTCGTCGAGCGTTCCCAGGCCGGGGTGCACGGCGCAGTGCCCGCCCGCATCCGAGCCGATCGCCCACGGGCTGCCCGGGTCTGCGGGACCGGCAGTGAGCGCGTTGTTCGGGCCCTTGCGGTTGGTTTGGCCGATGGGGTGGATGGGCGGGAGGTAGACCACCTCGAAGCCCATCGACTGGATGTACGGCAGCACTGCCTCCGCATCGGAGAATGAGCCGTGCGTGCCGTGCCTCCCGAACGAGCGCGGGAAGAACTCGTACCAGGCGCCGAACCCGGCACGCTGGCGCTCGACGACCAGCGGGAGGACCCGGGAGTACCGCGCGACGGATCCGCGGGGCTGATGCTGCCGGGCCGGGTCCGCCACGCTACGGGCCAGGGCGACGCCCTCGTCTGCCCCCATCGACGGGAGGTGGGCCGCCGCACCCTCCAGCACACGCGCGACCGCCCGGGGCGCACGCGCGGCCGAGCGGCTCAACAGCTCCGCGCCAACTTCGAACTCGAGTCGCAAGTCCTGGCCCGCCGCATGCCGCTTCTCAAGCCGGTCGAGCCAGGTTGCATAGCGGTCGATCCACGCCTCGACCGTGTACGCATACCGGCCGATGGCGGGCACCTCGAAGGCGCCGAGCCAGCGATCGTTCCCGGCCGGGCGCATCGGGGTGCGGGACCACGCGCGCTCGTCGTCGCGGCGGTACAACACCTCGGCCGCGAGCACGTCGTGGCCGTCGGCAAAGATTGTGGCCCCGACTTCGATGGTATCGCCTTCAACGCGCTTCGCTGCGAAGCGGCCCGCGTCGACTTCGGGACTGACGTGTTCCACCGCCACGCGCGGGGGACGACCGGCGGGGGTTGGCGGGCCAGGCCTCGCCGGGGGGGAACTCACGATACGCCGGGCTCCCCGTGCGCGGGGCGGGGGGAGCGCGCGGCGCGCTTCACCACGCGGTGCGACGCGAGATCGACCACCCACTGCGAGCGGATAGGCTCCGCGGGGTAGTCCCGGACCGGGCTGGTGGCCTGTTGCTCGGGCCGCGTGGCCGCCGGTGCGATGACGTCACTGTTCATGGCATTGCCTCCCAATCCAACGAACACGGGTGACTTTCAGGATCTGAGTGCCGCCTTGCCGAGCCGCTGGCGCACGCCGGGCGCCACGCTGACGCGCCTGAGCGTGGTCGCGTCCACGCACGCGGCGCAGAGGAGCGCGTCACGATCGAGGCGGGAACCATCGCCGAAGATGCAGGTCTCCGGCGCGAAGTATTCGAGGTTGCTGGTGGCGCCGCAGGCGCGACATTCGTCCATCGAGGTCTCCTTTCCCTGGGGGAGCGATAGCCCGGCACTCACCAGGAGCGGCTACCGGGCCCCGGCGCGGTTCGTCTCAGGAACAGGCATGCGAGGCAGGCAACTCGCCTCGCGCGACGTGCGTCGCGACTCTGTGCCACGGCCACGAAACTGCCAGCGGCAACGAGTGATGCAACCGCGGGTACGCAGAGCCACTTGTCCCGCGGCGCACTTCGGATGGGAGCGGAAGCGATTGCACGGTCCAGGTCATCTGGCCTGCTCCATCTGCTACCGGGGCGAGCCCTCAGGGCGGGCCCGCAAAGGGTGAACTTGATTGGCCCGGGGAATCGCACCGGTGCGTGGCGGGAGAGCGCGTGACCGGTCGAACCCCTGTCGTTGATGTGCGAACTGACCCTTCGAGTATATCCCCGGTGGGAAGCCCCCGGGGCATCCGCAGGGTTGCAAAGGCATTGCAACCAGCGGTCAGGGTGCGCACATCCGGCGGGTCACTTCGTACACCATCTGGCAATTCAGCCGGAAGCTCTCGAGCGGGACGCGCTCGTTGTGGCCGTGCACCGTCCGGCCCAGGGCCGGCACATTGAGCCCGCCCGAGAAGCCGTAGGAGACGACGCCGCGGTTGCGCAGGACGCTGCTGTCGGTGAACCCCACCGTCATCCCGGGTACCACCACTGCGTCTTCGATGTGCTCGTGGATGACGTTCTCTATGGTGCGAAAGAGCTCGGTATCGAACGGGTTCGATTCCGACCAGCCGACATGCACGCGCTCCACCCGCACCTTCGGGTCGTCGATCACGCGTTCGAGTTCGCCGATGAAGTCCTCCGGCCGAACCCCGGGCAGCAGACGGCAGTCGAGGGTCGCCTCGGCCCGCGCGGGGATGACGTTGTGTTTCATGCCCGCTGTGGCCGTCGTCGCGCTGATCGTGTCGGAGAGCAGCGCCCGGATGCGGGGGTCGCCCACGGCCGCCGATCGCAACCCCTCGGGTGTCGCGTCGCCTCGATAGATGCCGGCCCTGGAAAGGCGGGCGAAGTACTCCTCGAGTACCGGCGAAACCGTGAGCGGACGCTCCCACGCCTGGACGCGGTGCATGGCGCGAACCAGCCGGTCGAGTGCATTGTCGTCGTGAGGCACCGAGCCGTGCCCCGGCGCCCCTTCGGCGACCAGCCGCAGCCAGACGGGTCCTTTTTCGGCGACGGCGACGTTGTACACCGGCCGCTCGATGCCGAAGAGCTCGGTGGTGCCGCCTCCGCCCTCATTGATGACGAACTCGGCATCGAGCGACTCGGGGTGGTGACGCTCGAGCCAGCGCATGCCGAACTCGGACCCGGCCTCCTCGTCGGCCATGGCGAAGAACACGAGGTCTCGCGCGAGGGGGAGGTGATGGCGCTTGAACGCGAGGAAGGTCATCAGCTGAGCGACGCCCAGGCCTTTCATATCGAGTGCGCCACGGCCCCAGATATGCCCATCTTTGATGAGCCCGCCGAACGGGTCCTCGTCCCAGTACTCGCGCTGCACGGGCACCACGTCGGTGTGGTTCAGGAGCATGAAGGGGCGCTTGCTGCCATCGCCCCGCAGCACAGCCCTGAGCGACACGCGCCCGCCGCCGGCATCGAACGTTTCGAACGGGATGCCCTCGCGCTGGAGGATGCCGCCGAGGAACTCGCACGCGGCCACCTCGTTGCCCGGCGGGTTCGAGGTGTCGATGCGGATGAAGCGGCAAAGGATGTCGACGGCTTCTTCGAAGAGTGCATCCCAATCGAGGGACGGGTTCGCGGCCACTGGCGGCTCCTTCAGCGGAGTGCCGGAAGCCTACCAGAGCAATCGCCGAAGGTGCGATGCAAGAGATGGTAGGCTTCCGCAACAGACCAGCGGAGGGGGGTGTCCGATGGTCAGCGTGCAATCAACGGATCTGCGCGTCCCGGGTCCGGGCGGAGAGATCGTCATCCGGCGCGACCGGTGGGGCGTGGCCCACGTCTCGGCTGCGACCGAAATGGATGCATGGTTCGGGCAGGGCTTCGCAGCCGCCCAGGACCGGCTCTGGCAGATGGAGTATGACCGGCGGCGGGCGGTGGGCCGCTGGGCCGAGGCCGCGGGCGAGGCTGGCCTGGCCGCCGACCTGGTGGCGCGCCGGCTTGATATCGCCGCCGCTGCGCGGGACAGCCTCGGCGCGATGGATGCCGGGACGCAGGAGATGTTCGCGGCCTACGCCCGCGGGGTGAACGCCTTCCTGGCGAGTGGCGCGCCGCTCCCACCGGAATACGGGTTGACGGGCATCAGCCCCGAGCCGTGGGAGCCGTGGCATTCGGTCGCCTTGTTCAAGATTCGCCACGTACTCATGGGGCCCTGGCAGTGGAAGATGGCGGCCACCGGCCTGTTCGCCCGGGTTGGCCCCACCACGTGGAAAGAACTCCACTTCCTTTCGCCCGTGGGTAGCTCCGTCATCCTTCCGCCGGGCGGGAAGGTCCGGGAGTTCTTCGACCATGCGAACGAGGAGATCGCGGCAGCTTCGGAGCACCTGGGGTTTCTCTCCGAGATCGAGGCCGGGTCGAACTCCTGGGCGGTGCACGGTTCGCGCACCACGACGGGCGAACCGGTCATCTGTAACGACTCGCATCGCGCCCTCGATGTGCCCAACGCCTACTGGCAGGTCCATGTCTCCTGCCCGGACTTCGATGTGAGCGGCGCGACGTTCGCCGGGTTTCCGGGCTTCCCGCATTTCGGCTTCAACGGCGCCGTCGCCTGGAACATCACGCATACCCAGGCCGACTACCAGGACCTCTACATCGAACGGTTCGAAGGAGAGGCCGGCGAGCGCTACCTGGCCGAAGATGGCTGGCGGGCGGCGGAACACCGTAGCGAGACCATCACCGTGCGGGGCGGCGAGCCGGTCAGCCTGGAGTGCTGGAAGACACGGCACGGGCCGGTCGTCCATGGCGACCCGCGCGGGGGGATGGCGGTGGCCCTCCGGTACACCGCGCTCGAGCGGGCGAAGCCGGCATTCAACGGCCTCCGGCCCATGGTGCGCTCCCGCGATGTGCACGAGCTGTTCGCGGCACAGGCGACCTGGGTCGACCCGGTGAACAACCTGGTCGCGGCCGATACCGGCGGGAACATCGGCTACCTGGTGCGCGGCGAGCTCCCCATCCGCGCCTCGACGGCCGGCCGCCGGGTGGCCGTGCCGGGCTGGACGGGCGAGCACGAGTGGGTTGGCACTGTCCCGTTCGACCAGCTGCCTCGCGCGGTGAACCCGCCCGAGGGGTACATCGCCACCGCGAACCAGCGCGTGCTTGCGGGCGACGAGCCCTACATCAGCGCCTATTTCGCTCCACCGGGCCGGGCCGACCGCCTGGTGGAGCTGCTTGGCGGCGGCGAGCGCCTCTCCCCGGAGACAATCGCCTCGTGGCAGGGCGATACCACCTCGAAGCCTGCGCGCACCTGGGCCAGGTTCCTGGCCTCCCGGGGTCCGTTCGAGGGCGATGCCGAACGCGCGCGGGCCACGCTTGCCGGGTGGGATGGCAACCTGGCCGGTGACCGGGGAGAGGGGCTCCTCTACGCGTACTTCCGTAGAAACGTCACGCGCGAACTCTTCGCCCCGCTGGTGGGGGAGGCAACCTGGGCCTGGCTCACCACCGAACGGCACGCTGGACTCGGCCGGGTAGTCAGCGGCCTGCTCGCCGAGGTGGTTGCCCACCTCGAAGAAGGGGCGCCGCCGCCGGGTGGACGCGAATGGAGCCCGATTCTCGCAGCAGCCCTGAAGCGAGCATGGGAGCAGTCGGTCGCGCTCGGCGGGCCCGATCCCGGGCGCTGGCGCTGGGACTCGCGACACACGACCGCCAGCCGCCACCCGCTTTCGAGCCAGTTCCCTGAAGCGGCGCTCGACCCGCCTCGGGCTGCCGTGGGTGGCGACGGCGACACGCTCCAGGCCGCGGGCTATGGCCTGAGCGGCAAGAATGATTTCGCCATCACGCTGACTTCCGTCTACCGGCAGGTGGTCGATTTCGCGGCGCCGGAACGGGCCTCATACGTGATTCCCGGTGGAGTCTCCGGTGTCCCGGGGAGCGAACATGCTGCCGACCAGCTCCCGCCCTGGCAGCGGCACGAGCGCATCCTCATGCTGCGCGACCGGGCGGCCCTGGAGGCTGAAACCCGCTCGGTACTCCGCCTGCAGCCCTGAGCGGAGCTACTCCGCCACAACTGCGGCCGGGCCGCGGCGCGCTGCGTTTCCGAGCCGGTAGAGGTGGAGCCAGGTTTCGCGGTAGGAGGCGAACAGGCCGGTGGCGTGGTACGCGATCCCGAGACGCTTGCAGAAGTCTTCGACAATGGGCTGTGCCTTGCTGAGCTGGTTGCGCGGCATGGTCGGGAACAGGTGATGTTCGATCTGGTAGTTCAGGCCGCCATACCAGAAGTCGGTGAGCTGATGCCCGAGCACGTTGCGTGACGTGAGCACCTGCTCGCGGAGGAAGTCGAGCCGCTGGCCCGTCTCGATGAGCGGCATGCCCTTGTGGTTCGAGGCAAAGACCGAGCTGTTGTACAGGCCGAACGCCAGCTGATGGACCACCGCGAATGCGATGGCGAGCGGCCAGCTGCCGATGGCGAGCAGCAGCAGGCCGTAGAGGGCGAAGTGGCCAAGGATGACCGCGGCCTGGAGCACCGGCATCTTTGCGCGGGCACGCACCAGGTGCTGGATGCTCGTGATGCGCATATTCGCTGCCTGGAGCGGGAGCAGGAGCGGGAACACGAACGCCTGCAGGCCGATGAGCCAGCGGAGCTTCGGCGAGCGCGCGGCCAGCTGTTCGATCGAAAACACCACCATCGGGAACTGGATATCGGGGTCGAGCTCCTCGTGGTTCGGTGTCGCGTGGTGCTGGTTGTGCTTCGCGCTCCACCACGAGTGGCTGATGCCAAGGAGCAGGTTCCCGAAGATGAACCGGGCGACGAGGTTCGTCCGGCGGCCGCGGAAGCCCTGGCGGTGGCCGATATCGTGCCCCAGGAGCGCGACCTGGGTCGATGCGAACGCCATCAGGAGTGCGCCGAATAGGACGAGCGCCACATTCGATGTGGAAAGGGTCACCGCCACCGCCAGGCCGACCCCGGCCAGGGCGGCAATGGCCTTGAAGGCGTAATAGCCTTGTTGCGGGGCGAGGAGTCCCTGGCTGGTGACGAGCTGCTTGAGCTCACGGTAGTCGACGGGTGGCGCGGGGTGGTGGTTCGACATTCCCCTCCGGGGGTGGAGGCCGGCGGCCTCGGTGCGGCATTGGCGGGGGTTGCCCGCAAAGCCACCGTACCATGCGGACACTCAACGTGGTGCGAGGGTGATTCCCGATTCAGGCAGCCGCGGTAAGGGGCCAGCGTGGCAGCCCGGCGAAGAGGTCGGTCTCCTTCGCCCGGCCGCCGTTCACCAGGCTCATCGCCCGATAGTACTCCTGCGTCCCCCAGAGGTGACGATGGCGCTCAACGGGAAGCTCCTGGAGGCGCGAGTAGAGAGGGAGCTGCGACCGATGCTGTCTCACGGCGGCCCAAACCTGCCGCCAGCGTGTCCCCGCGTTCACGGTCGTGGTGATCACCCAGTCTGCCCAGCCCGGGGAGCGGCGCTCCTCATCGTCGATGTGCATCACGAGTTCGCCAAAAGCTTCCTCGTAGGCGGCCATAAACGCGGCCCGGGCGGCACGGTAGTACAGCTTCGCTACCTGGTGCGGCTCCGAACCCCTGAGCAACGCATTCCCGGGGTTCGCTGCGGCGACCACCGCCGCCGTCGTGAACTGGCAGATGGCGATGTGGTCCGGGTGCCCATAGAGCCCGTCGTGGCCGAATGTCAGGACGACATCTGGCCGGAACTGGCGGATATAGGCCGCTACCTCCGTCACGATGCATTCGGGATCGACCTGGTCGAGTTCGCCATCGGTGTGTCCGAGCATGTAGACGCACCGCACGCCCAGGATCGCGGCGGCCCGCCGCAGCTCGTCGCGGCGAATGCGGCCGAGAGCTGCCTCTCCCGGGTCCTGGCGCGGGTCGCCCGTCCAGCCCTTCTGACCGGAAGTGGCGGTGATGAGGTGAACTTCCACTCCTTCGGCGGCGTAACGGGCAATGGTGCCCCCAAAACCCAGCGTCTCGTCGTCCGGGTGAGCGAGCACAAGCAGCATGCGGCGCTGCGCGACCGGCAGAGTGGGGGAGGAGAGGAGTTCCAGGTTTGACATGGCAGAGATTCCTTCCGTGGTGTTGGGGAGCGGCGAGCCAGCGGCCCCGGTCGTTGCTTGCAGTTCGTGTTCCGTGGCTCTTTCTCCCTGCGGCCAGGCCGCGGTCACAACGTAGGGCGCATATCGCCGGCGAAACGTGAGGGATTCCTGGAGAAGGCATGGAGACCGGGCCGGAGGGTGAAGCACGTCACGCATTTCGGTTCTCCCGGCGATGCGCTGGCAGGCGCGCGAGGTCTGTGCCAGTATCAAGGCGCCCTGGGGCCTGGACGGAGATAGCGAAGGAGGAACGCTTTGGGATTCGCGCTTTCGAAGATGCAGCTGACGAGCCCCGCATTCGTGGCGGGCGGCAGGATCCCCGCAAAACACACCGGCGAAGCCGAGAACGTCTCGCCCGCGCTCGCCTGGCACGATGCACCGGAGGGCACGCGGTCGTTCGCCGTGGTCTGCCACGACCCGGATGCGCCGCTGGTGACCGGCGGCCGCTACGGCTACGTGCACTGGGTGCTCTACAACATCCCGGGCAACGTGACGAACCTCGCCGAGGGCACGGCGGACTACACCAGCGGCGTGACCGACTTCGGCAAGCCCGGCTACGGTGGCCCCATGCCGCCTCCCGGCCACGGCACCCATTACTACTACTTCTGGGTGTTCGCCCTGGACGCCGAACTCAACCTGGAGCCGGGGCTCACCCTCTGGCAGCTGCTGGAGAAGATCGAGCCGCACACCCTCGGCATGAACCGGCTTGTTGGCACCTACTCGCGGGGCTAGCGTGCCACACACCCGGGACCACTGAGCCCGGCGTATGTGCGGGCGCTTCACCCTGACGAGGTCCGACCGCGCGGAGCTCGAGCGCGAGCTCGGCGTTCCGCGCGGCTCGCTCCCCGACGAGTACCGGCCGCGCTACAACATCGCCCCGACCGACTGGCACTTCATCGTCCGCCAGCGCTTCGAGGACCGGGAGATCGCGCGCGCGAAGTGGGGGCTCGTGAACCACTGGGCACAGCCGGGGAAGCGGGTAACGGGCCCGATCAACGCCCGGGCCGAGGGCGTCGATCGGCGCCCCGCTTTCCGCGAAGCATTCCTCAAGCGCCGCTGCGTGGTCCCCGCCGATGGGTTCTTCGAGTGGGTCGGGCCGGGCGACCACCGCCGCCCGCTCTGGTTCCACCGCCCCGACGGTGGGCTCCTCCTGCTGGCCGGGCTGTACGAATCGTGGTTCCCCGCCCCGGACCGGAGGGAGCGGACGTTCACCATCCTGACGACACGGGCGAACGAGATGATGCGGCCGATCCACGACCGCATGCCCGTCGTGCTCTCCGATGAGCAGGCCGACGCCTGGATGAACCCGAACGAACCGAACCCGGTGAGCCTGAAGAAGCTGCTCGGCCCCCCGCCGGATGAGTGGCTGGTCTACCGGCCTGTTTCTCCACTCCTGAACTCGCCGCGGAACGATTACGCAGAACTGCTCCAGCCGTACGAGTTCATCGATTGAGCCCCCGGGGCGAGTCCCAGCGCGTGGAACCCATGCCAACGTTTTCGAACGGTTCGCCGGCCACATCGAGCAGCCGCGCGGCCGTCTTCTCGCGCATCAGCGCAAGCGCCGGGAGGCTGGCCGGCTCGATCGGGTAGCAGGCCGGGTAGAAGCGTCCCGTCATGCGCGCCAGGCCGTCATCGTCTGTGGCCGACCCGGCGAGCGCCGTCCGATCGACCACATCGATGACGATCTCGGCGAAACGCTGCTCGGCCTCCGGTTCGGATGCGAGCAGAGCAGCACAGGCGCGAATGCCGGCATGGAGCGAGTGTTGATGGGCGTGCCAGAGGGCTGCCTGCGGATCGGGCGCCCGGGTGTAGCTCAGCCAGGCGCGCATCGCGGGTGTGGCCGGTGGCTCGCCGCGACACGCCGAAGCGATGTCCAGGACCATCATCCCGTTCACGCCCCGCCACCAGGCGGAGCCACCCGCTTCGGGAATGCGGCCAGACGCAATCTCCCATTGCTGGAAGTCCAGGATCGCCTGTCCCAGCCCGAAGGGGCCCGCGTCCGATTGCGGGTGTGCCAGGAAGAACGCCTCGACCTGCCGCATGCGTTCGGCTGGCGAAAGGGCGATGGCCGCGGCCAGCCGGCCGGCACGCTGACCGGGGATGTGCGCGATTGGCATGGATGGCGGTGTACCACGCCGGGGCGAACGCACCCCATGATCGCGGTCAGGACTCATCCCCCGCCCGCTTCCGCCTTTTCCCAGCGGTCGAGCAAATCATCCAGGTACCGCCGCTGGTCGGGATTGAATGGCGCCTCCGCGAGCAATGCGCGAATCGCGGCGGTATCGCCGGCGTTCATGGCGGCGCCGAGGGCCGCACGGTGGGGCGTGTCCTGGAGCCGCTGGCTCTCGAGCCACTCCCGTAGTGTCACCACGAACATCGCGCTGGTTGCCATGCCTCCACCTCCAGCCGGTGATTGCACCGATGATACTCAGCCACTTCAACGCCAGCGCACAGGGCGGCCGGGGCCGGGAAGCCCGGCCGAACGGCCCTCTTCGCCGGCGGAGTCAGTACAACTCCGCCGCCGTCCGTTCGAGCTCCTGGCGCTCCGCGAGGCTCATCGGTTCGTAACTCAAGGCCGTGGCGACGTTCGCGGTAATGCGCGACGGATGGCGTGCTCCCGGGATGGCCACCGATACACCCGGGTGAGTAAGCACATACCGCAGGAGGTTTGCGGGGGTCAGCGGGCCGGTGTACCCGGCGGCCAATCGGCCGCGCATGGTGCTCGTCCGGCCCGAGCCACCCAAGGGGCGCATCACGATCACACCCACGTCGCGCTCCGCGGCAAGCTCGATGAGCCGGGCTGTTTGCGGAAAGAAGGCGGAGTACTCGAGCATCACGGTATCGAACTCACCACAGGTTATCGCTCGCTCAACGATGTCGAGGTCGTGCGATGAGATGCCGATGTGCCCGATCAGGCCGCGGTATTGCGCCGTCTTGAGCCCTTCGAGCGCGCCCCCATCGGCCATGACCTCGGCCCAGGCCGCCGCCGTCGAGATGTCGTGGAGCTGGTAGAGGTCGATCCGCTCCACGCCGAGCACCCGGAGCGAACGGTCGATCTCATACTGGCTTCCATGGGCTGAGTGACGAAAGGTCTTGCTTCCCACCACGAAGTCTTTTCCGCCGCGCCGGCGGATGACTTCCCCGAGGAGGTGCTCGCTGCCCTCGTAGTCCCGCGCCGTGTCGATGAAGTCGATGCCGAGGTCGAGCGCTGTCATCACGGTCTCGATCGCCTCGGGCGAATGGGGCGTGTCCATGGCGCCCAGCCCAAGCTCCGAGACGGTGAGGCCGGTGCGTCCGAGCCGGCGCTTCGCGAGGCCTGCCATGCATTCACTGTAGCAAGCGAGGGGATGAAGCCGTGCGCGATTGGCGGCGCCCGATTGGAAGGGGTGGCCCAACTCGCGCACACCCGGGGCTTATTCGGGTGGCAGGTCGGCCGAGAGCCTGTCGTACCGCCTGGCGAGGCGCGAGATATCGGGGCCCGTGCCCATCGCCGCTTGGACCTCGGCCCCGTACTGGGCCTCCGCCTCGGCGAGCTTGTCCGCCTCGGTGAGTTTACGCACGAAAGTGCTCATGATGCGCACCATGCGGTGCCCTGGTTGGCCGGCGGGGCACTGCGGCTCCGCGACGGGTGAAGTCACTCGCCGGGCCAGTACTTCAGCCTTGTGGCCACAGAGCTGACAGCGGAATTCGTATACAGGCATGGGGCGCCTCTGCGGGGTTATCCGATGAGGGCACCGCTGTTGTAGGCGGCGCCCTCATCGGCTTCGAACATGTGCGGGGACTAGCCCGCGCGCGGGCCGCCCGTGGCGGAGATGATGTCGCGGATGCGGTAGGTGTTGACGTTGCCGCCGCGGATGTCCGGGTAATTGAGATACTCGGGGACGGCTGTGATGAAGCCGATGGAGAAGAGCGGCACCGTGTACGCCTTGTCCATCATGTACTTCTGGATGTCGCGGACCAGCTCCTGCCGTTTCGTCTTGTCGAGCTCGCGCCGCTGATCATCGAGCATCTTATCGAGCGTGGCGTCGTTCAGGTTCTGATGCTGTGCGGACCCCTTGGAGTGGTAGTACTCGCGGAGTGTCCGGTCCGGGTCATCGAACGACCAGTCGCCGTGACTCGAAAGCGGGTACGGCTTCTGCGCGCGGTAGACCTCGGAGATCCACTGGGCGTTTTCGAGGGTTTTCGGCGCCACGTCGATGCCCAGCGCCTGCTTGAGCAGGCCCTGCATGATGGGCGCAAGGGTAGTACCGCTGTACTGCGGCGAGACCCAGTTCTCGGTCTTGAGACCAGATTGTCCCGCCTGCTCCAGGAGCGCCTTGGCCTGGGCGACATCGAATTTCGGCATATCGGCCTCGCGAGCCGCCCAGAAGGCGTTGCCCGAGGACATTTCGCCCGTCCGCAGGCCACGGCCGGCCGCGAAGGCCGCGATCATCTGGTCGTAGTTGAAGGCCATGGCGAATGCCTTGCGCACACGCTCATCGTCGAACGGCTTCGTGGCGACGTTGAAGTACAGGTGGAGCTTGGAGCTGAACGCCGCCTTGCCTTCGATGAACCTGCTTGGCACCTTGCCCTTGATGTCGGACATCTGGCTGCTGATCACCTCGGCCTTGGAGCCGAGGACGTTCACCGCGCCAAGGTCGTGCTCGCCTGCGAGATACTTCGCTTCGCGCACTGCCCGGTCAGCCAGGATCTGCATCTCAAGCTCGTCGAAGAAGGGAAGACCCGGCTTCCAGTAGTTCGGGTTGCGCTTGTAGGTGGCGCGGACCCCGCGTTCCCACTTGTCCAGCAGGAAAGGGCCCGTCCCGATCGGCGTGCGCTCGATCGTGCCCGCCTCCACGACTTCCCTGGCAACCATCTGCGCCCAGGTGAAACCGAGGTTGATGAAGAGCGGCGCAAACGGGTGGGCCAGCTTCAGTTTGACCGTATGGTCGTCGGGCAGCTCGATGCCGCTGATCGGCTCGAACATGCCGCGGAGGCGGTTTTCAGGACGGGTCTCCACCATCCGCTTCAGGTTGTACTCGACGTCCTTGGCCACGAAGTCCCGCCCGTTGACGGGGCCCACGTCCTGCCACTTCACGCCCTTGCGGAGGGTGAGGACGACCTCGGTATCCGAGGGCTGTTCCCACTTTTCGACAAGTTCGCCGACGATGGTCTGCTCGCCGGGAGTATCCTCCCACGGGAAGAAGAGGCAGTTGTGCACGGGCGAGGTGAGGGCTTGCGTGCCCGGCTCCTCGTGGCTGTGCGGGTCCCCGCCGACCGGGTCGTCGGCCTGCGCCCACACGAACTTGCCGCCCTTCTTCCCGCCGGGGAGGCCCTTGAACAGGGGGTGGTCGGGCAGCGACGACGCGGCCGTGCTGCCACCACTCCCGGTCGTCGGGCTGGCAGCGGCACCACCGCCGCCGTTCCCGCCGGTATCCCCGCCATCGTCGTCATCGTCGCCACAACCGACGATGCCCAGCGCCGCCGCGCCAAGACCGAACGAAACGCCGCCGCCAATGAGCCGGCGCCGCGATGTCCTGCTGTTCCACCAGCGGGACCAGTATTCTGACTTCTCCGTCATGCGGATCTCCCTTCCCCTTTGAACCCAAAACATGTGTTGGCTCCTGGGCCAACCAGTCCCCCGGACCGTCTTGCTGAATCTGTTGTGCGAAGGCTCCTTTCGTTCGTGGAGTGGCAGGTGCGCCCAGGGGCGCGCCGTGAACAGGAACGGACATTGGGCTAGCGACCTCGCAGGCGCGGATCGAGGACGTCCCGGAGGGCATCGCCCAGGAGGTTGAAGGCAAGGACGGTGACCGAAATCACAACACCGGGCACCACCGCCAACCACCAGGCGGTCGTCAGGTAGAAGCGCGCCTCGAGGGAGAGCATGCTGCCCCAGGTGGCGTTGGGCGGGGGCGGCCCAAGGCCCAGGAAGCTCAGTCCCGATTCGACCAGGATCGCAGAGCCAACCGCGCCCGTGGCCACCACCAGGATGGGCGCGGCCACATTCGGAAGGACGTGCCGGAGGATGATGAGCGGCGTCGACTGGCCGATGGAGACCGCGGCTTCCACGTACGTCATTTGGCGAACCGAGAGCGTGGAGGCCCGCACGATCCGGGAAAACGAAGGCGCCGATACGAACGCGAGCGCGAAAACCAGGTTGCCTACCGATGGGCCGACGGCCGCCACCACACTGAGCGCCAGCACGAGTGGCGGAAAGGCCAGGATGGAATCGACGAAGCGCTGGACGATGAGGTCGACCCAGCCCCCGTAGTACCCGCTGATGATGCCAATTGTCGTGCCCACAACAGCCGCGATCGCTACCGCCCCGAATCCCACGATGGCCGCGACACGCGCGCCGTGGACCACCCGGGAGTAGATATCTCGTCCGAGCTGGTCCGTCCCGAACCAGGCGCTGGAACCCGGGGCTTCGAGGATCCGGAACGGGTCGACGGCGTTGGGGTCGGTCCGCTCAAATGCCTGCGGGACGATGCCCACCACTATCACCACGCAAATCATCACCAGGCCGAGCGCTCCAAGCGGCTTCTTCACGACGAACCGGCGCATGCCCCGCAAGAGCAGGCCCGTTCGCCGCCTTTTTTCGATCCGGGTGAGCGGAGGTCTGACAGCCGCTGTAGTCGCCATGAATTCACCTTGTGGAGCGTGGGATTACGATCACCAGCATTGTTGGCGTATCACGTGTATTTGATTCTCGGATCGACCAGAGTGTAGGCCATGTCTGTGATGAATACCGAGAGGATGTGGACAAGGCCAAAGATCAGGATCAGCGTTTGGGCAAGGTCATAGTCCCGGCGGCCGATGGCCGAAAGCACGCCGGCTCCCATTCCTGGAATACTGAACACCGATTCGATGATGACTGAACCGCCGAGCAGCGTCGCGAATTGCAACCCGAAGATCGTCACAATCGGCACCATGGCATTGCGGAAGCTGTGGCGAACGATGACGGTCCTGCCGGCGAGCCCCTTGGCGCGTGCGGTCCGGATGTAGTCCTGGCGCAACACTTCCAGGAGCGACGACCGCGTCAGGCGCGTGATCACCGCGGCCTGTGCCAGCCCGATGATCATCGCGGGCAGGGCCATGCGCTGAAGGTTCTCCACCGGGTTGTCAAACATCGAGATGTACCCGGTCGGCGGCGTCCACCCCCACCAGCGCGCCGGCAGCATGATGACAAGCGTGGCCAGGAAGAAATTAGGGATCGCGATGCCCACGGCCGTCGCCACCTGCAAAGACCGGTCGATCCACCGATCCTGGTTCAGCGCGGCCATGGTGCCGGCCGGTACCGCGACGATGACCGCGAACAGTGCGCCAAGGACCGCCAGTTCGGCCGTCGGCGGGAAGCGCCGCTTGATCTCGTCGGCCACCGGTTCGGTGCTCCAGATCGACTCGCCGAGGTCTCCGGTGAGCAGCCGGCCGACCCAGTTGACGAACTGGATCGGGATCGGGTCGTCGAGTCCGAACTGCTTTTCGAGGCGGGCGATGTCCTCCTGGCTCTGCCCGGCCCCGGCCCGCAGTTCGGCCGCGCTCCCGGGAATGAGACGCAGCAGCGCGAACGAGCCGAAGAGCACGAGAAAGAGCACTGGCAACGTGAGGACCACGCGCCGCAACATGTATGCAGCCATCCGGTTCTGCCACCCTGCCGTCGATTTGGGTCGGGCCGGAGTCTAATAACCGGTGTCTATGGATGGCATAGGCTCGACGGCCTAATTTCGCGGGCGTAGAGGTCCTAGGTCTTCTGGTCCCCCAATTTCGGTCAGCGGATGCATATCCACCGCATCCTCCCGCGTGGTCGAATACGCGTCAGACCTGAAACCCCATTGGAGGGCATGCGAAGCATGAGCGCATCATCGACCGAGAAGGTCATGGAACCGGGACTCGACCTGTCCTGGCTCAATATCGAGGACGGCTGGGGCACCCGCGCCGAGCCGGGCGCCAAGGGCCTCACCCTCGAAAACCTCCGCCAGCTTCCGATCTATGGTGAGGCTCCGCCGGATGCCGGCTGGCCGACCTTCACCATGCGTGGCGCCCGGCCCGACCCGCGCTCGGCCGCACACCGCAACCAGTACAAGACCAAGTCCGACGTCTGGTCCGAATCAGCCCTCCTGCTTTACGAAGAGGCCATGCAGCGCCAGTGGTCCTCCGCGGTCGACATCCCCTGGGATGAGATCAAGGAGCTCCCGGACGACATCGAGATGGCGATGTGCACGCTCTGCACGTTCCTCACCCAGGTCGAATTCATCGCGGGGGACCTGCCCGGCCGGTTCATGGGCACCGTCCACCCCGAGCAGTTCGAGACCCAGCTCTTCCTCGGCACGCAGCTCATGGATGAGTCGCGCCACGAAGACGTCTTCCGCAAGCGCGCGCTCGTCAATGGTGGTGGCCTGACCGATGCCGGGTTCGGGGCCTCGCAGCTTCTCTCGGCCGACGATTTCACCGAGATGACCGCGCGCCTCCACCTGGTGGGCGAAGGCTTCGTCCAGACCATCTTCCGGATGGGCGAGCTCATCTCGAACAACGAGGCGGAAAAACGCATCTTCCGGCTTTCGGCCCAGGACGAGTCCCGGCACCTGGCGTTCGGCGTCACCCACCTGAAATACCTGATGGATGTCGAGCCGGAGCGGAAGGAACAGCTGCACCATTACCTCGATATCCAGGAAGGCGCGCTCGGCCAGTCGCAGGGCAGCCTCACCACCAACCCGGCGACCAGCGAAGCGCTCGCCGTGCTCGCCGGGGGCGGCATCAAGAATATCGATGAGGGCTTCAAGAAGCTCCTCATCATGCGCAAGAAGCAGATCAACGAGTACATGCACCGGCTCGAAGTCATCGGCCTTGGCGACCGCCGCCAGCGGATGGCTCCCAGCATGAAAGTGTTCCTGGAGGACTAAACGGAATGGCGGCACTTGCTGAAGGGGTGAAGATGCGCGCCGGCGAGCTGGGCTGGCCCGACGACCTGGTTGCCGAATTCGAGCAATCGGCGCTCCCGGTCGATACCGTCCGCTCGTTGCTGGCGCTGAAGGTGGATGTGGAGTCGGCTCGTTCGTTCCTGCGCGCCGCCACGGAGAACCCCGCGATCGCCGGGATGAGCTTCCGGTGGGCGCGCCCGACCACCCAGCTGGGCATACGCGCCCGCCCGGGCCCAAACGGCCTCGGCATGCGCGAGATCAACATCGGTACGTATGGCACCGTCCCGGACCACTGGCCCTACGAGAACGACACTCCCCTCGGGTCGCACCCCACGCCGGGCTCGTATATGCCCGGCCCCTACAGCATCTACACCAAGAGCGAAGTCTGGGCGGAAGACGCTGATCTGCTCTACGAGCAGGGCATCCGCGAGCGCTGGATTCCCGCCGTCGATATTGATTGGGCCGCCCTCGAAGCCCAGCCCGACGAGATCGAACGGGCCATTTGCCAGGTCGCCACGTCGTTCGCGGAAAACGGCCTGGCCGAGCAAAAGGTCATCGCCTCGTGGGAGGAGCGGATCGCCTACGGGTTCCACGACGTGAAGAACCTGCTCTCGGTGCAGAATTTCGATGCCGGCCGCAAGGTTGAGGCCCTGCGCAAGCGCGCGCTCGCCAACGGGGGCGGCCTGCTCCAGAGCAACCTGGGCACGGTTTACCGCACCTGGTTCGGCGCGCTCAAGGCCACGGAATGGATCACGTCGATCTGCTTCGTGTACAAGGTTTACGAGGTCACCACGTTCGAAAAGCTGGCCGAGGCGTGCCCCTCGGCAGTCGATCGCAAGCTGTTCGGGCTGCTGGCGCGCGATAGCCGCCGCCACCTCGAGTACGGCGTGCGCCACCTCGCGTATTACCTCCAGTACCACCCGAACGGCCGCGAGTACCTGCAGGGCTTCCTGGGCAGGGCCGAGGCTGCCCTTGCCGATGAACTCGTCCACAGCCCGGCCGTCTCCGAGGCGCTCGCCGTGCTGTTCGCGGGTGGCACCGAACGGCTGGCGGTCGGCATCGGGCGGCTGCGTGACCTGCGCTCCGAACAGCTCCAGCGCTACCTCAGCCTGCTCGATTCCATCTCCATGAACCGGGATGCGGCGGTCAACCCGGGCCTGGTGACGGTGGCCCGCACGGGCGGCCTCGCGGTCGCGGCTGGATGAGCGCCCGGCGATAAGGCTGGCGTGGTTTCCCCCTTGCCGGGTCTCGTGGCCGGGCGATCCCGCTCCCCCGCCGCGAGGCCCGGCACCTTTCCGCCACGGTGCCCCGGAGACCCGCGAGCGCCAGGCTCGTAACATACCGGCATAAGGCGAGACAGATGCCCAGAGCCAGCTCCCCGGCACGAACCACCGCTGCCTCGGCCCTTGGCGAGATCGCCCGGCTGCTCTCCCTGGGTGGGTCGGAGCGATCCCGGATTGAGCAGACGGTGCGCTGCCTGGCCGGCATCGTTGGCGCCGATGCGGCCGTCTTCTACAGGCGAAGCACCGTGCGAGGGGCGGCGCCGCTCGTCTATACGTACTCGCTCTCTCCCTACACCATCGAGCAACTGACCGGCGGCGAACTCCAGGTGACCATGGAGGCATTCGTTAACCTGGTGGCCGTCGCCGGTCACGTCCGCCAGGCGCCGATCGCCGAGACAGCCTACTTTGCGCGCGAGGAAGGTCTCCGCTGGGCGTCGTCCTTCCCGGTCTGGTCGGTCGAGCACGTCGCGGGGGTGCTGGTACTGGCCTGGAAGCGCCGGAACCGGCCGCTTGGCGAAGAGCACACGGCCATTTGCGAAGCAACCGCGAGTCTCATCGGCGCGGCGATCCGCTCGGATGTTGAGCTCGAACGCGGGACCGAGCTCGCTGTCCTGCGCGAACGGGCGCGGATAGCCCGCGACATCCATGACTCAGTCACCCAGTCGATCACGGCCATCGTGCTGAACCTGGAAGCCGCAAGCCGGGTCGATCGCCGCACACCGCGCGCGACGCGTACGGCGATTGAGGAATCGTTAACGGTGGCCCGTGCCGCGCTGGTTGAACTGCGCCGGTCGATCTGGAATCTTCGCGTCGGCGCGGGCGCAGTGCGGTCCATCGCCGAATCACTTACAGCGGTGACGACCCCGTTGCAGGCCGCGGGTATCGCCTGCGATATCCAGGTTCACGGTTCTACCGAACGCCTGTCGGACGACATCATCGCGGCACTGCTCTCGATCGCGCGCGAATCGCTCACCAACGTCCTGCGCCATTCGGGGGCCGCGCGAGCCGAGGTTTTAGTGAACATCGACGATGACCGCGTGGTGATGGCGATCACTGACAACGGAATCGGCGCCATCGAGCCACCCGGGCCGGGCTCGTTCGGGATCTCGGGGATGCGGGAGCGCGCCGGGTCGTTCGGCGGAGAGCTCTCGGTTCATGCCGTGGCCGGGCTCGGGACGCGCGTGGAGTGCATGATCCCGCTGGAATAGGAGGAGTTGGAAGATGACCCAGGCGACCATCCGCGTCCTGCTCTGCGACGACCACCGCATCGTGCGCGAAGGCCTCAAGCGGCTCATCGAAACGGTCGACGACATCACGGTCGTGGGCGAGGCAGCCAGCGGCGAGCAGGCCATCGAAGCCATCGACAGCTGCCACCCCGATGTGGTCCTGATGGATGTCCGCCTGCCCGGGATCAGCGGCTCGGTTGCCACCTCGACGATCCGCCATGAGCACCCGGATGTGCGGGTTCTGGCCTTATCCACGTTCCTGGATGATGAGCTGATCTTCGGCGCCCTGCGCGCCGGCGCATCGGGCTACCTGGTGAAGGATGTCGAGCCTGAATACCTCTTCAATGCCATCCGGCTCGCGGCGCACAACGAGTCAGTCCTGAGCGGCGATGCCGCTTCGCGCCTCATCATGCGGGTGCTCGAGGACGGTGAGCCGCCTGCCCAGGACAGCTCGCCCATCGCGAAACTCACCTCGCAGGAGCGAGTCATCCTCGATTGCCTGGCTCGCGGCCTCTCGAACGCCGATATCGCCGCCGAGCTGGTGATCTCCGCCAAGACCGTCAAGACGCACCTGGGCAACATCTTCCAGAAGCTCGGCGTCCACAACCGCACCCAGGCCGTGAGCGTGTACCTGCGTCACACCGCCTCCTCAGCCGGGGAACAGTAGCACCTGGCGCCGGTCCACCCTCCCCGAGGGCCTACACCATTCGGTCCGTCCAGTTGCTCCTTCGGCCCGATGGCAGGCCCGGCGCCCCGCTCCGTAGACTCGGCGCACCCGGGAGGTTTGGGCACGATGACGACCACGACTGCGCTGAAATTCCCCTCGCTTGAATGGTTCGCGACACTCCGCGACATCTACAACCAGGAGATCGAACTCCAGCGGCGGAATGGCCAGGCCGATACCACCATGGCGGTGAAGTGCGGCGACGAGATCTACCGCCTCGACTTCGCCGTCTACTCCATCACATCCGTCAGCAAGATCGACGAAGCCGGGCTCACGAGTGTGGACTTCTACCTCGAACTCGATCCCGCGACGTGGCGAGCGATGCTCGAAAACATCAAGCAGCACGGCCGGGCCGAGGGGAAGTACACCCTCAATTCGCTCGATGGCGAAGACCCCAACGGCGTCGCCCGTTCGAAGGCTGGTTACTCCGACGGCGACGCGCGCGATGCGTTCTACCGCTTCAACCAGTCGTTCCAGGACTTTTTCGACCTATCTTCGCGCATCGAAACCACGTTCTGACGACTCCCGGCCAACCCGCCGGGACGCCCGCAATCCACGAGCGAGCCGCCGGCTCGTGCTCGCGGCTCGACTGAGGACTCTGCCATGCCCTATGTGATCACCGAACCCTGCATCGACGTCATGGACGCATCCTGCGTGTCCGTCTGCCCGGTAGATTGCATCCACACCGCGGCGGGCGAGCGGCAGTACTTCATCGACCCCGACGGCTGCATCGACTGCGCCGCCTGCGAAGCGGCCTGCCCCGTCAGGGCGATCTTCCACGAGGACGACGTGCCGGCCCAGTGGCGCGAGTACAGCGGGAGGGCCATCGACTTCTTCCGCCATGCCCGGGCCCGCTAGCGCGATGTCCCGCGCATGCGACCCCGCGCTGCACCGGCGGCTCCACCTCGCGCGCCTTCGTTACTACACGGGCCGGCTGGCCACGGTGCGCGATGCCGGCGAGCGCGAGTACCTGGCGCGTGAGGTCGCCTTCGAGCGGGCGACCCTGCACGAACTCGAGCCATGGACGCAGAGGGGAGGAGCGGGCACGCACCCCGCACTCCCCCGCTGATTCGAGTGCCGGCGTGCGATTAGCGCACCAGGCACGCCGCGAACCCGTAACGTTTCCCGTGTAGTCTGCGTCTTACCAGCGTCGCGCGGGATGAACTGAATGGCCAGTCTACGAGTCAGGGGAACGGGGACCGTGCTCGCGGCGGAAGTACGGCTGGCGCGAAGCGTGCTCGAACGGACCCGTGGGCTCATGTTTTCGCGCGGGCTGCCCGCGGGTACCGCGCTCGATATCCGGCCCTGCAACTCCATCCACATGATGTTTGTCCGCTTCCCGATCGATGCCGTGTTCTACGACCGCAACGGCACCGTCACGAAGGTCGCACGCCGGGTGCGCCCCTGGACGGGCATGGCATTCGGGGGACGGCGCGCGCGCGGCGTTGTTGAGCTCCCCTGCGGGGCGGCCGATGGCGTCCGCGATGGCGATACGCTGGAGTTTTCGAATGATGCCGGAGCGCCCGGATGACCCACCAGAGGTCGCGCGCGCATGGGCGCCGGACAGCGAAGCGCAGCCGTCGCCCGTGGCTTCCCGTTACGGGCGGCGTGGTGGTCTTGCTCTGCGTGGTGGCGCTCATCCTCGTGATGGAATTCGGTGGCGAATCCGGCGCGGGTAACAGCACCACCGATGAACGCGCGGTGACCGCAGCCACAGCCACGTCCACACCGCCGTCAGATGCGCGCCTCGCCAGCCGGCCGGGTGGGCTGACGGAGGGCGCCATCGTCCCCCCGGCAACTCCGCCCGCGCCACCAGCATCGGAATTGCGGGAGAACGGTGGGCGACGGTTCGCCCTGCCGCTCCGCGCGCACGCCGGGGTGGAGGACTACTTCGGGACGCCCCGGCTCTACGGACAGGTCCACGGTGGGGTCGATTTCTCGCTTGCGGGTCTCGATGACGTGCCGGTCTTCGCCGCCTGCACCGGCGTGGTTACGGCAGTGGAGGAATCAGCGACGCTGGGCTCGCACGTGATCGTGGACTGTGGCGCTGACTGGGTGTTCGTGGCCGGCTTCCTCGCCTCGGTCGACGCCCGCAGCGGTATGCCGGTCGACCCGGCCACGGTCATCGGCAAGGGCGCCGCCGGCGGGCACCTTCATGTGGAGCTCCGCTTCCGCGGCGTCCAGGTCGACCCGGCGGGCTACATGGACCTGCCGCGCCGGGTGATCCCGCCGACTCCGACGCCCACGAACACGCCCGCCCCGGCGCGGACCGCCGCCGCTGCTGGTTCGACCGCCACGCTGCCCGCCTCGCCCGGAGGTGCGACACCGGCGCCACCGGGCCCGACCAGCACGCCGACCGCGACCCCCACGGTCACGAACACGCCAACCATCACGCCGACACCGACCTGGACACCGACTCCCAGCCCCACGCCACGCCGGGCGACGGCAACGCCGACACCACTGCCGAGGCTGCAGTGAAGGCGCCACGTATCGCCCGGTGCCGAACGCTCCTGGTGCTCCTGGGGTTGTGCGCCGTCGCTCTGCCCGGCGGCCTTTCGCGCGCGCAGCAATCGCCTGCCCGGCTCGATGTGGTCGCGGTCCGGGTAGAAGAGCGCCAGCTCACGCTCTCGATTGCCGTGCTGGATGGTGCGAGCAACCCGGTCCCGGGTCTCCAGTCCGACTCGTTCAGGGTGAGCATCGACGGCGCGGCCGTCACCCCCGGAGCCGTCTCCACCGGGCTCGACGCCGCGCTGCCGCTCGGCATCGTCCTCGCGGTCGACACCAGCGGAAGCATGCAGGGGGCATCGCTGACGTCCGCCAGGCAGGCCATCCTTCCCCTGGTCAACGCCATGCAGGCGAACGACCAGGCAGCCCTGCTCACTTTCGCCCAGGCGGTGAACGTGGCGGTCCCGCTTACGGGCGAGAGAGGCACACTCGCGGCAGCCATCAACGCGATGACCGCGACGGGAAACACCGCCTTGTTCGCGGGGGTCGTCCGCGCCTCGGAGCTGGCTGCGGCAGCGCCGCAACCCCGCCGGGCCGTCGTGCTCCTCTCCGATGGCGAGGACTTCGGCGCGGCTTCGGGCGGAATCACCCGCGAACGTGCCCTCGAAGCGGCCCGCGCGGCGGGCGTACCGTTCTTCGTGGTTGGGCTGGGCCAGGAGGTGGACCAGCAGTTCCTGACCGGCCTTGCGAGCACCACCAACGGCCAGTACTTCGCGGCCACCGATCCCGCCCAGCTCTCCGGCCTCTACGCGCGCATCTCCGACCGTCTCCGCCAGCAATACACCGTGGTCGTGCCACTCCCGTCGAACCTTGCCGGGGGATCGCACCGCATCACGGTGACGGCGGGGGGTGTGACCGGCACGGCATCGTTTGAGACCGCCGGCCCACCCCCGCGCGGCATCGAGATCGACGAACTGCCCGGCGAACTCACCCGCGAGACGGTCGTGTCGGTCTCCGGCGCGCCCACCGGAGCTACCGTGGAGTTCGCACTCGATGGCGAGCCGATCGATCCCCTGCCCGGCGGCCGCTCGATCCGGCTCGACCCCTACGCGCTCGACCCGGCAACGCCGCACACGCTGACCGTTCGTGTGCCGGGGCAAGAACCGCTCACGCGCGCATTCCGCGTGGCGGCCCTGCCCCCGTTGCTGGTCGCGCCGCGCGAAATCCCCGGCCTGCAACCAGGCGACCTGCTGCGCCTGACACTTACGGCCCAGCCTGGCCCGGTGAGCGTCACCTTCTTCGCCGACAGCCGGGAGGTGCAAACGCTCCAGGCGCCACCGTTCGAATTCATCGTCCCGGAGGACGGCTTCGACCCCGGCAACCACCAGGTACGGGTGGTCATTACCAACGCGGCCGGGACCGTCGAGGCCGTCTACGGGTTCACCACCCCGGGCCGGCCCGGCCCAAATTACGCCGCGTACGCACTGCTCGCCCTCGCTGTCGCCGTTGTTTTCGGCGGCGGGGTGTATGGCGCAGGGCGCGCGATCGCCTGGTACCGGGCCCGGCCCCGGCCGATCGACGTTTCGGGGGTGGGGAGCCAGCTGGCGGAGTGGGCCGAACTCCGGAGGGGCGGCCGGGGCGAGGAGCCGCAGGCGGCGGCGCCCCCCAATGCCCCCGGCCCGTGGGGCCGCCTGACCGTCGCCGCGGGACCGGATGCCGGGCGAGTCTTCGAACTGCGCGACGACGTGGAGTTGGTCGGGCGCGGGAGCTTTTGCTCGATTCGACTTTCCGACCCCGCGGTGGAGCCCGCGCACTTCGTCATTTCGCGCGACGGCCGGCTGAACGCTTCGACGCCCACCGCGAAGGTCGAGGTGGATGGGGCGGCCATCCACTCTGCATTGGCCGCAACCGGCGCCCGCATTCGCATCGGCACGACCGAGTTGCTTGTGGAAGGTCCGGGCTGATGCTCGCCGTCATGAGGAGCGCAAAGTGGCTCAAGGCCCGGCGGGCCGATCTCATCTTCATGTTGGGGGTGATGGCCGTGGCAGGCGCTGTCCGCGCCAGCTTCGTGCTGGACGCCGGTTTCCCCCTCAACGACGGTGGCATGTTCCATGCCGCAGTGTCGGACATCGAAGCCAATTCATGGCGGGTGCCGCAGGAGCTCAGCTACAACGGCGCCGGCATCCCGTTTGCCTACCCGCCCCTCGCCTTCTACATCGCACGCCTGTTCGAGGTGCTCACCGGCGCCGGGACGCTAGCGGCCCAACGCATTCTGCCGGCCGCCTTCAGCACCGCGGCGGTCGGCGTGTTCTACCTGCTCGCCAGGGAGATCACCGGACGGGCTGAATCGTTCGTCGCGGCATGGATGTTCGCCCTGGTTCCCCACAGTTACGACTGGGAAATCGGGGGTGGCGGCCTGACACGCGCGCCCGGGCTGTTCTTCGCGCTGGTTGCCATTCTTTTCCTCTACCGGATCGCGCAGGGCAACGGGAGCCGCCTGGCGATCGCAGGTTCCGGCGTCTTTGCCGGGCTTGCCGTCCTCGCGCACCTGCAGATGGGCCTGTTCGTTGGCTATTCAGCGGCGGTGTTCGCCCTGCTGAGCAGCGGCAGGCGCGAAGCCGTGCGCCGGATGGGCGTCGCGGCCGTGTTGGCCACGGCACTGGTCGGGCCATGGCTGCTGTGGGTTATCGTGCGCCTTGGCGTGGGTCCACTCGTCGCAGCATCGCAGACCGGCACGCATGGGCCCGCGATGGTCCAGGTGCTGGGCCCTTCCGCTTTTAGCGAACCGCTGTTTCCGATCGTCGCCGCGCTTGGCGGTGTCGGCTTCGCGTGGGCCATTGGCCGACGGGAGTGGCTTCTCCCGGCGTGGGTTGTGGCCGTGGTGGTGCTCGACCCCAGGAAGGCCGAGACCCTCGCCACCATCCCGGTGGCGCTGCTCGGCGCGAAGGCCATGTTCCGGGTCGTCCTGCCGCTCCTGAGCGGTACGAAGATGCGAGAACCAGGCTTCGATCCCCGGTTCTCGCGACTCGCACCGGTGGAACGGCTCGGGATGTACACCATCCTGGGCTTCATCCTTCTCGGGACGCTGCTCGCTCCCATGGCCGATGGCTCGCCGCTTCGGGCTATTGGGCCGGACGCGCGCCATGCCGCGGGCCGGCTGAAGCTGGAGACGCCTCCTACCGCCGACGTACTGGTGGTCACCGGTCAGGAGCGCTGGGCGCTCGACGCGCTCTCGGAATGGTTCCCCGTCCTCAGCGGGCGGTCGAGCGTGGCGACCGTCCAGGGCACCGAGTGGCTCCCGGGACACGCGTTCGCCGACCGCATCGATGCATACGAGGACGTGCAGGTGTGTGCCGACCAGGACCCGGCGTGCCTGGAGCGGTGGAGCGCCCGGTACCAGCTTCCCTTCGACCATGTCTTCATTGCCTACCAGCCCTACGCTCGGCCAGCCGGTTCCGACAGCGACGGCGAGGACTGCTGTGCCATGCTCCGGTGGAGCCTTCTGCATTCGCCGGACTATGAGCTTCTCTTTGACGAACCGGGGGGTACCGCCTTTCGCCGGCGGGAACACGAGGAGTAAGGGGCCTGTGTGAACTACCTCACATAGGGAAAACCCTGAGAAATTTGGTGAAGAACCCGTAACAAACCAGTGAACCGCGCGTCTTACCTGCACAGGCGCCGAACCGGTGAGTCGAGTCACCGCCGGCGCTGGCGGGGGAGTCATGGCAAGCGCTGCTGCGGTCATCACGCCGTCTCCGGCTGAGCGGGCGAAAGTAAGCACGTCCACGGCCCGCGATACGCTCTGGTTCAGTGCTCTCTACGAGCGCACGGTCGACCACGTGTATCGCTACGCCTGTGTGCTCGTCCGCGATGGCGACCGCGCCGAGGACATCACCGCGGATGTCTACCTGAAGGCCTGGCGCAACCGCCACGCCCTGCGCGATGACGCGAGCGCCCAATCGTGGCTGTTCTCCATCGCGCACAACTCGGCGATGAGCGTGCTGCGCTCCACGCGCGAGATGGCCGGGCTCGAGGCTGCCAGCGAACGGCAGGACCCGGGCGCCGGCCCCGAGGGCGAAGTGTTCGCCGGCATGGAAGCGGGCCGCCTGCAGGAAGCCATCCGGCGGCTCACCGCCGAGCAGCAGCAAGTCGTCTTCCTCCGCTTCTTTGAAGGCCTCCACCACGAGGAGGTGGCGCGGCGCATGGGGAGTAACGCCAATGCGGTGCGCGCCGTCCAGTTCCGGGCGCTCAGCCGCCTGCGCAAGTTCCTCGATGGGGAGGATATCCATGCCACGGCCTGAGCCAACCCGGGAAGTCCTCCTGGATCGCTGTATCGATCAGCTCCTGGCCGGTGAGCCGTGGCAAGGCGCGCTGCCGGCGGAATCACGCGCGCGGACCGAAATCACGGGGCTGATGGACGTCGCCGAGCGTCTCCACAACCTCGCGGGGCACACCACCGGGCTCGAGCGCCCGCGCAAGGAGCATCTCTGGCGGCGGATCGCCACTGCCAGGCGGGGACTGGTGCGGCGCATCGCGCTGCATCGCCTCCCCTACCTTCCACCCCTCTGGATCCGCCCGGAGGCCTGTTAGTACCGACAACGCGCAGGTCCGCTGGCGCGTTGCCGGTCAGGCGCAACGAGCGGACAGCCCGATTCTCGCAGGGAATATCACACAGGAGGCAACATCACATGCGGAATCTGATTTTGAAGGCGGCGGCCTGGACGCAGGCGCGGGAGCCCCGCGAAGAAGGCCAGACGGTTATCGAGTACGCGCTCATCGTGGCGGCGGTTTCGATCGTCTTGATGGCCGCGCTGCTCGGCTTTGGCCAGCAGGCTATCGACTGGGCACAGGACGCGGTCGACGACTTCATCAGCTAGATCCGGGATGAAACATCCACCGGGCAGGCGGCCTGGAACGCCCGGCTGCCTGCCCTCCACACCATGCAGGGGGTGGTGATGCAAACCCGGATACCGGGATGCGCACGTTGGCACGGGGACCACAGCGGTCAAGCGGTGGTCGAGTACGCGCTCGTCATCGCCATCCTGTCCCTCGGCATGGTGGTGGTACTGCTCGGGTTCGGCGACTACCTCGTCAGCGCCGCACGGGACGGCGCTGACGCGCTCATCGGGTGATGGGGTGATGGCGATTGGCAAGAACGAACGCGGCCAGGCAATCCTCGAATTCGCGCTGGCGATGCCGTTTCTGCTCGCCTTCATCTTCTTCATCGTCGATTGCGGGCTGTTCGCCTTCTCTTACGTCAGCCTCACCAACGCGGTGCGGGAAGGAGCCCGGTGCGCGGCCGTCGGCGGTACGCAGGCGGCGGTCAGCGCCCGGGTCACCAGCACCTACGGCGGGACGGGCACCCCGGCCGTCGGCACCCTGGCCTACAGCCCCAGCCCGGCGGCCATCGGCGGCAGCGTAACCGTTACCGCGAACCAGACCTACGAGTGGATCACGCCCATCGGCCTCGTCCCGGGCATCGACTCGACAACCAGCTACACCAAGTCCGCGACCATGCGGATGGAGACCAACACGGTGGCCAAAGCGACATGCTAGCCAGGGCATTGCGGCGGGCGATGATCCGGGTGGACCGGGAGGAGAGCCAGTCGATCGTGACGCTGGCGCTCATGAGCCTGTTCATCCTGGCGATCCTCGCTGTCGTGGTCGAAACGAGCGCCGTCTACATCCAGCGGCGCAACCTGCAGAACGCCGCCGATGCGGCGGCCCTGGCTG
>CAYUVT010000005.1:0-39894 GCA_964448165.1 uncultured Anaerolineaceae bacterium | reverse complement strand
AGAAGCCTCCCGAATCCGAGTGGATTACCCTCATTACCTGCGGCGGCCGCTTCCACGCGACCGAAGAGAGCGGCCTGGGCTATTACCTTGAGCGAGATGTTGTGATCGCCGCTCGCATCAGGTAACCACCGGGGGCTCGGGTACCTGGCCGTCCCGCTGCCGGCTTCATGGTGGGCGGTAACGCGGGATGGGTCATCGGGATTGTCGGCCTCGTGCCGATCACTGCCGGCGCGGCCAACGTCTGCCTGTTGGCACCGATCCTGGGTGCGCCTTTCAAGGGGTCGGACGTGCGCAGTCGCTAGGCACGCTCAACCAGGCTCGCCAGCTTCCGCCTTCGCGGCGTTCCGCTCGGCGGTCCTCGCCATGTTCCGCGGCATCCGCCGGAAGATGAGGTTGTGTGCCGGTACCATCGCGTACCAGTACAGCAGCCCCCACACCCCGCTCGGGTGGAACCGGGCTGTGGTGCTCAGCAGCGAGCGCCGCTCGTCCAGCGGCGTTACCTCGAACTCCAGCACGGCGGAACCCGGGAGCTTCATCTCCGCCACCAGTGTCAGCCGCCGGCCCGGCTCGATGGCGGCCACGCGCCAGAAGTCGATGGCGTCGCCGACCCGTATGTCGGTGGGGTGCCGCCGCCCCCGGCGCATCCCGACGCCGCCGATCGCCCGGTCCAGCAGGGCCCGCAGCCACCAGAGGACGTTCGCGTAGTAGTAGCCGTTCTTCCCGCCGATGCCGCGCACGATGTCCCAGACATCTTCGGCCGGCGCCTCGGCCACGGTCTGCGTGGATTCGCCCCTGGAGTAAAAGGAGACATCCGGGTTGTAGCCGCGGAATGCGAGCGCCCCCTCTGCCCAGCGCGCCGGGAGAGGCTCGTTCCGCTCCCGTCCGAGTGCGCTGACCACCGCCTCTTCGTACGTGTGCAGCGGGATCGGGATGATCCCGCGGATCGCTGAGTCGTCCATCAACAGGTCGGTCTTCAGCCCATCCACCAGCGGCCTTGCCACCGAAACGGGCACACTCGTTACCAGGCCCAGCCAGTACGAGGAGAGGCGCGGCGTGAGCACCGGCACATCGATGGCGCGGAACCTCCGGCCCGTGACCTTCGCGTACCCGGCCAGCAGGTCCCGGTAGCGCAGGGTTTCAGGGCCCGCGACGTTATAGGTCTGCCCGGCCGTTTCCGGGTGGGCCAGCAGTTGGACCAGGTATTCGAGCAGGTCGTCCAGCGCGATCGGCTGCGTCCGGCTCTGCACCCAGCGCGGCGTCACCATGACCGGGAGGTGGTTCACCAGGTCGCGCAGCACTTCGAATCCCGCCGACCCGGGCCCGACGATCAGCCCCGCCCGCAGCTCGGTCACTGGCACCGGCCCGGCTCTCAGCACGTCGCCTGTCTGCAGGCGCGAAGCCAGGTGCTCTGAAGCCTTGCCCGGTGGCCGGGGCCCGCCCAGGTAAATGATGCGCTGGATTCCGGCCGCGGCAGCCGCTTCGCGGAAGTTGCGCGCAGCCTGCCTATCGCGCTTTGCGAACCCCGGGCCCCCGCCCATGGAGTGGACCAGGTAGTAGGCGACATCAATGCCCGCGAGGGCCGCGGCCAGCGAGTCCGGCTTGAGCGCGTCCGCCGGGACCGTTTCAACACCCTGCCAGCCGCGAGCCTCGAGGACCTCTGCCCGGCGCGCTGCCGCCCGCACGCGGTGCCCCTCTGCTGCCAGCCGGGGGACCAGGTGACTGCCGATGTAGCCGCTCGCACCAAGGACAAGGATGTTCACGCAGCCATCATGCGGCATCGGCGGCGCGGCCGCCGGTAAGCTACAGGCCCAGCGCCTCGCGCAGCTCCGCCAGGTGGCCGATCACGCGGTCGGGCACGGCCGGGGCGTCTTCCTTCAGTTCCAGCCGGTCGCGGTGGATCCAGGTCGCGTGGATGCCCGCACCCTGCGCGCCGCGGATGTCGGCGTAGAGGTTGTCGCCCACGTGCCAGGCTTCGCCGGGGTTGGCGCCCACGCTCGCGAGGGCGTGCTGGAAGACGCGCGCATCGGGCTTGCCGTGGCCGAACTCACCTTCGATGACGACGACATCGACCCGCTCGGCGATGGGGAAGCGGGCGAGCTTCCAGCGCTGCATCTCGGCCGGGCCGTTCGTGAGCAGGCCCAGGCGGAATCCCGCGTCGCGCAGCCGGTCGAGCGTCTCGAGGGCGTCGTCGAACAGCTTCATGCGGTTCGACTGCTCGTCCCAGTAGCGTTCGGAGAGCCGCGGCGCGAAGGCGGGATTGAGCTTCTTCGCGGTGAGCGCTTCGCGAATGTTATGGGTGCGGGCGTCGTGCAGGCGCGTGCGCCAGTGCTCGACCGCCGCCTCGTCTTTCCAGAACTCCATCATCTGGTGGCGGATGGCCGTGTTCAGCTCTTCGGGGTCGCAGCCGAGTTCCGGGGCGAAGGCCGCGCACACGGCCTTCCACGACTCCGCGACGCCGCCCGACGTGTCGAGCAGGGTGTCGTCCATATCAAAGAACACGGCGCGAGGGCTCACGCATCCATTGTGAGGTGGCCGATCGCCCGTGTCGATGAAGGGCCCGTGGGTGTGCCCGGTCCTATCGCCCGCTCGCCAGGATCGCGGCTTCCCACGCCTCTTTGCCGAACCCGCCGCCCTCTTCCGGCACTTCCCGCGCGCTCCGGTGGCGTTCCCGCGCCGCGTCGTACACGTCGGCGATCCGTAGACCGACGGTGCTCCAGCGGAAGCGCTCGACGGAACGCTGCGCCGCCCGGCTAAAGTTCGCCCGCAGTTCCGGGTTGCCCAGGAGCACGTCCAATTTCTCGGCAAAGGGCTCGGGGCACCGCCACGGGATGAGGTAGCCGGTCACGCCATCGGTCACGGTCGAGACCAGCCCGCCGACCCGCGAGGCGACGACCGGGGTGCCGCAGGCCATGGCTTCGACCGCCACAAGCCCGAAGCTCTCGTAGTAGCTCGGCACCACACACACGTCCGCCGCCGAGTAGTAATCCGGCAGCGAGTCGTGTGCCACCGCGCCCTCGAAGCGCACGTTGGCCGCAATCCCGGCCGCAGCCGCCTGCGCCTGGAGCTCGGCTTTGAGTTCGTGCGCGCGTTCATCGCCGCCGACGATCAGAAGGGTGACATCGCGGCGCTCGAGCTGTGCTACCGCATCGACCAGGATTTCGACGCCCTTGAGCTTTTCGAGGCGGCCAACCCAGAGGAGGACAGGCGCCCCAGGGTCGAGGCCGAGCTTCGCGCGGGAAGCAGCCCGGTCGCGCGGCTGGAAGAGGTCGAGGTCGATGCCGCACGGCACGGTGTGCATCTTCGCCGGGTCGGCGCCGTAGTAGCGTTCCAGCAGCAGGCGCTCATGGTCGCTGGCGGTGACGATAGCCGTCGCCCGCCGCGCGATGGTGCGCTCGTGGCGGATGCGGAGCTTCGGCTCTTGCTCGCCGAAGCGGGCCCGGTTTTTCACCTCGCCCAGCGTGTGGAACATCACCACCTGGGGGAGGTCGAACTCACGCGCCAGGATGGTGCCGGCCCAGCCGCTTTGCCAGTAGTGGCTGTGGATGAGGTCGTAGCCCCCGGGCTGCTCTGTCACAAACCGCCGCATGTTCCGGGCGAACTCCGGGAGGCAGGCGACGATCGCCTCCTTCTCGATGGGCTCCGCCGGCCCGGCGTCGATGCGGACCAGGCGCAGGTTGGGCGCCACCTGTTCCACCCGCGGCAGCTCGCCATCGCGCCGCGTGAAGATGTCCACCTCGTAGCCGAGGCGCGCCAGCTCGCGGGAAAGTTCGAGCACGTAGACGTTCATCCCGCCCGTTTCGCGGCCGCCAAGCGGCGCGAGCGGGCTGGTGTGTGCCGAGACCTGGGCAATCCGCATCTCGCTACCAGCACCCCTCGTTCCCCGGTCGTGCGCCGGGGAACTTCTATTGTGCGGCATCGAGAAACGGCTTGCGCGGCGAGCGCGCTCTCGTAACGTGCCTGCTCCGCTACCATATCCCCATGCAGCCCTTCCGCGTCGCCCTTTGCCAGGTCCGCGCCTTCGATATCGAGGACGCCGAGGAGAACCTCCAGAACATCCTCCGCGCGCTCGACGAGGCCGGGGCCGCCGGGGCCCGGCTCGTCGGGCTGCCCGAGTGCGCCTATCCCGCCTACTACCTCCGGGATGCCGACCCCTACGCCCGGCCCGGCGTGCGCCCGTTCGATGAGGTTGCCGCCCTGTTCGCGGAAAAGGCCCGCCGCTATGGCTACTGGCTCGCAGCCGGGATGGCGGTGCCCCACCCCTCGGGCCGCGTGACCAACAGCGGACTCATCTTCGGGCCCGACGGCGAACGCAGGGGGCAGTACGACAAGAGCTTCCTCTGGCACTTCGATAACAACTGGTTCGAACGCGGGACGGAGTTCCCGGTTTGGGATACCGCCTTCTGCCGCTTTGGCGTCCTCATCTGTGCCGATGGCCGCCAGCCCGAGGTGGCCCGCTCGCTCGCGGTCAATGGCGCCGAAGTCATCATGGACCTCACCGCCTGGGTCTCGTGGGGCCGCGAAGTGCCCGAGCTGACGACCACCCAGTGCGAGTACCTGATGCCGGCGCGCGCGTACGAAAACGGCGTCTGGGTCGCGGCAGCCGACAAGTGGGGCCCGGAAGCCGGGAGCATCATCTACGCAGGCCGGTCCTGCGTGATCGACCCGGCCGGCATCACCCGCGTGTGCGCACCCAGCGACCGCGACACTGTGGTGGTGTTCGATATCGACCCCATGGAGGCGCCGGCAGCCATTCCACGCCGGCCGGCGCTTTACCGGCGCCTCATCGAGCCGACCGGAACCCTTCCCGTCGCCCGGCTCCTCGATGAGCCGCTCATCCCGGCGCGCGAGAACCGGCGGGTCGCGGTCGCGCCTTCCCCCGCCGAGTTCGACGCCGGGGCCATTGCGCGCTCGTACCGTGAACTCCGCGCGCAGGACGCCGACCTGGTGGTATTCGGCGGGACGACCGGGCCCGAAGCCTGGCAGGGCTCCCTGCCCGTGATCGAGGCGGTAGTCAGGGAAGTTGGAGGCGCGGCCGTTCTTGCCGTGGCGACCACCGGGTGCTCGGCGCACCAGTCGGTCGTCCTGGTCACGCCCGAGGCCACGGTCGAACACGCCGCCACCCACGGCCGGGGCATCCAGCTCGGAGAAACCCCGTCGCCGGTCATCCCGACGCCCGCGGGCAACGTTGGCCTCCTCTGCGGCGACGAGGGCTTCGTCCCCGAAGTTGCGCGGGCGCTCATGCTCGAAGGCGCCGACATCCTGGCCTGGCCGTTGTTCGCACCCGATGCCATGACCGAGCGAATCGCGCGAGCACGGAGCGACGAGAACCGGGTGTACACGGCGGCCGCCTGGCCCGGCGGCGCCCAGGTCATCGCTCCGACCGGCGCGCCGCTCACCATTTCGCCCGCCGGCACTGGCGTGGCCATGGCGGTCCAGGTAAACCGGGCCCTCTCGCGCTGGAAAGACATGGCGCCCGGGACGAACGCGCTGACCGACCGGATACCGGCGGCGTACGAAGCCCTGACCAGGTAGCCGCTACTGGAACTGCTGAGCCAGCGCGAGCACGTTGGCGACGTACTGGTGTGTGTCCTCGAACATCCCGTAGGTTTCGATGCTCTTCCACCCCTGGTAGTAAAACGCCAGCGCCAACTCGATGTCCCAGTCGGCCTGGCGCAACAGGTGGGCGTAGACGGCCGCCCCGAGGCGGATATTGTCGCGCGCGCTCGTCTCCCAGTTCACCGCGTCGGGTGCCAGGTACTCAAGTCCCCACTCAGCCGTCGCGGGCATGAGCTGCATGATGCCCACGGCGCCGACGGGGCTGACCATGGCCTGGTTCCAGCCGCTTTCCAGCCAGGCCAGCCCGAGCAGGAGCGGTTGCCAGACGCCGAACTCGTCGGCGGCGGCCCGGATCATCGCCCCGGTCTCCTCGCGCGTGGCTGGTGGTGGGGCGATCCGGGCGGGAGGCACCTCCAGCACCTGGCCCGCATAGATCAGGTTCGGGTCGGGGATGTGGTTCACCTCCAGCAGTTCCCCGAGCGTGACGCCGTAGTTACGCGCGATGGTCGAAAGGAACTCGCCCGGCGCGACTACGTGTGATCGCGTTGCCGGCGGCGCGACTGCGGGCTCGCCGGGGCCGACGCGAAGGACCTGGCCCGCGTAGATCAGGTTGGGGTTGTCGATGCCGTTGTCGGCGGCAAGCGCATCGACCGGCAGCCCGTACCGCGCGGCGATCGCGGAGAGGGTCTCTCCGGGCTGGACCTCGTGGGTCCGGGTCGCAGAGGCGAGCGAGACCGGCAGCGCGACGGCCATGGCCACCAGCAGTATCGCTGGCAGATGCGCGCGCGAACCGTGCCTCGCCGCCGAACGGGGGGTATTCGGCGCCATGGGCCGTTGATATTCGCCCATATTTATGGAGTGTGGCAAGTGGCCGGTAAGGGACACTTACCGGCGGCGCTGATCAGAAGAGGCTCACCGTCGGGTTTTTTCCGGCGAGCAGGTCATCGAAGCGCTGCTTGATCGCGGCGTGGATGTACTCCTGGGCTGGGATGATGTAGAAGCGGTCGTTCAGGATGGCGTCGAGGACCTCGGCAGCCACCTCCTCGGGCGCGATGCCGTTTTGAATGAACTGTTCGACCATGGCGCGGCCCTGCAGCTGCTGGGGGGTGGCCTTGCTGCGGTCGTTCGGGGGGCCGAATTCGGCCGGGCGGTTGCGCTCAGCCTCCAGGATCTGCGTCTTCACCCAGCCAGGGCAGAGCACCGAGGCGGAGAGCTTCGCATCGAGGGCGCGGAACTGCTTGTAGAGCCCCTCCGTCAGGCAGACCACGCCATGTTTCGAGACGCTGTAGGGGTCGGCGCCGGTCAGGAGGCCCGCGACCGAGGCGGTATTGACGATGTGGCCTTCTTCGCCGTTGGCAAGCATGCGCGGCACAAAGGCGCGGATGCCGTAGAGCACACCCATGAAGCTCACGCCGAAGACCCACTCCCAGTCGCGCAAGGGCGCTTCCCAGATGGGCAGGCCCGAGCCGCCAGCCACGCCCGCGTTGTTACAGAGGACGTGGACGTTGCCGAAGGTGGCGAAGGCGGAATCGGCGAGCTTCTGGAGGTCCTCCTCGTGGAGCACGTTGGTTCGGACCGCGAGCGCCTTCGCCCCTTTGGCCCTGATCGCGGCCTCGGCCATCGCCAGCGGCTCGCTTTCAATATCGGCGAGCACGACGTGCATGCCGGCATCGGCGAAGCGATTGGCGAAAGCCAGCCCCATGCCACTTGCCGCGCCGGTGACGACGGCGACCTTGCTTGCCAGGTCTTTCATGGGTCGATGATCCTCCGTCCTGAAAACTCTGGAGGGGGACTCTACAGGAACGAGGGCGCGAGCGTGCAGGTGGCGGAGCGCCGTGAGCCATGGCGCGGATGGCGCGGCCTAGCTTACGCGTTGAGGCCGGGGGCCCCACACGAGCACGGCAGAGAAGACAGCCTGCCAGAGCATGGCTCCTTCCACGGTGATCCGTTCCCAGATGCCGAGCCATGGCGTGGGCTCGCTATCGGCCACGGCCGGCACCCTGGTGTTCATGAGCATGCCAAAGACCAGCATCGCCCCGATCGTCGCGAATGAGTACCAGCGGAACGGCCTCCCGAAAGCGAATGCTCCGACGCCGATCATCGAGAAGAACAGAGCGGAACTGATCCCGGCCATCGCCAGGTGCATGGTGTCCTGCCATGTGCCACCGTCTGCTGCCAGGACCTCGCGCTGGTGCATCGGCGCCAGCCACCAGAGCGGCCCGGAGATAGCGGCGGCCAGGAGCAACCACCCGGTTATCTGCACCTTGCGGCGATTGCCGGCGATAGCGAGCACCCCAAACGCGAAGGCGAATGCGAGCGCCTGGTAGAGAACGCCTATGACCAGCCAGAAGGTGCGGGTGGGTGCGCCAATCGCCGAGAGTTCGCTAATGGTCTGGTCGCGGTAGCTGTAGCCGTCATACGCGAGCGACGCTCCAACGTCCATTGCGATGTAGAGGGCGAACGCGGCCATGCCGGCCGCGGTGAGGACGCGAGCCGGTATACGCCACCGGGGCACGGGGCGTCTTGCCATGGTGTCGAACGGGCGGGGAGCGGATTGGTTGACCATGGCGAAACCCCCGGAGCGCTGGGAAGCGCGTTTGAGCCGCTCCGCGACCATCAGACCTCCGCGGGCGGGTGAGCGGGAGGGCCGGGCGTCGCCCGGATCGCGCCCATGTGGCCCCGAGACGCCGCAGCGGGGCGACGGGCGGCAGCGGGCCGGCTTCGATCGCCCGTAAGATACGGTCATTCGGGCGGCCAGCTTCCATCTGCGCCGCGCCATTGCAGGAGAGCTGACGTTGACGACCACCGACCGGACTGACGAAGTCCTGTACGACGTGCAGGGCCACGTGGCCACCATCACCCTGAACCGGCCAGAGCGGAGCAATGCGATCTCCGGCCGCATGCTGCAACAGCTCGCGGACCGGCTGATGGAGGCCGATGCCGACCGCGAGGTGCGGGCGATCATCCTGACCGGGGCGGGGAAAGCGTTTTGCGCCGGGCTGGACATCAAGGATGCGGTGGCCGGGACCGGGATCGGCGGCGGGGGCGCCTCTTCCGGGCGGGGCCAGCACTTCAACACGCGCAATCACCCGACGATCGTGATGTTTGAGATGGACACGCCGATCATCGGGGCGATCAACGGCGGGGCGGCGGGCTTTGGGCTGGATATCGCGCTCGGCTGCGACATCCGGCTGGTGGCCGAGGATGCGAAGATCGCGACAGGGTTCGCGAAGCGCGGGGTGGTCCCGGAGAGCGGCGGCACATGGTACCTGCCGCGCCTCCTGGGCTGGGCGAAGGCGGCGGAGATCGGCTTCCTTGGGCGAAACCTGACGGGCGCCGAGGCCGCGCAACTCGGGCTCATGAACCGGGCGCTGCCGGCGGACCAGGTGCTCAGCGAAGCGCAGGCCTGGGCAGAGGAGATCGCCGCAAACGCACCATTGGCGATCCAGGCGATGAAGCGCCTCTTCCGTCACGGGTTAACCGAGGACTTCCCCAGCCACGTCCATCACGTGTTGTTGCAGACGATGCTGTTGTTCCAGAGCGAGGATTTCCGCGAGGGGATCACGAGCTTCGCCGAGCGGCGGGAGCCGAACTTCAAGGGTCGCTGAAGAGCCGGGCAAGCCCCACGGATCACCGCCGGCGCTCGTTTCCCGGTCAAGGGCGGCAACCAGGATCGAACGGCCGGTGGCGAAGGCACTCACAGGCCCTGTGAGCGCGCTTCGTTATGCGGCCTACTTCCGGCCATGGGGCTGATGCGTCGATTAGGCCGGGGCCGCAGGCACAGGGCCTCTGTGGTGACGATCCCGACGCGGGTAGAGGCCTACTGCTTCCACTGCAGGGCGGTTCGGGAGCACGACTTCCTGCGCTGGGTTCCATCGGAGCTCCTCCCCAACGCCGCTTCCGCAGAGCTCCGGTGCAGGACCTGCCAGGGCGAAGGGCAGTACGCCAGACCGGATCGGCCCTGGGGTGTCGTCCTGGTCACCATCGGGCTGCTGCTGTTCGCGCTGCCCTGGGCTGTCCTGGCCGGGAGTTTCGCCCGGGGCGAAGCCGCGTTACCGGCCATCTTGCGGTTCCTCGCCGTGCTGGCGCTGTTCATCTTCCCGGGATCAGCGCTCTTGCTTCACGGCTGGCGGCGGTTTCTTGGGGATGCCCGGTTTGGCGCGCGCTTCCCGAAGGTCGAGCAGTTCCATCCACAATTCCTGGAGGCTTCCGGGGTCTATCTCATTCTCCTGGGCATCGGGGTGTTCGTCCTGAACCTCTACGCCGGAGTCGCGAACGGATTCGAGCCGTACGCCTTCATGGCGACGCTGTTCGCCGCGGTCCTGGTCATCTTCGGGAGGCAGCTGTACGGGAAGGGAAAGTCACTGGCAGGGAGGTAGAACGCATTGCTGGCGGAGAGGGTGGGATTCGAACCCACGAGGGACTTGCACCCCTACACGCTTTCCAGGCGTGCCTGATCGGCCACTCCAGCACCTCTCCGCGGGCCGGACACTCATGATACCAGTCCGCTCCTCTTGCGCCCCGGTGGGGTCACTGGCGGCGGTGCCTGGTCTTCCGGTCGAAGCGGTCCCAGCCCTCGTCCATGGCCTGGCGGGCGCCCTCACGGCCGGCTTCGAGCATGTCTTTTGCCGTATCGGCGATGCCGAGAGCTATTGCCTTCGCCCAGCCAACGAGCGGGTTTTCTTCGAGGTCGCGCCATTCTCGCTTTCGCCGCGGCTGGCGCGGCCAGGGCTCCGGTCCGGCCCGGGGGGCCTCCGGCTCGTGCAGCGGGCTTTCGGATTCGGGCGAACTCACTTCCGGCCCTTCTTTCGCCGCCCCATGATGCGGTCGGGCAGGTTCGTGACGGCCGAGAGGCCGGTCCGCACGCCTTTGAAGACCGCGTAAGTGCGGATGATGGGGGAAGCGACGGTCTCCCCGGCGAATTCGGTGGTCCCGCGCACGTTATCGAGCGACTGGCGGAGCGAATCGAGGGCGGGCGCGGCGTTTTCGCGGACAACCTTACGGGTGACGCCGACGAGGAGGATGAGGGCGACCACGAGCGCGACCGAGAGGAGGCCAGCGAGCATCCAGAACATGGCGGTGAAGACGATGACGATATCGCGCCACTCGCTCCAGCTATCGGGGGCGGCCCAGGCATCGGGCACGGCCTTATCCGGGACGATATCGGCGCCGAAATAGCCATCGGCTATGCCGCCGATGACGAGGTAGAGGAGGAAGAGCAGGATTGCCGCCGAGATGACGGTCATCACGAAGCGCATGCCGGAAACCCTCCGAGGCTCCAGCGATGATAGGTCGCATCGCTCCCCTGAGTAAAACCGGGAGGTGGGGTATCGTGGGAGAGAGCGCGGCGCCGGTGGTGCATCGCATGCGTACAGCCCTATTAGGGTAAATGCGGATAACGCAGACGGGGGGCCGCGGTTCACAATTGGCTCACCCCCCTGGGATCCAGCGGGCGGGAGAATTCATGTGCGTGTACGCGGCGTCCCCGCCGGGGTTTCTTCCTTCGGCGGCGCGGCCCTCGGGGCAGAGGAGACTCGGCCGGTGGCTGCGACCATACTGGTAGTAGACGATGATGACCCGGTGCGGGTGATGCTCGCGCGCCTGCTCCGCACCCAGGGGTACGAGGTGCTGCAGGCTGCACACGCGGCCGAGGCACGGGCGCTGCTCGAGAAGGGCCAGCCCAGCCTGGTGATCAGCGATATCGTGATGCCTGGCGAATCGGGCATCGAATTGCGGCGCGGGATCCTGGAGCGATGGCCCGACCTGCCAGTCATCCTGATCAGCGGATATAGCGCGGAGGGGCCGGCCGAGTTTGCCGCCCGGACGCCACATACACTGTTCGTGCAGAAGCCGTTCGCGGCCGACCACTTCCTGGCGCTCGTCGAGCAGACGCTGACCGGCACGACGGGCCTGGCATGAATGCCACGGGGTGAATGAGCCGAACGGACCATGGCCATGGCCCGAACGGTCCTCCTCGCGCTGGCGGCGGCCGCGCATCATCATTCCAGCTTCTGCTGGAGGTGATGCAGCATGTCATCGTTGATTCGCAGGAATCCGTTCGATGAGCTGGCCAGCTTCTGGCCGCGCGACCTGTTCGCGCGGTTCGGTGGTTCGCCGCTGGCGATGGAATGGAGCCCACGCTGCGACGTGAGTGAGACTGACGACGCGATCGTGGTGCATGCCGAGCTCCCGGGTGTGGATGCGAAGGACATGGATGTGAGCATCCACGAGGGCGTCCTGACGGTGCGGGGCGAGAAGCGCTCGGAGCGCAAGGAAGAGGAGAAGGGCCGCAGCTACAGCGAGCGCTTCTTCGGCTCGTTCGAGCGCCGGATCGCGCTGCCGGCCAACGTGGACGAGGACAAGATCGAGGCGACGTTGAAGGACGGGGTGCTCGAGGTGCGGCTGCCGAAGTCGGCCCCGGCCCCACCACCAGAGGCGCGCAAGGTAGAGATCAAGACCGGCTGAGCTTCACCCCCGGGTTGCTCGTGGAGACTGGCGGGAGGGGTCGCATGACTGCGCTCACGGATCGGCTCGGAGATTCCCAGGGCTGGGTTGTCGACCTGGCAACGAGGCGCGTGGTCCGGCGCGGACGGGGTACGTGCGGTGTTGAGGGCGCGGCGGTTGCGCCGGGGAGCTATGCTGGTAGCGGCCGAGATGGCGGAAGCGGAGGGAGTAGCACCATGTCGCTGAAAGACCTCAACCCGATCGATGACCTGAAGGGCGCCAAGAAGCTCATCGAAGAAGCGAAGCCGCTGAAAGCGCTCAAGGAGGCCCTCATCGAGGGTGCGGAGTTCCTGGACCCGGCCCAGGCCGACGCGCGTACCGTCGCCCCCGAGCCCGATACGTATTCGGAACTGGCTGAGCCCGACGGCCGGGTGGAAGATGAGCGCGCAACAGAGGAGTTTGCCGGCTAACGGGAGCGCACAAGGCATGCCCCCTCAACAGGCCTCTCGGAGGAGCTTCGCCGCGAGGCCTGCCCGGTAATCCGGGTCCGAGAAGCGGCGGATCGCGGACGCGCCCTCGGCGAAGAACTGCTCCACGGCCCGGTTGCCCTTGATGAACCGCTCACGGAACGCCCAGGTGTTATGCAACTGCGATTGCCACCACCACTCGACGCAGGCGGGCACGCTTGAGGCATCGAGGCGGTGTTCCTCGCGGTAGCCGGCCAGGTACGCCGCAAGCAGCGGCTCATCGAGCAGGAGAGCGAAGGTGAGCGTGCGGAGGACTTCGAATGCCGGGGGACACAGGCAGAACCGCTCCCAATCGATGACCGCGAGGGCGTTCCCCTCTGCATCGACCATGAGGTTGCGCTCGTGCGGGTCGCCGTGACACGGCTGGAGCGGTATGCCGTCGAAGTCTGATGGTGGGCGTGCGGCGCCGCCTTCGAGGAGGGACAGCTGTTCGCGCACCCAGCCCTGCACGCGCAGCTGGTCATCGCCGGGGGCGGGATAGTAGCGGATGAGGTCATCCACGCGGCTCAGGTCAACGATTGACTTTTCCGTATCCCATGTCAGTTCGGAGTTGGGGTGGAGGTCACCCGGGGGCCAATCGGCGAGCACGCGATGGAGGCGGCCATTCATCGCCCCGAGAAGCGCTGCCTCGCGCGGCGTGATGGTGCCACGAAGGAGGCTGCGCCCTTCGACCCAGGGGAAGACCGCCCAGAGCCGGCCCGCCAGGCGAAAGGCTGTCTGCCCCGAGGAATCGGCGCAGGGCAACGCGACGGGGATGCCACGGTCGCCGGCCCAGCGGGTGACGGCATGCTCGCGGGCGATTCGCTCCGGGGTACGCGACGGTGCATAGCAGCGGATAAAGCGCGGGCCCGCCGGCGTTTCGACGCGGTAGTTCGCATTGAGGACAGACTGCTCGACGGGAGTGGGTTCGCCCACGCTTTCCCATCCGAACCGGCGAGCGAGCCCGGCGATGGCCTGGCGGTGTTCCGCGGGCAGGCCCGCCGTGGGGCCTGGCGGCATCACCAGCGGCCCGCCCGGGGGCGGCAGCCCTGCCGCACTTCGGCCAATCGCCGCCGCGTGCCGGCCGAGACTTCGGGTGGAAGCGCATCGAGCGGGAACCATTCGGCCCGGGCGATTTCGTTGTTGCGGGCCGGGGGGCGCCAGTCGAATTCACGCGAGACGAAGATGGCGACGTGGTCGCTCTTGTCTTCGCCAAAGGCGGAGTAGACGCCAAGCAGTTCGAGGTCGTGGACGGTGGCGCCGGCTTCCTCCTCTGCCTCGCGGCGGATGCAATCGTCCAGCGATTCGCCCTTGTCGACCCCCCCACCGGGGAGGAACCAGCCGGGCCGGTAGGTGTGCTGGATGAGGAGCACGTGGTCGTCTCGCAGGAGGATGATGCGGGCCCCGAGGGTGATGGGGTGAAAGAGGCGCCAGCGGAGGCGCTCGCCTTCCCAGGCGAGCCGCCGGACGAGCTTGCCCGATTCGAGCCAGGCGCGGCGCATCACGAATTCAGACTAGCGCTCCGGGAGGGGAGCGGCGAACGGGGGTGGGAGGCTCAGCGGACCACGCCGGCGGCGCGGAGTTGCTCCACCTGGGCAGGGGTGAGCCCGGCTTCGGCAAGGACCTCGTCGTTGTGCTCGCCGAGCATGGGGCTCGGGACGGTCGCCTCGAGCGGGGTTTCTGACATCTGGAAGGCCGGGCCGACCATCTTCAGGGGCCCGAGGAGCGGGTGGTCGAGTTCCACCTGTAGGCCGTTGGCCAGGGTCTGCGGGTGGTCGAAGAGCTCTTCGATGAAGTAGAGGGGGCCAGCGGGGACCCCGTGCTGCTCGAAGCGCTCCATCCATTCGGCGGTCGTCTTCGTGCGGAAGAGGGCTTCGGCTTCCTTCACGAAGAGGGGGCCCCGTTCCTGCCAGCCTTCGGGGTTGACCTCGAAGGAGCCATCGGGCTTGAAACGCGGGTCTTTCAGCCCGGTGGCGGCGAGCACTTTCAGCCGGAGCGACATGCTGAGCGCCCCCACGGCGATGAAGCCGTCCCTGGTCTGGTAGACACGGTAGTAGACGTTGCCGGCGGCCGCGGGACGGTACTTCTTCTGGACGGCGACCTGCTCCATGAAGGACTTCATCTCGGCGCGGGCCTGCTTGAACTCCTCGAGCATGGGCGGGATGACTTCGTTGTCGAAGGCTTCGATCCAGGTGAACTGGCTGGTCTGCATGGCAATGGCGGTGCCCATGAGGGTGCAATCGATGCGCTGGCCCTTGCCGGTCTTTTCGCGGGCGAAGAGGGCAGCGCAGATCGCGTTGGACATCTGGATGCCTGTCGCGTAATCGGCGATGGCGGGATAGACGTAGGCCGGGACGTCGCCTTCGAGCTTGGCTTCGCCGGCCATGAGGCCCGTAAGGGCCTGGACGACGATGTCGTAGCCGCCGCGGCGGGAGAGCGGGCCCTGGCGGCCGAAGGCGGTGTTCTCGCAGTAGATGATGCTGGGGTTGATGGCGCTCAGGGTGGGGTAGTCGATCTTCAGCTGCTCGGCGACACCGGGCCGGTAGTTGATGATGACGACATCGGCGTCCTTCACGAGGGTATGGATGACCTGCTGCGCTTCGGGGCGGGTCATATCCATGGCGACGCCGCGCTTGCCACGATTGAGGCTGGCGTAGGTGCGCGATTCCTTGGGCACAAGTTCGACAGAAAGCCGCCAGGGCTCGCCTTCGATCGGCTCGAACTTGGTGACATGCGCCCCCATATCGGCCAGGTGCATGCCGCAAAACGGTCCCGCGATGATCTGCGTGAACTCGAGGACTTTCACCCCGGCAAGTGGTCCAGAACCCATGAAGCAATCCCCTCCGGCGCGACATTTTAACGTGTGCGTGAGGGTGCGCCAGTTCGGACGAAGCTCGTTCGGGGCCGAATCGCTCAGGCGGTGGCAGCCGCGGGCGCAATGACCGCAGCGGCGGCGCGCACGGGCGTCCCGAGCGACTTCCGGGTGCGTTCGTAGTTCATGGTCCAGAACTTCCGGCCGATGCGTGCGAGGAGTTCCTTTTCTTCCGTCTCGAGGGCGGCCATGAAGGTGGCGAGTGTTTCGAGATAGGCACGTGCCCCGAGTTCCAGGAGTTCGGCACCGGACTCGGTCATTTCCACCGAGACGAGCCGGCGATCGTTGGTGGCGCGGGTGCGGACGACGTGGCCATCGTGTTCGAGCTTGTTGAGGGCGCTGGTGACAGCGGGGCGGCTGAGCCAGAGGGTCTGTGCGAGGCGGCGGGGCTCGCTCCGGCGGACGAGGGCGAGGACCCAGAGGATTCGCCAGGATTCGTAGTTCAAGCCGAGGGGATGGAGCGCCTCGCCGAAGGCGCTCGAAAGGATTTGTCCGGCGGAGATGGTGTTGTAACTGGCCCAGAAGTCAACCAGGCTTGCACCGCGGGCCTCGAGCCACTCGGCCGCTCTCCGTTCCGTTTTGGTGAGTTCGGGGGTCTCGATCATCGGCCGTTTCTAACAGCTACAGCCGGGATTCTCAAGTGCGGACGGCGGCGGGAGCGTCCATGGATGCCCCCGCCGCTTGCAGGATGCACCGCCCCCGCTAGGAGTGCGAGGGGACGACCAGCACGGTGCGCGACGTGCTGTGGATGACGCGGTCGGTGGTGCTGCCGAGGGCGATGCGTTTTGCCAGGCCCTTGCCGGTGGAAGTGAGCACGATGAGGCCGGCATCGTTTTGGTCGGCGGCCTCGAGGACCGCGGTAGCGGCGTCGCCCTGCATCAGGACGTACTTCTCGCCGGGCCGTGCCGTGGCAATGAGGTATTCGCGGGCGGCCGCTTCGAGGGTGGCGCCGAGATCCGCGGGGTAGTACGAGAACTCGATGCCGGCGGGCGGCGGCAGGCTGAAGGCGCGAACCAGGACGATGGGGGTATTGGAGGGCTGGGCGAGCTGGCGGGCCATGGCGAGGCCGCGCTCGGCCTCGGGTGAGCCGTCGAGGCCGACCACTATGGCCTTTCCGGGCACCGGGGTGGATGGTTTTTCGGTGCCAGGTTCAACGAGGACGGGGACGGTGGTGCCACGGATGACCTTGTCCGCGACGCTCCCGACGATCATGGCGCGAAATCCGCCGCGGCCGTGGGTTGCGATGACGATGGCCGAGGCGCCTTCGGCCTCTTTGAGGATTTCTTCGGCGGCCGAGCCGGCAACGACATCGCAGGTGGTTTCGCCGAGGCCGTGGTCGGCTGCGAGATCTTTCGTGTAGTTGCGGAAGGTTTCGGCGGCCTTGCCCCGCTCAGCAGCGGGCACATCGGTATCGACCACGTGGATGAAGCGGATGGGCGCGCCGGTGATGCGCGAGAGCCAGGCTGCATCCGGGAGCGCGTTTTCCGCGAGTTTGGAGCCATCGAGCGGCACCAGGATGGGGCGTTGGTCGGCCATCGGGGAAACCTCATTCGCTGCGGTGTTTGCGCAAGCATGAACCATGTTGGCGATCGGTGCGAGCGTTTCGTTGGGTGGTATAGAGGGGACGGCGATCATGCTCTTGGGAAATCTGTCACAATCCAGTGCGGAAGGCCCGGAGATCGTGGCCATCCGGGCCTCGGTTCTTAGCGCGCGCCTGCAACCATGTGCCACATCGCGAAGGCAAATTCACGGCAGGAGGCCGAACGTAACGTGTCCCAACCCCACTCATCCGAACTGCCAACGATCCAGGAGGTGAAGCTCGACCGGCGCGGGTTCCTACGGAAGGCCGGCGTCGTCGGAGCTGCGCTACCGGTGGCGGGCGGTATGCTCGCTGCAGCCTGTTACGAGGACCCGACGGGCGCGAAGAGCGAGCCGGCGGGGGTGGCGCCGGCCAACGTGAAACCGGCCCCGAACCCCGAGACGCAGCCGGGCAACACCCAAACGGTCGCCGAGGAATGGAAAAAGATCGACGCCGACCACCAGGCCGGCGTGGTGAACTTCTTGAAGAACCAGAAGGAAGCGCTGACGGCGGGCAAGGGCAACCAGCCGCTCGAACCGCGCATCGAAAACGGCGTGAAGGTCTGGGACCTGACGGTCGATGAGGTCGACTGGGAGGTGGCGCCGGGCCAGGTGGAGAAGGCGCGCGGGTACAACAAGATGATCCCGGGGCCGATCCTCCGGGGGACGGTAGGCGACCGTGTCCGCATCAACGTGAAAAACAACCTGGTGCACAGCACGGCCATTCACTGGCACGGCATCTATGTGCCCAACAGCCAGGACGGCGTGCCGTTCGTGACCCAGGACCCGATCCCGCCGGGCGGGACGTATACGTACGAGTTCACCCTGCGGAACTCGGGCTCGCACATGTACCACTCGCACCACGACTCGGCCGACCAGGTGAACCGCGGCCTGCTGGGGGCGTTCATCATCGAACCGGCCGACAAGTCGACGTACCCGAAGTACGACCGCGAGGTGATCCTCATCCTCAACGACTCGCTCCTCGGCTTCACAGTCAACGGCAAGGGCTTTCCCGCGACCGACGCCATCGTGGCGAAGAAGGGGGAGCGCCTGCTCGTGCGCTGGATGAACGAGGGGATGATGTACCACCCGATGCACCTGCACGGCATGGCCATGGAGGTGTTCCAGCGAGATGGGTATCCGGTGAACCCGCCCTATAAGTGCGACAACATCGATGTGCCGCCGGGCAGCCGGATGGACTGCATCATCGACTGTTTCGAGGCAGGCCTCTGGGCGTTCCACTGCCATGTGCTGAGCCACGCCGAGAACAAGTCCGGGTTCTTCGGACTGGTGACGGTGCTGGCTGTCGAAGACGAGAACTTCAAGGTGGCGGATATCCTGAAGACGGTCGAGGCGCTTGATGTGCCCGATGCCCGGTTGCGGGTGTCAGCCGCGGGGGCGACGGCGGGCCAGGACATCAAGACCAGCGCGAAATCCAAGGGCGCCTTTGCGCTCTGGTGCGAAACCCAGGCATAGCGGGCGGCCTTGCGCGGGAGCAAGAAAGGGTCAGCCCTGGAAAGGGCTGGCCCTTTTTCGCGCGGCGCCGGTGCTTAGAGGGCCTCGAGAAGGATGGCGTCGCCCTGTCCGGTGCCCGAGCAGATGGCCCCGACGGCGTATTTCCCGCCCGTTTCCTGGAGCTGGTAGGCGAGGGTGAGCACGAGCCGGGCGCCACTGGCGCCAATGGGGTGGCCCATGGCGACCGAGCCGCCGTGGCGGTTCACGCGCGCCGGGTCCCAGGCCAGTTCCTGGCCGCAAATGAGCGGGACACAGGCGAAGGCCTCGTTCACTTCGATGGCCGCCATGTCATCGATCGAGAGGCCGGATTTCGCGAGGACTTTGCGGATGGCATGCGCGGATGCGACCGGGAACTCGCGGGGAAGGCCAGCCGATTCGGACCAGGCGGCGATGCGGGCGAGCGGCCTGGCGCCGAGGCGGGCGGCCTCCTGCTCGGATGCGATGAGGAGCACGGCGGCGCCATCGTTCACGCCAGGGGCGTTGCCTGCGGTGATGGCCCGGGTGCCGTAGACGGTGTTGATGCGCCCGAGCCGTTCTACCGTTGAGTTGGGACGCGGGCTTTCGTCCTTCGCGAGAGCGACGTGATTGGGGTCGCGCTTGTTGGGGACGGGCGTGATTTCGCGTTCGAAGTAGCCGGATTCGTGGGCCGCGCCCCAGCGGCGCTGGCTGAGGACCGACCACTCGTCCATCTCCTCGCGGGAGACTTCGCGCTGGGCGGCCATGTCATCGGCCTGGTTGGCCATGTGGACATCGTCGAAGGCGCACCAGAGCCCATCGAAGACCATGCCATCGACCAGGGTCTTGTTTCCCATGCGGGCGCCCCAGCGGGTGTGGTTGTCGTAGTAAGGGACGTTGCTCATGGATTCCATGCCACCGGCGAGGATGAGGCGGTTCTCGCCGGAGCGGATGAGGCCGGCCGCAAGGCTGACGGCCCGCATGCCGCTGCCGCAGACCTTGTTGATGAGCGTGCTGGGGGTGGTGGGAGGGAGTCCGCCAGCGATCAGTGCCTGGCGGCTGGGGAGCTGGCCTGCGCCGGCCTGAAGCACCTGTCCCAGGATGACGTTATCGATGGCCGCGGGGTCGATGGAGTTACGTTCGAGCAGGCGGCGGATGAGGAGTGCGCCGAGGTCTGCGGCGCGGTGCTCTTTGAGCGCCCCACCGAACTTTCCCCATGGGGTGCGGGTCGCATCGATGATGAGGGCATCACTCACGCTCACGAGCGTAGCCGATCGCCCACCGGGGGTACAGGACGCGTCACTTCAGTGCGTAGACGTCGTAGGTCACGGCGTTGGTGCCCGCCTTGCCGATGCCCACGGCCTGGACGTTGTTGAGCCAGGCGTAGCGCTCGTCGCCGGTTTCGAAGAGCGGGCTGGTGCGGATCTGAAGCCCATCGGGCGTGCGCGTGCCGATGCCGGTGTAGGTCATCAGGATATCGGCGCCATCGTGCGTATGGAGGAGTGCGCGCACATCGAGTTTGATGCTGCCATCGGGGCGGGAGGTGACCCAATCGCCGCCGGAATCGTCGACGGTGCCACGGAGGCGGGGCCCTTCGAATGAGCCACCGGTGACGACGACCACCACGCGCGTGCCCTGGGGGCCAGGTGAGATGAGGGACGGGTTGGGCCGGAGTGTGGCATTCATGGTGAAGAGATGTTCAACCGGGATCGTCGTATCAGCCATGGGCGGGAATGTACGCCGAAGCGGCGGAGGGCGCGAGAGGGGCGGCGGGAACTAACGGATAGGGGCGCGGCGGCCTATACTTGCCGAACCCGGCCCGTGCATGAGAGCGACCGGCGGGGCACTGGAGGTCTCCCAGCATGAAGAAGTTCCTGGGCATCTTTGCCATCCTGGGCGCGCTCGTTGGCGCCGTGATGTTCTGGCGGCGCAGCCAGGACGATGACGAATTCCTGGACGAGGAGCTCGACTAGCCTGGCCACCCCGGGAAATGGCCCCGGCATGACACCGGTGATCACCGGCTATGGCGCCGTCTCGGCTCTCGGGGCTGGCGTTGATGCGTTCTGGGCGGGGCTTGCCGCGGGGACCCCGGCCGGGGCTCCATGGTCGCCCGATGATGCCGGGCCGTCCTTCTTCGCAGCGGCTGTCGGCGATGAGTACCGGCCCAACCGTAACATCCCGCGCAACCTGGTCCACTTCCTGGACCGGGGATCGCTGATTGCGCTCGATGCAGCCCTGCAGGCGATCGACGCGGCGGGGCTCGGGGCGGGAGCGGGCGATGCGCGGCGCTTCGCGGTGGCCGATGGCCTGCCGTACCGGGCGCCGGGCCAGCCGGCGATCTTCGTGCCGTACGGCCACCTGGTGGCGCGTGCCCTGGGCGTGCGGGGAGCGGCGATTTCGCTCGCGGGCGGAGAGGCAAGCGGCGCCGTGGCGGTGGCGGCAGCGGCACGCATGGTGGCGCGCGGCGATGCGGATGTCGTGGTGGCAGGGGCCGGGCAGGGTCTGCAGCGCCCCCTCCTGGAACACCTGGCGAGCCAGGGCGCCAGCGAAGTGCCCGCAAGGCCCTTCGATGCGGCGCATGCCGGTTTCGTCCCGGCCGAAGGCGCCGCCTACCTGGTCATCGAATCCGAGCAGCACGCTGTTGATCGCGGGGCGGCCGTGGTGGCGCGGATCGCTGGCGTTGGCGAGGTGTTCGATTCGGCCACGGAGCCCCTTGCGTTCAGCGATGCCGCCGAGGTGGGCCGCGCCATGCAGGCGGCGCTCGGGAATGCGGGTTATCTGCAGAACCAGGTCGACTTCTTCGTTTCGGCGGCCGATGGGCGGCTGGCCTGCGATTTCGCGGAAGGCTATGGGGCGCTGCGCACCTTTGGGCGGCACGCCTACTTCGCCGGGGTGAGCACGATCGCGGGGAGCGCGGGACAGGCGCTCGCGGCAAGCGGGCCGCTTTCGCTGGTGGCCGGGCTCGAAGCGATGCGCCGCCAGGAGGTGTTCCCCATCGCCGGGTTCGAGACGCCAGAAAAGGACCTGGAACTGGCCTATGTGAAGAGTGCCCGGGCGGAGCGGGTCGACTGCGTGATGGTGAGCGCGATGGGCGTGGGCGGGACGAATGTGGTCTTCTTGCTTACCCGCTGATCAGCGCGCGCATTCCGGGTAGCTCGCCGGCCAGCGTTCTCCCGGCGAGGGCTGCGAGCACCGAACCTTGCTTCACCAGCGGCCTCCGGCTCTGCCCGTGCCGGGCAATGATTGGCCCCGGGGCTAGCGTACCCCCACCCCATCGAGCGCAACCACACCCGAGGCGACGAGCCGGTCGAGTTCGCGGGCCATGCCGACTTCGGCGAGGATGCTCGCGGCATCGGCGCCGGGCCGCGGCGCGGGGCGGCCGGGTATCGGTGAGGTGCGTGAAAGGCGGGGCGAGGGCCCGTTCGTGGTGAGCGGGCCGATACCATCGTGGTCACGGGTGATGACGAGGCCGTGCTCACGCACCCACGGGTCGTCGCGCAGGGCTTCAAGGTCGTCGATCACCGCGTGGGCACCCACGCCGGCGTCCTGGAGCTTCGCAACCCACTCGCCGGCGGTGCCCGCCCGGAATGCAAGCTCGAGGGCGCCCTCGATGCCGAAGGGCGGCAGGTCGCGGAATTCGGGCACACGGTGGAGATCGCGCTCGCCGCAGGCGAGAAAGAGCCAGCCATCGCTGGCCTCGTAAGCTCGGTAGAAGGGGCCTTCGCCGATAGCGTCCTGGCCGCGGGGTTCGTCCCAGCGTTTTCCGGCATAGTCGTGGAGGTAGCGAGACTGGAGCATGGTGGCGGTGTAGGCGAGGGCGGTATCGACGTGCTGGCCCTGGCCGGTGCGGCGGCGGTGGAGGAGGGCAAGCGCGACGCCAAAGGCCCCCATGAAGCCGGTGCCGTAGTCGTTCACGGCGAAGGGCGCCAGGGTGGGGCGGCCATCGCCACCGAAGCGTTCCTGCATGCCGGTGGCCGCCTGGGCGATCTGCTCGTGGCCGGGGCGGCCGGCCCACGGCCCGGCCTGGCCGTAGGTGTTCATGGAGGCATAGACGATATCCGGCTTTCTGCGGCGGACCTCTTCGTAGCCGATGCCCAGCCGTTCGGCGACCCCCTTGCGGAAGTTCTGCACCACCACATCGGCCTGGTCGACCAGCTTCCAGAAAATGTCGAGGCCTTCGGGCGTTTTGAGATCGAGGAGGATGCTGCGCTTGCCGCGGTTGATGTCGTTGTGGAAGGCGATGGCTGGCCGGTGGGGGCTATCGATGCGGATGACATCGGCGCCGAATTCGGCGAGGGTGCGGCCACAGGTGGGGCCCGCCAGGATGATGCAGAGGTCAATCACCCGGACGCCCTGGAGGGCGGCGAGCACGGTTTCGCGCACAGGCGGGCGCGGCTGCGGGGAAGGGAGTGAGGTGAGGATTTCGGCCCGGTGCTGGTCGGGGGTAGGCCGGGGACCGCGGATGGCGCCAGGCGTGGCCGACATCCGCAGGTTGATGCCGGGGCCGCGGATGCTGCCGAGGACCGGGTCCTCCCTGTCGACGATGATCTCCGAGGCGAGGGCGTGCTCGTTCGCCATCCACTCGGCGCTGGTGCGGCAGACGGAGCCTTCGGTGCCAATCGACTCGCAAAACGCCTCCCACTCCGCAGCGGTGCGTGTCGCGAAGAGCGCTTCGCTGCGCTCCGCGATCTCCTGCGGGCTGAGGTGCTCGACCGATCCGGGAAGCAGGTCTTCGATGCCGGCCGCCTTGAGGAAATCCTGGGCGCGCTTGTTGCCGGAGTGGTACATGAACCAGCGGCCATCCTTGCAGCGGAACTGGCGGGTGATGCCGAGCATGCGGGCGATGTTGGGGTCGCCGCCGGTGATGGCGTCGCCGCCGATGCGGTAGCCGATGGCGGCGAAGGTCGCATCGAAGAGCGGGACCTCGACCACCTGGCCGAGGCCATCGCGTTCGCGGGCGTTGAGGGCCATGGCGATGCTGGTGGCGGCGAGGAAGGCCGCGTAAGAGGAGCTGAACGGCAATGGAGTGTAGACGGGCCGGCCGTTCCTGGGGTTGGCCCGGTAGGTGGCCGTTGCGGCGGCGACCACGCCTTCCCAGGCGGGGAGGGCGGCGCGCGGGTCGTCGCTTGCGAACCCGGGAATCGAGCAATAGATGAGGCGTGGGTTCGCGGCGGTCATGGCCACGGGGCCGAGCCCGAGGCGCTCCATCACGCCCGGGCGGAAGTTTTCGATGACGACATCGGCGCCAAGCACCAGCCGCCGGGCCACGTCGTACCCGGCGGGGGTCTTCAAATCGAGCACAATGCCGCGCTTGCCACGGTTCCAGGTCGCGTTGGCGGGCGAATCGAAGCGGGGACCGCCTGGCGGATCGATGTGGACGACATCGGCCCCCTGGTCGGCGAGAAACATGGCGGCCATCGGGCCGGCGATGTACTGGCCAAAATCGATGACGCGCAGACCTTCGAGCGCTCCCGGCATGGCAAGGCTCCCGTGGAGGATGATGGCGGGAATGCTACGCGGCCCGGGGCCGGGTGCGCGACGGCGGGGAATTGCGCAGCCGGCTGATCCGTATGTTTCCCCGTGGGGACGGGGCACGATACCATCTTTGCGTGCCAGTTGAGATTACGTACCTGGGCCGCACCTGTTTTCGCCTGAAGGGCCGCGATGGGGTGGTCATCACGGATCCATGCCCGCCCGAGAGCGGGTTCGCCATCGGCAAGCAGAGCGCGAACATTGTGACGGTGAGCCGCCGGGACGACCCCGGGTATAGCTACATCGAGGCCGTCACGGGCGAGCCGATGGTGCTCGATGCTCCCGGTGAGTACGACATCGGCGGCATCCTGGTGACCGGGATCGCGACGAAGCGCCAGGACGGCACGAGGAACGTGGTATTCATCTGCGAGATCGACGGGATCCGCGTCGGGCACCTCGGTCTGCCAACGGCAATCGCCTTCGAAGAACTGAAGGACGTGGATGTGCTCTTGCTGCCGGTGGGTGGCGGGAATTCCCTGCAACCAAACCAGGCGGCAGACATCATGACGCGGATTGAGCCGCGCATCGCCATCCCGATGAACTACAAGGTAGGGGGCGAGACCCTTGACCTGGAGCCGCTGGAGAAGTTCCTGAAGGAGACCGGCGCCAAGCCCGAGCCGCAGGCGCGGCTGAACGTGACGCGCAGCAATCTCCCCTCGGACCTGACCGTGATGGTGCTGGAGCCGAAGCTCCTCTAATCAGCCGACGGCAGTGGCCTCGAATTCGATCAGGAGTTCCGGGTAGGCAAGGCGCGCCACACCGATGAGCGTTGCCGCTGGCCGGCAGCCGGCTTCGCCCATGCGGCGGCCCCAGGTCTCAGCGCCCTCGGCGAGGAAACGGTCGACGTCGGTGGTGAGAATGTTGAACCGGACGACATCGGCAAGCGAGAACCCGCTCGCGGCCAGGAGCGTCTCGAGATTATCGAGGGAGCGAGTAGTTTGGGCCGCCATGTCGCCCGGGTGGAGGGGTGTTCCATCGGCCCCCTGGGAGGCCTGCCCGGAGCAGACGAGGGTGCGCTGCGCACCAACCACTTCGACAGCCTGGACGAAGCCGAAGGCGTCCTGCCAGCTCCACGGATTGATGATGCGCCGTTCCATCGGCTCCTCCCAGGCTCTGTTGGAATTCATAGCTATTCAATGGAACGTGATTCTGGTGTAGGGTGATGCGGATGTCAACCCCTCGAACGCGGCGGACGACGCGGCGCGACTTGCAGGCACAGCAAACCCGGAGGGACATCGTTGCGGCCGCGCGGCGGTTATTCGCGGAGCGCGGGTATGCGGCAACCTCGATGGCCGACATCGCGGCCGAAGCGAATGTCGCGATCCAGACGATCTACGCGAGCGTGGGCCCGAAGCAAGCACTGGTGCAGGAGATGGTCGAGCTGATCGACGAGGAAGCGGAGATCCCGGTGATCGCCGCACAGCTGGCGGAGACACGGGACCCGGACGAGATGCTCGCGCTCGCTGCCCGGTTAACACGCCAGGTTGTCGACCGCTGCGGCGACATCGTGCGCACGATCCACGCGGGGGCGGGGACCGAACCAGCCATCGCGGCTGCCCTGGCAGAGGGGCGGCGCAGGCACCGGGAAGGGATGGCCGGGTTGGCGGCGGCGCTGGCAGCGGGCAACCTGCTTGCCGAAGGAGTCACGGCCGGGCGCGCGACGGAGATCCTGGCCGTCCTCACCGCCAACGAGACGTACTTTCAGCTCCAGCGCGACTTCGGGATGCCGTTGGACGAGGCGGAGCACTGGGTGCTGACGGCGCTTCGCCGGCTGTTGTTACCGGGATGAGCCTGGTTTGGCAGCCAGCTCGCGGAGGGGAGGAGCGCAACGCCCCTCCGGGGGCGAAGGGGCGTTGCCGGGGAAGAGGCGAGGTGAGGTGCGAGCTCAGGCGGGGGGGCCGGGCTCCAGCGCGCGCTTGATGAGCGACTGGATGGCCATGAGCTGCGCATCGGTATCGGCATCGGGGATGAGCATCTTCGTGAGCCGGGTACCCCAGTAGAACGAGTAAAGCGCGTTGGCGACGGCGTCGAGGTCGATGCCGCCGGGTGCGGGGCCAAACTGGCGCTCCATGAGGAAACGGATGCCGGCGGTGACAGCATCGAACTCGCGCCGGAAATCTTCCAGGGCGGTGGCATCGCCATCGCGCACGGAGATGAGGGCGCGCTCGAAGAAGAGCTGGGTGGTGGTGGCGCACTCGGGCCGGTTGAGCTCGGCAAAGGTGAGGCGGGAGAGGTCTTCGAAGGAGAGTTCGGCGCTCGCCGGGTGTTGCCAGGAGTGGACGACAGAGTCGGCCGACTCATCCATGCATCCGCGCGCGAGTTCTTCTTTGTTGGCGAAGTAGCGGTAGATGGCGCCCGGCGAGATGCCGGCCTCGGTCGCGATCTCGGCCATAGTGGCCGCGGCTATGCCCTTCCGGGAGAAGAGCTTGGTAGCCGCGGCCAGGATGCTCTGGCGGCGCGCTTCGAGGTGGGCATCGGAGACTCGGGCCATCGGCGTTAGTTCGCTTTGGGGGAGAGCGTCGGCAGTACCTGCAGTTTACCGCGAGCGGCCTTGAGCGCGCGTTCCAGGCGTTCGACCCGGACGATCTGGCTCCAGGCCATGCGCTGGTTGATCTGCGTCTCAAGAACCTGCAGTTCCTGCTGGCGTGCGTTGACGAGTTCAGGCAGCATGTGGTTACCTCCCGTGAATGACTGAACGTTCATTCACTGAATGAATGTTCGTTCACTTAGGGCAGGTTGTCAACCCTCCCGGGGTAACAGTTGTGTGAACTTCCCAACACGGCCCCGGGGGTGGCGCGAAGTTGGCGCGGGCGCAGCACGTGATGCCACACTGGACGGGTGAGACCGTGCCCTGGCCGCTGGCTGCCCCTGATTGCCGGGGCGGCCGGGCTGGCGATGGCGTGGGCGGCCGTGGGCGGGAAGCCGGCCGCAGGCGAGACCGGTCAGCGCTTGCCCGTCCGGGAAGTGCGGCTCTCCCTGGCGGTGCCATCCGGTGGCGAGGCCGAGTTCGTCGAGATCAGGATGTTCGCGCTGGACGACGGCGCCGAGCCGATCGAGGAGCGCATTGCCGCAGGGCGGGAGGCGATGCTGGCGCGGTTTCCGGGGGCGGTGGAGGTGGAACCGGCCGATGTGTCGGCCCAGTTCAAGATTTTCGGCATCCGCTGGCGCGAGCCGTTTGCGACGTGGCTCTACAACCCGGCAGGGGGGCCGCCTTCGATGCCAGCCGAAACGGCGTTCGCCGCGATCCGGGCCGGGGCCGAGGGCTGGACCGGCGCCGGGGGCACGGGCTGGCACTTCGACTACCTGGGCACCACGACGACGCCCGCGGGCTGCAACGGTGTGCCAGAAGCCATCCCGCGCGATGGGCTGAACGTGGTGGGCTGGGGGCACATCGCGGGTGGGTACCTGGGGTATTCGTGCTGGTGGCGCAGTGCGACGCTCGTCGAGGGGACCCCGTATTTCGAGGCGATCGAGTTCGACATCATCTTCGAGCCGGTCTTCCCCTATACCAGCGCATCGCTGCGGGCGCTGGCCCTGCACGAGTTCGGCCACGCACTGGGGCTCGACCACACCGAAGGCTCGCTCTGCCCGGGTCAGGCGATGTGCGAGGGTGAGAATGCGATGATCTACATTTCGCCGCGCCAGGACGACCTGAACGGGCTGGTCGCACTCTATGGGCTGGCGCCCACGCCGACGCCGACGGCCAGGCCCCCGGCGGCAACGCCAACGCCCACGGCGACTCCGGCGCTGGTGCGCCAGGCCGTGCTGCCGCTCGTCGCGCGGGACTGACCGCGGGGCGGCAGGCGGCTACACTGCGCCCACGCACTTCCCAGGAGAACTCCCCACATGTGTTTTGCCCACGACGCGCGGCCACCCCTGCCCCCGGTGGCGGGCGGCGCCATCGATACAGAAGACCTGGTGTTGGAATCGGCCGATGGGACCCGGTTCGCGGCGTTCGCCGCCCGGGCCGAGCAGCCCACCGGGGCCGGCATCGTCGTGCTGCCAGACATCCGCGGCCTCTTCCCGTTCTACGAAGAGCTGGCCATGCGCTTCGCCGGGCAGGGGATCACCGCCGTTGCCATCGACTACTTTGGGCGGACAGCCGGAGTCGGCAAGCGCGGGGCCGATTTCCCATGGATGGAACACGTGCCGCAGACGAAACAGGACCAGATCGCCCAGGATGTGGCGGCGGCCGTGGCGTACCTGCGCTCGCCGGCGGGCGGGAACTGTGCCTCGATCTTCACAGTCGGGTTCTGCTTCGGTGGCTCGAACTCGTGGAACCAGGCGGCCTATGGCCACGGGCTGAAAGGCGTCATCGGTTTCTATGGGCGCCCGGGGCCAGGCCGCGACGGAACACCGGGACCGCAGGGGCGAGTGAGCCAGTTCGCATGCCCGGTGCTCGCGCTCATGGGCGGGGCCGACCAGGGCATCCCGGTGAGCGACGTCGAGGCGTTCCGCGACGCCATGAATGCGGCCGGGGTGAAGAACGAGGTGGTCATCTACGAGGGTGCGCCGCACTCGTTCTTCGACCGCGCCTTCGAGCAGTTTGCGAAGGAGAGCGAGGACGCCTGGCGGCGGATGCTCGCCTTCATCGAGGCCAACCGCTAGTTCAAGGCCGCGAGGACGACGTCGCGGGCGATAGGGCCAGCTTCGATCGAGCCGGACTGGCCCTCGTCGAGGACGACAGCGGCGAGTGCGCGCGGCTCGGCCGCCGGCGACATCGCAACGAACAGGACATGCTGCTGGCTGCCGGCATCCTCGGCTGTGCCCGACTTACCGGCGAAGTCGGTGTAGCCAGCCAGGGCGAAAGCGGCGGATGCCGTGCCGCGCGGGCCGGTCACGAGCCGGAGGCCAAGCTTCAGGTGGTCGAACTGTTCCGGGGTGAGCGGGATGGCGCCGCGTGATTCGGCGACCGCATCGGCGAGGAGTCGCGGTGTGCGCAGTTGTCCCGCCATGAACGAGCTGTAGGCGTTGGCCAGCTGGAGCGGGGTGATGAGCAGGTCGCCCTGGCCGATGCCGAGGTTCACCTCGTCGCCGGGGAACCAGGCCAGGCCCGTGGCCGCGCGCTTCCACGCGGCATCGGGTACCTGGCCATCCTCCTCGGCGAGCCCCACAACGCCAGTCGGGGCGCCGAAACCGAAGGCGCGGGCCATTTCCGAAAGCGCGCCATCGGTCTCGTTGTAGAGCTTGAGCGCGATTTCGTAGAAGACCGGGTTGCACGACCGCATGAGCGCCTCGGCGATGGTGAGCAGCCCCTGGGAGCCTTCCCAGTTGCGGCGAGGCGGGTCGACCCCGTACCAGATCGCGCCACACTCCAGCCGGTCGGCGGGGGTGTAGCCGCCATAGGCGAGGCCGGCGGCACCGGTCACGAGCTTGAACGTCGAACCCGCGGAATAGAGGCCGGTGGTGGCGCGATTGGCGAGCGGGCCGCCCCGGGCCGCCGTGATGGCGGCGAGCGCCGCCGCGTCGTTTCGTTCGAAGGCATCCGGGTCGAAGCTTGGCGAGCTGTTCAGGGCGAGGATGTCGTTGGTGGCCGGGTCGATGACGACGACGGCCCCGGCGCGGGAGCCGAGGCGCTGGTGGGCGGCGCGCAGGGTATCGGCGTCGAGCGTGGTTCGAACATCGCGGCCGGGCGTGTACGGCCGGGAGACATAGGTGCGGAGGACCGCACCATCGGGACCGGCAAGGTTCAGCTCGGCCCCGATGGTCCCGGCGAGGACCTGGTCCTGGGAGGCTTCGAGGCCGGTAGCCCCGATGCGATCTCCGGCCCGGAACCCGGTGCCTCGCCGGGCCTCGAGCTCCTCGGCGGTGTACTCGCGGGTGTAGCCCACGACGTGTGCCGCGGCGGGGCCCAGGGGATGGACGCGCATCGACTCGAAGTAGAGGATGACGCCCGGGATGGGCCGCAGCTTTGCGCTCGCCTCATCCACCTTCTCGTCGGAGACGGGACCGACGCGCACGCGGTGGGTGGCCCCGCCGGGGGCGTCGAAGGCGGCATCGACCTGTTCTTTCGTGAAGCCAAATTCGACGAGGGCAGTGGTGAGGGCGGCGCGGTCACGCACGAGGCTGCGGTTCAGGCCGAGCATGCGAATGTCGCGAGTGACCGCGAGTTCGACCCCGTTGCGGTCGAAGATGGTGCCGCGAATGGGCCGCTGGATGGTGCTCTTGAACTCGCGGCCATCGACCATATCGGGGTGGATTGCGGCGGGCTGCCATTCGACGACCCAGCCGCCGGGGGCGGCGGAGAGGTTAAGCGTTGTGGAGTATTCGAGGTCGCCGAAATAGGCTGTAGAAGCGCGTACCGCCAGCCTTGCGCGGCCCTCTTCGGCCGACTCGACGGTGACATCGAGCGAGGCGAGCGTGAGCTCGGTGGAGAAGTGGCGGTAGGCGGCGTCGAAGAGTTCGGGGGGATAGGCCCGCTGGGCGGCCGCCGAGAGGAGCAGGTAGAGGGCATTGGTATCGCCGTTCGACCATGCTTTGGCAAACTCTGCGGCGGTGGCACCGGGAGAGCCCGCCGCGGTGTCGACGCTGGCTCCGCCACCTGAGGCGCCGCTGCCGGCATCGAGCGCGCAACGCGCGCCAGCAACCAGCGCTCCGCCGAGGAGCCCCACAACCACCGCCAGGAGGAACACCGCCCGCATGGCCATGCGCCACCGATCCTGGAGCTCCCCCGCCACCGCGATTGTAGCAGTGCTGGTGTTCGCATTGGGTTTGCTCGCAATCGCCTGCGGAGGCGGTGACGGCGGGAATGCCGGGGATGGAACGCCGGGAGGTGCGAGCGGGCCGGGGCCGGAGGTGGTTCGGCCCGAACCGGAAGGCGCCCCGAGGACGGTGCGGCTGGGTCTGAGTTCGCTGCCGCCGGAGCTGACCAACGACGCCTATGTCCAGGCGTTCGCGACTGCCGCCCAGTACGCCGATACGGTGCTCATCCAGCGCAACCCACCCTGGAGCGACTTCCTGCCGGGCGGCCAGGTCTCAAAGGAAACCGCGGACACAACACGACTCGAGACGGAACTGCTGAAGCAGTACAGCAACCTCCAACTCATCTATGCGATCGACCCGACCGACGGCGTGGTGCAGCGAAGCCGGCTGGCGAATCTGCCGCCGGGAGTTGACGCGCAAAAAGGCTTCCTCGACCCCGGCATCCGGAACGCCTTCGTGGCCTACGCCGCGTACGTGGCGAAGAACTACAAGCCGGAATACCTGGCCATCGGCGTCGAGATCAACATGACGTACGAGCGGGCGCCCGAGCAGTTCGAGGCGTTCGCAACGCTGTATGACGAGGCGTACACGATTGTGAAGGGCAACAGCCCGGAGACGAAGGTGTTTCCCACGTTCCAGCTGGAAGACCTGGAGGGCACCTTTGGCGAGGTGCATCCGCCGCGGTGGGAACTGATTGAGCGCTTCCGCGACAGGATGGATGTGCTGGCCATCAGCACCTACCCGTTCCTGGGGGATGTGCGGGGCGCGGCCGGGGTGCGGGCTGACTACTATGCCCAGCTGCGGCAGCGCTGGGACGGCGAGATCATCATCTCCGAGACGGGGTACCCCTCGGCGCCGGTGGAAGGCCGCCTGGTGGTCGGCACTGAGGCAGACCAGAACGCCTACCTGAAACGCCTCCTCGAAGAGGCGAACGCGCTTGGGTTTACCCATGTGGTGTGGTTCGCGGCCCTGGACCCGGCGTTCGCGAGCACGGGTGCGAACCTGGTCTTCAAGGACATCGGCTTGCGGCGGAGCGACGGCTCGAACAAGCAGGCGTGGAGCACCTGGGAGGAGTGGGCGCGGCGGCCGCTCGCGGAGTGACCTGCGCCCGGACCCGAATGGTTATGTCGATGCCGGGATTTCCTCGGCCGCGCCCGCATCCGGGTTGAGCGTCTCGGCGAGCTGAAGCCGCTCCAGGATTTCGCGACGGGTGACGAGCCCGATCATGCGGCCGTCGTCGAGCACGGGTACCTGGTTCAGGCGCTTTTCGCCAAGCAGCACCAGCACTTCGACTGCAGGTGTGGTGGCAAGGACGGTGACGACGCGCTCACGCGGGGTCATGGCCGCCTGCGCGGGCGTGTTGCGCCACTCGGAGCGCGGCACCCGCCGCACGTCAGTCACCGTGAGGATGCCAAGGACGGCGCCGCCGTTGGCGACCATCACGGCGCGTTCGCCCTGGCCCACCATGTAGTCATCCACGACGGCCTGGAGGGGGACTCCCGGGGTGACGCTGGGGAAGTCGGACCGCATGACGTCGCGGGCGGTGAGGTGCTTGAGCACGCCCTCGAGCTGGAGGTTCGCGGCCTCGCCGCGGGCGGCGCCAAGGAGGAACCAGCCGATGAACATGAACCAGAGGCCGTTGAAGATGAGGCCACTCAGCAGCAGGAAGAAGCCGACTGCGATGAGGCCGTAGCCAAACATCTCACCAACGCCGGAGGCGACGCGCGTGGCACGGCGGAAGCTGCCGGTGCGCTTCCAGGCGATGGAGCGGAGCACCCGGCCGCCATCCAGGGGGAAGCCAGGCAGGATGTTGAAGACGGCGAGCAGCGTGTTCACGAATGCCAGGTAAAAGAGCGTGGCTTCCAGCTGTTCGTTGACGCCGCGGAAGGCGAGGCCAGCGAGACCGGTGACCAGGGCGATAAGGAGGCTCGTCGCGGGGCCGGCGGCGGCGATCTGAAACTCCTCGCCAGCCGAGGATGGCTGGCGCCCGAGGTGCGACACGCCACCGAAAATGAAGAGCGTGATGCGCGGCACATCGAGCCCGCGGCGCTTGGCCACCAGGGCGTGGGCCAGCTCGTGGATGAGCACGGTGACGAATAGCAGGACCGCCGCACTCACGCCCACCGCCCAGTAGGCGAACTGGCTCCAGTCCTCGTACTGGTCGGGGAAGAACCCGGCGGAAAGCGAGTAGGCAACGAAGGCAAGGATCAGCAACCAGGAGGGATGGATCTCGATATCGATGCCGAAAAGCCTGGCGACACGGAAGGAACTGCCGAACACCCCTCTACGCTACCGGCCGGGAGGGCGCACGCCAAGTAGCGCGGATACTGCAGGAGGTTCGGCAGCGGTGCGGTTCCGGGAGCGGCGCCATAGAAACGGGGCCGCTCCGCCAACACGGAGCGGCCCCGGGAACCCGGAAGGGGACGGCAGCCTACTCGACGATGAGCACACCGCTCATGTTGTGGCCGGGGATGGCGCACTCGTACACATACCTCCCGGCCTTTTCCGGCTTGAACATGATGAAGCCACTTTCGGCGCCAGGGATGGTGGCGTGGATGCCGAGCTCGTCGACGTCGAAGGTGTGGTCGTAGCTATCCGCATTGAGGACGCGCCACTGCACCAGCTCACCGGCCTTCACGCGCATCTCCTGCTGGAGGAACTCGTCGTTGCCCATGGCGATGGCCACCGGGAGGCTTTCGACGGCGTCATCGCTGACGCGGGCCACAACGCCGTGCTTCGGCGTAAAGGCGACGAGTGCGCCGCCCACCACGAGACTCGCGACGACGGTGAGGGCGGTGGGTACCCAGCGCGGCATCGTCCGCTCGGCTGGCTGACGACGGTAATTCTGGATGGTCGCGCCGATGCCAGCGGCGATCGTCACCAGGAAGGCAGCCGGCAAAACGAGCACGTTGAGCGTGAAGGGGCGGGCAACGTCGTACTCGTTCAGGTGCCAGGTGAAGACGAGCGGGAGTTCGAAGGCGAAGCCGGCGAGCGCAATGAGGACAGTGGGTATGGAGGCCCAGCGCTTCCCGGTGAGCGGAAGCAGCACCACCGACCAGGCGATAGGCACAATCACCATGTCGGGCGTGATTTCGCCGATGAGGACCGTGAAAAGGTAGATGTAGCCCAGTGCTACGACGGTAAGGCCCGCTGCGGCGACCGCCGCGAGGGGTGTGTACCGGCCCACCAGCGGCCGGCTGCCGACGGCCATGAAGGCCCCGGATGCAGTCATGTTCGGTTCCTCTCCCCGCGTCCCGGTTGGTAGATAGAGGTTTCCCGGGAACGCCTAAAACAACGTAGGAAACGCGGAGCCATGGGAATGGCTCGCAGTTCACACTGCGGCTCACACTTAAGTCGGAATGGAGGAGGAGAACCTAGACGAGGGTCTCGTAGGCCTGGCGCAGGGCGGTGACGCTGGTCCGCAGGGGCCCGAACGAGAAGGTGTCGCCCGGCACGGTGCGGCCGAGGCGAGCGATCGGCACGCCGAGCTGGTTCGCCAGGTCGTGGAGGCGCGCGGCGCCGCCGCCCTGGCGGAAGGTGTCGCTGGCGATGCTGACGATGATGCGGCCCTGCGCTTCGCCGAAGAGGCCGGCATCGAGACGGCCGGCGAGCTGTGCATCGCCTTCGAATCCCTGGTCGCCCAGGATGGCGCATTCGGCCAGGGCCACGGCAAGGCCGCCATCGGAACAGTCATGCGCGCTCATGAGGAGCCCTTCGGCGTGGGCGCGGAGCACAAGCTGCTGGAGGCGCTTTTCGGCCGCCAGGTCGACGGCGGGCATCCCAGCGACGACGCCGTGCAGCGCCTCGAGGTACTCGCTGGCGCCGATGGTTGAGGATGGCTGTTCGAGGCCAGATCCGAGGAGGAACACCTGGCAATCGGGGCCCTGGAACCCGGCGTGGAGGTGCCGGCTCACGTCGTCGAGGATGCCGAGCATGCCGATAACTGGCGTGGGGTAGACCGGGCGGCCGGCGGTCTCGTTGTAGAGGCTGACGTTGCCGCTGACCACCGGCGTATCGAACTGGAGGCAGGCTTCGGCGATACCGCGGACTGCGTGTTCGAGCGTGTAGTACACGTCGAGTTTCTCCGGATTGCCGAAGTTCAGGCAGTCGGTCACGGCGACAGGGGTCGCGCCGGTGCAGACGATGTTCCGCGCGGCCTCGGCGACGGCGATGGCGCCACCGGCATAGGGGTCGAGGTAGCAGAGGCGGCCGTTGCAATCGGTGGTGAGGGCGATGCCCTTACCGGTGCCGGGGACACGCAGGACGGCCGCGTCGCCCCCCGGCGGGACGACGGTGTTGTTGAGGACCTGGTGGTCGTACTGGCGGAAGACCCCACGCTTGGAGGCGATGTTGGGCCGGGAGAGGAGTTTGAGGAGGATGCCCGTCGCCTCGCCCGGGGTGATATCCGGGAGGCGGCCAGGATCGAAGGCATTGAGGGCCATCAGCTCGGCCGGGCGTGTGCCCTGGCGGCGGTACTGGGGTGGATCGGTGGCGATATCGACCGGGACGCGGGCAACTTCGACGCCGTGCTCGCGGATCACGACCTCGTTGCCATCGGTGACGACGCCGATGGGTTCGCAGTGGAGTTCCCAGTGGGTGAAGAGGGCGGTCACGTCGGCGACGTGCTCGCGCTTTGCGATGACGAGCATGCGCTCCTGGCTCTCGCTGAGCATGACTTCGTAGGGCGTCATGCCCTGTTCGCGGCGGGGCACGTTCTCGATATCGAGGATGGCCCCGGAGCCCCCCTTGGCGCAGCACTCGACCACCGAGCTGGTGAGGCCAGCGGCGCCGAGATCCTGGAGGCCAACGACCCAGTCGCCGTGCTCCGAAGCGAGTTCGTAGCAGGCTTCCATCAGGAGCTTTTCCATGAAGGGGTTGCCGACCTGGACGGCGGGGCGCATCTCCTCGAAGCGGGCCTCCGGGTCGGTGCGGCTGGCGAGGCCGCTCGCGCCGTGAATGCCGTCGCGGCCGGTATCCGCGCCCACGAGGAGGAGGACGTTGCCGGCGCCCCGGGCCTTCGCGCTCAAGAGCTTCGCCGTTTCGGCGATCCCGACGCACATGGCATTCACGAGCGGGTTGCCGTTGTAGGCGGGGCTGAAGACGACTTCGCCGCCGACGGTGGGGATCCCGAGGCAGTTGCCGTAGCCACCGATGCCTGCGACCACACCTTCGAAGAGGTAGCGGTTCTGGGGGTCATCGAGCGGGCCAAAGCGGAGCGAGTCGAGGATGGCGATCGGATAGGCGCCCATCGCGAAGATGTCGCGGACAATCCCGCCGACGCCGGTCGCCGCACCCTGGTACGGCTCGATCGCCGAGGGGTGGTTGTGGGACTCGACCTTCATCACCACGCAGAGGCCGTTGCCGATATCGATGGCGCCGGCATTTTCGGCGCCGACCTTCGTGAGGATGGTATCGCCGCCGGACGGGAACAGTTTGAGCAGGGGCTTGCTGTTCTTGTAGCCACAGTGTTCGCTCCAGAGCGAGCCGAACATGCCCAGTTCAACCTCGTTCGGTTCGCGGCCGAGGCGCTGGACGAGGAGGTCGTATTCATCGCGGCGAAGGGCAACGGCGTCGAGGGCGGCCTGGTCGACTGGCATGGCGATAGCGTAGCGTGGCCGGGGCTAAGGCGTGAGGCGGACGGTGCTCAGCGGAACTCGTAGCGCGCGCCGGCCCCCGCGAAACCGCCAGTGAAACGCAGCTCCAGTGGTTCGGCATCGGCGGGAACCACGAACACGGCCTGGATTTTGGCGCGGTCGCGGTCGTCGATGCTTGCCGGCGCGGAACGGTTGCCAACGGTGAGGATCTCGGCGGTGACGCGCCTGGTTTCGCGGCCGTTCTCCCCCGCGAAGGCATAGCGAAGGGTGACCGCGCCGGCGGCGACGTCTGCATGGGTGCCCGAGCGATTCGAGACCTCCCATTCGAACACGACGATGCGCTCGCCGCTGGCCGGCGCGAGGACGAGGACGAGGTCACCGCCGGGGTCGTAAGCGGCCCGGAGGGCGAGCATGACCGGGCCATCGCTGAGAGCGGGCTCGAACACGATGGTTGGGCCGGGCTGCCCGCGCACCAGGCGGTCGTAGTTCACGCGCTCGGTGTGCATGCCGCCGCCGAGCGATGCGACCGCAGCGATGATGAGGACCTGGGCTCCCACGAGGATCCCGCCCCCCACCCCGGACGACACGGTGGCGGCGTTGCTTGCGGGGCCGGCATCATCCGAGAGCGCGTACGGCGGGAAACGATCGTTGAACGAAGCGAGGTAGGCAACGGTGCGGTAGTACCAGCGCGTCACGCCCACGGAGAACTGGAACATGCCGCGCGGGTAGTTCCCGGTGAAGAGGATGCCGAACCATGCCAGCACGGTAACGACGAAGACCGCGAGCCCCAGGATTTGAAGGACGATGTAGTGGGGGAGGAGCAGGACGGATTTCCAGAAGAGGACACGCCAGCGGCTCAGGTAAACGGAGGGCGGATCGTCGAAATCGAGCGAAACCGGGCTCGCTTCGCGGGAGAGGCTTGGGAACTGGTCGGTCAGGAGGGCGCCGTACGACCAGGCGCGGGCAGTGTAGTCGAGCGACCCGCTGAGGCCGCGGAAGAGCCATGTGGGGTACTTCCTGCGCCAGAACACCGCCATCCAGCCGAAGGCGAGGCCGAACCAGATAAAGTACTGGAGCAGCCCCAGGATGAAGGCGACGGGAACCAGCAGAAAGGCCCGGAAGAAGGTGCTGAGACGGCTCATCCGGTCGGGATAGCGCACGTCGAACGACATCGGATAGCGGGGGGCCGGTTCCGGTGGCGGCACGGCCGGCGGCGAGGCCGGCGGGAGTTCATCCGATGGCGGCGATGGGAGGCCGATGGCGCCCGTGTCTTCGGGTGGGTGGGTCATGTCGCTCCCTCCGCCGGATGGACGTGGCATGGACCGGCGGGTCGCGCCGGTCCATGCCAGGGAATGGCTGTGGGGCGTGGCTCAGTTGAGGCTGAAGGGGGGGTACTGGTCGGTGAGGAGTGCGGCGTAGGCGTAGTAGCGCATGTTCCAGCGGTGGAAGCCGGCGACGAAGTTGTGCATGCCAGCGGGCACCGATCCGGTGAAGAGGGCAGCGAACCAGGCGATGAAGATGACGACCTGGGCGGCGATCTGGAGGAAGTAGAGGATGATGTAGTGCGGGATGATCATGATCACGCGGAAGAAGACGGTGAGCCGGTTGCGGCCTTCGGCCTGGGCCTCGCCGCCGAAGCGGATCGGGTAGGAAGCGTCGGGGCCCATGGCGAACGGCGGGTACTTGCCGGTGAGCAGGTACATGTAGCCGTTTGCGCGGGCTATCCAGTGGAGGGTGTTGGTCACGAAGCCGGACATGCCCGCCGGGTAGGTGCCGGTGAAGAGGATGATGAACCAGGCGGCGAGGGTGATGAGGGCGGCGACAAGCCCGAGCAGGGCGATGATGATGGCGTGCGGTATCACGAGGATGATGCGGAAGAACACCGTTAGCCTGCTTTGAGGTGCCGCGGGATCGACCTCGAGCGTGAACGGGTACGCGGGGGCCATGCTCACGAAAACGGTTCTCCTCGGCCGGCCACCTGCAGTTGTGGCCCGCGCCTCTCCGGGCTCTGCCTCCGGATGGGGGATTTGTACGCCCGCCTACACGCATTTGTAAAGATTTCGAGCATAAACGGAGAGACGCTGGCGAAAGCGCCTCAGGCGAAACACCCCATCTCGCGGGCGATGATGTGCTTCTGGATTTCGCTGGTGCCCTCGGCGATGGTGAGGGCGCGAACATCGCGGTAGTAGCGCGAAACGGGCGCCTCATCCATGTAGCCCATGCCGCCGAAGACCTGGACCGCGTGATCGGCGGCGCGCTTGGCCATCTCAGTGCAGTAGAGCTTGGCCATCGCGGCTTCCTTTGTGAACAGCAGCCGTTCCATGTGCAGGCGGGCCGCCTTGTCGCGCAGCATGCGCCCGGCCTCGAGCTCGACGGCGGTATCGACGAGCATCCCCTGGACATACTGGAACTGCGCTATCGGGCGCTTGAAGGCGACACGAGCGCGCGCGTGCGCCAGGGCGGCATCGAGGCACTCGGCGGCAAGGCCGACCCCGTTCGACGCGATGTAGACGCGCGTGAGCGCGAATCCGCTGCCAACGACGGCCGCCCTGCCCGACCCACGGCCGCCAAGCAGGTGGTTCGCGGGGACCCGGCACCCATCGAAGGACAGCTCGCGGGTATCGGCCGAGCGCAAGCCCATCTTCCGGAGCGGGGGGCCGATGTGGTAACCGGGGGTGCCCTTCGGGACGAGGATGAGCGCGAAGCCCTCCTCGGTACGGCAGAGGGGTGTGACGAAGCCGCAGTTTTCCATCCCGGCGTTGCTAATGAAGATCTTGGCGCCATCGATCACCCACTCATCACCGTGGGCGACGGCGCGAGTGCGGATGGCAGCGGTGTCTGAGCCAGCGTCGGGTTCGGTGATAGCGCCTGCCCCGACCATCTCTCCGCGGACGACGGGCTTCACATAGTCGTCGATCCACGATTCGCGGCCATCATCGGCCGAGCGCAGGAGCGTTTGGCCGCCCTGGACGCCAACCCAGAGGGTGAGGCCGAGGGAGAGGTCGACGCGGCTGATTTCCTCGATCGCGATGCAGAAGGCGAGGGTGTCGGCGTCACTCCCTCCAACGGCGGCGGGATAGAGCATGCCGGTGATTCCCAGGTCGCCGAGGCGGCGGTAGAGGGCGTAATCGAAGCTGGACGTGTGGTCGCGGTCTGCGGCGCCCGGCGCGATCTCCTTGCGCGCGAACTCGCGAACCATGCGCTGAACCTGGAACTGCGCATCGCTGTAGCCGTTCGGGTCCATCTTCCCCTCCGCCATCGCCGTTTTGGCGGAGTGTAACGCGCGGACTGCGCGCAGGCTCAGGCCGAGAGGGCGCCCACGGCGTTGCGGATCACCGCTTCCCAGATGCGGTTGCCATCAGCACCGCCCACAAGCTGCTCACCGGCGCGTTCCGGGTGGGGCATCATGCCGAGGACGTTTCCCCGGGCGTTGATGATGCCGGCGATGTTGTGGGCGCTGCCGTTGGGGTTCGCTGCCGGGGTTACCTCGCCTGCGGCATCGCAGTAGCGGAAGACGACGCGGCCGCGCAGTTCGAGTTCGTTGAGTGTCTGGTCGTCGGCGTAGTAGTTGCCTTCGCCATGGCTGATGGGGACGCGGAGCACGGTCCCTTCGGGGATGCCATCGGCCCAGGGCGTGGAA
>CAYUVT010000004.1:38414-42121 GCA_964448165.1 uncultured Anaerolineaceae bacterium | reverse complement strand
ACGCTGCGCGACGGCGACCTGCAGGTCGCGGTTTCGACTGGCGGCGCCGACCCTGCGCTGGCGATGGCCCTCCGGGAACGGATCGCGGCGGCACTCGGGCCAGGCTGGGCCGCTACGGTGGCCGCTGCCCGCAAGCAGCGCGAAACCCGCCCGGGGCGCCAGGGAGGCTCCGCCGATGAGTAACGCCCTGGTGCTCGCGGGGCACGGTTCGCACCTGGATCGCAACTCCAGCGAGCCCGTGTGGACGAACGCGGCGCGGTTGCGCGCCACCCGGCATTTCGACGAGGTGCGCGTGGCGTTCTGGAAGGAGGAGCCTGCGCTCTCGCGGGCGCTCGACGGCTGCGACGCCAGGCTGGTGACCATCGTCCCGATGTTTATGTCGGCGGGCTACTTCACCCGCACGGTGGTCCCCCGGGAGATGGGCCTCGATGGCGCCGAGACCCGCCGCGGCTTCCAGCTGATCCGCTACACCGCGCCGGTGGGAGCGCACCCGGGGCTGGCGGCGGTCATCATCGAGCGCGCGCTCGAAGCGGGCGCCGGTCCCAACGACGCTATCGCCGTGCTGGGCCACGGCACGCGGCGCGATTCGGAATCGGAAAAGAACATCTACCGGATGGCTTCGCTCGTGCGAGAGCGGGGGCTGTTCGCGCAAGTCGAGGCCGTGTTCCTCGACCAGGAACCGAGCATGCTCCGGCTGCTCGACATCCTGGAGGCGCCGACCGTGGTGGTGGTGCCGCTGTTCATCGCCGACGGCTGGCACGCCGGGCAGACGATCCCGGAGGACCTGGCGCTCGACGGTGCCGAGACGCGCCGCAACGGCCGCACCGTGCGGTACACGCCGCCGGTGGGCACGCATCCGCGCCTGGCCGGGGTGATCCTGGAGATCGCGAACGAGCGTGCCACATGACGGGCATCCCGGAACGGCTGGGCGAACTCACCATCGTTCGCGAGGGCGGCCGTACCGTGCTTCGCGGACCGGGCCTCCCGCGCGAGACGCTGCCAGCGTCCCAGGATGCGCTGCGCCGCCACACGCGGACCGATGCCAGCGGGCGCTACCGGCCGCTTTCCGGGGCGCGCACCCTGCCGCCCGGGTGGGAGGTGGAGACGGGGCCCGCGTTGCCGCTCGACGTTGCGATCGAGACGGTCTATCCGCTGGCCCTGGCGCACATGCGACAGTTCGCGGCGGGTAGCCTGCGGGTCGTCTCGCTGGACGAGGTGCTGGCGCGGCAGACCGGGCGGTACGCCGATGCGCGGCGCCTGCCGGGGGAGGGCCGGGCACTGGCCGCGGAGTTGCTCTGCGGGCAGTGCGTCCGCGTGCCGGTGTGGTGGGGGAAGGCATGCGCGGCGGAAGAGATCCCCTGCCCGGAGCCGTGCAGCGTGCTGGTGGCCCTGTGCCGCGAAGCCGCGCTCTGGGAAGATGAACCGCCCGGGGCAGCAACCCCGGACCCCGCCGTGAGCTTCGCCGGGTTCGAAACTCCCGGGAACGAACTGCGCGAGGCCTACCTGGCGGCCCGCGGCCTGCAACCAGAGGAGAAACCCGCCCCACATGGATAACGTTGAAGTTCGCTCGGCGGCGGCAGAGCTCTTTCCGGGGGGCGTCAACAGCCCGGTACGTTCGTTCCGTTCAGTCGGGGGCAACCCGGTCCCGATCACGCGGGGCCACGGCCCGTACGTGTACGACGCCGAGGACAGGCGCTACATCGATTATGTCGCCGCCTTCGGGCCGCTCATCCTCGGGCATGCCGACGCGCGCATCGTCGAGGCGGTACGCCGGGCAGCGGGCGAGGGAACGGCCTTCGGCGCTATCACCCCGGGCGAGGTGGCGCTCGGTGAGCGCATCATTCGGGCGACGGGGCTGGAGCGGGTGCGCTTTGTGAATTCCGGGACCGAAGCGACGATGACCGCGATCCGGCTTGCGCGGGCGGCCACGGGCCGCGACATCGTGGTGAAGTTCGACGGCTGCTACCACGGCCACAGCGATGGGCTGCTCGTGAAGGCGGGGAGCGGCGTCGCCACCCTGGGGCTCAGCGACTCGGCCGGAGTGCCCGGCGCCATCGCCGCGCTGACGGCGGTGCTGCCGTATAACGATGTGGGCGCCCTCGAAGGTTGGTTCGCCGAACACCCCGGCGACACGGCCGCGGTCATCGTCGAGTCGATCGCGGGGAACATGGGCCTGGTCGAGCCCGCGCCCGAATTCCTCGATGCGCTGCAGCGCATCCCGCGCGCGCACGGCGCGCTGCTCATCGCCGATGAGGTCATCACGGGTTTCCGCATCCGCTACGGGCTGAGCGGCCTGCTGCCGGGCGCCGACCTCGCCTGCCTGGGCAAGATCATCGGCGGCGGGTTGCCGGTGGGGGCGGTCGGCGGGCGGCGGGAGCTCATGGACCTGCTGGCGCCGAACGGACCGGTGTACCAGGCCGGGACGCTCAGCGGGAATCCGCTGGTGATGGCCGCCGGCGCCGCAATGCTCGACGCGCTCGCGGACGGCGCCGTCCACCGGAGGCTGGAGGAGCTCGGGCGGCATCTCGAAAACGGCCTCCAGGCCGCGATCCGGCGTGCGGAAGTGCAGGCGTCGGTCGTGCGCCGCGGTTCGATGGTCACCCTCTTCTTCCGCGAGGGAGCCCCCCGGGACTACGCCGGGGCGCGCGCCTCCAGCACGGCCGCGTTTGCGCACTTCCACGGCGCGATGCTGGAGCGGGGCGTGCTGTTGCCGCCTTCGCAGTTCGAAACCTGGTTCGTTTCCGCGGCGCACACCGAAGCGGAGATCGATGCCACGGTGGTCGCCGCGCACGAAGCGCTCCGGGAGGTCGCGCGAAGGTGAGCACGCTCAGGATCGGTACGCGGGGCAGCAAACTGGCCCTCACGCAGACGGAGCTCGTCGCCAACCGGCTGCGGGCGGCGCATCCGGGGCTCGCCATCGAAGTCGTCACGATCGCGACAGCCGGGGACCGCGACCAGTCGACACCGCTCACCTCGGGCGAAGGCGCGGGCTGGTTCACGACCGCGATCCAGCAGGCGCTCTCCGCGGGCGAGATCGACGTGGCCGTCCACAGCTATAAGGACCTGCCGACGAAGCGGCCGGAGGGGCTGGTCATCGCGGCGGTGCCGCTGCGCGAGGACCCGCGCGATGCGCTGGTGAGCCGGCGGCCCGGCGGATTGCACGGCCTGCCGCGTGGCGCGGTGGTGGGGACCAGCTCGCCCCGGCGCGAGGCCCAGGTGCGCGAGGTGCGGCCCGATCTGGAGGTGCGCGCGATCCGTGGGAACGTTGAGACGCGGGTGGCGAAGGTGGATGCGGGCGAATTCGACGCCGCCGTGCTGGCGCTGGCGGGGTTGCGGCGGCTCGGCCTCGAAGGCCGCGCCGGCCATGTGTTCGGGTTCGAGGAGATGTTACCGGCGCCCGCCCAGGGCGCCCTCGCGGTGGAGTGCCGGGTGGCCGACACGGCGACCCGGAAGCTGCTTGAGGCGATCGACGACCCGGCCATCCGGGCGGCAGTCACGGCCGAGCGCGTGTTCCTGGCCACCATCGACGGCGGGTGCAGCTTCCCGGCGGCCGCGCACGCCGAGCAGTTCGGCACCACGCTCAAGCTCAACGCCCTCATCGCCGTCGATGGACGGATCATTCGTTCGAAGATGGCCGGGCCGGTGGAGACTGCCGCGGGGCTCGGCCGCGCGCTCGCCGGGGAGCTGATGGCCCTGGGCGGGATTCG
>CAYUVT010000004.1:32808-38314 GCA_964448165.1 uncultured Anaerolineaceae bacterium | reverse complement strand
CGGGCCCCTCGAAATGGAGGCCCAGCTCCACCACGTGGCGCGACAGCTGGGGCTGGAGTTCGATGTGGGCAGCCGGTTGGCCCCAGTGGAACTGGAGGATGGTCCACATCACTTTCCGCTCGGGCCGGGGAACGCTGGCGGGAAGGGCGGCCATGGCCAGGTCCTCGGTGTAGAAGAGGAACTCGCGCGCCTTCAACCGGCCATCTCGCGTGGGCACGGGTGGAAGTGTAGCGGGCGGGGCGTTCCCGGGCGTTCACCGGGGCTTGGTACACTCGACCGGTGAGACGCACGAAGATCGTGGCCACGCTCGGGCCGGCGTCGTTCGCGCGCGAGACGCTCGCGGCGATGATCCGCGCGGGCATGGATGTGGCCCGGCTCAACACCAGCCACGGCACGCTCGAAAGCCACGCGAAGGCGGCGGCCCTGGTGCGCGAGGTCGCCGCCGAGGCCGGCCGGCACGTCGCCGTGCTCATGGACCTGGCAGGCCCGAAGCTGCGGACGGGCGAAACGGAGTTCACGCGCGTCCTGGACCTCGTCCCGGGCCATGAAATCCGGCTGGTGAACTACCCGGTCCAGGGCACCGAGCAGCTGCTCACCGTCGAGTACCCGCGGCTGACCGAAGACGTGCGGGCGGGAGAGCGCGTCCTCCTCGACGATGGCCATATCGAGCTCGAGGTGTTGCGCTCCACGCCGGAGGGGCTTGACTGCCGGGTGCTGGTGGGCGGGCATCTCGGCGCGCACAAAGGGGTGAGTTTCCCCGCGACGAACCTGACCGCGCCCGCGCTCACCGACCGCGACCGCGCGGCGATCCGCGTGGGGATCGAGGCATCGGTCGACTACTTCGGCCTCAGCTTCGTGCGTGACGCGGACGACGTGGTGCGGACGCGGGAGTACATCGAGTCGCTCGGGTGTGACACGCCGATCATCGCGAAAATCGAGCGGCGGATGGCGGTGGAGCACCTGGACGAAATCCTGGGCGAGGCCGATGGCGCCATGGTGGCGCGGGGCGACCTGGGCGTGGAGCTGGCGCCGGAGGACGTGCCGGTGCAGCAGCGCCGGATCATCGCCTCGGCGGCGCGGAACATGATCCCGGTGATCACGGCCACGCAGATGCTGGAGTCGATGGTCGATGCCCCCCGGCCGACGCGCGCGGAGGCCTCGGACGTGGCGAATGCCGTGTGGGACCTCTCGGATGCGTTGATGCTGAGCGGCGAGACCGCCATCGGGCGCTACCCCGTGGAGTCGGTGGCGATGATGGACCGGATCATCGTGCGGGCCGAGGAGGCGATCGCCGAGACCGAGAGCGTGGGATACGGCCCGCCAGAAACCGACGACCATTCGTATGTGGTGGCGCTGGCGGCGCGGAGCATTGTGGAATCGGACCCGAACATGCGCGGCGTGGCCTGCTTCACCAAGAGCGGGTATACGGCGATGCTGCTGAGCAAGGTGCACCCCAGGGCGCCGATCTTTGGCATCAGCCCTTCGGAGGCAATCTGCCGCCGGCTGGCGCTCGCCCGCGGCGTCATCCCGATCATCAGCGAGACGGTCACCTCATCGGAGCAGCTCCTGCACGTGGTCGATGACTCGCTCCTGGCGGGGAAGCACCTTGCCGAAGGCGATGAAGTGGTGGTGGTGGCCAGCCTCCCTGTGCGCGCGCAGGGCACCACGAACTTCCTGAAGCTCCATCGCGTGGGCGACGCGGCGGCCTACGAATGGTGACCGTACCCATCGCCGATGCCCCCGACCCGGTCACGGCGGAAATCTGGCTGGCCGAACTGCGGGCATCTGGCATCCGGGCCGCGAGCTTCGAGCAGGGGGTCGGTGGTGCGCTCGGCGGCGCCTCGACCCTGGGACTGGCAAGCTACCCGGTAATCGTCAGCGAGGGCGACGCCCTGCGCGCGCGCGATATCATCGCCGGCCTCGGCGGGCAGGAGTTCCTGCGGCCCGTGGTGGAAGATACCGCCGGGCAGGAGGGGCGCCACCTTGTTGCGCTGGCGCTCGGCGTGGCCATCGCTGCGGGCCTGCTGGTGGCGGCAGCCGTGATCCTGAACAGGTAAGACGATTGGCGGGAGTGCGCCCATGAAACTGACATACGAGCTCTGGCGGCTGGTGGCGGTGAAAGATGCATCGCGCAGCACGTGGGAGCTGGTGGGGCGGTTCCCAAACGTCCGCCAGGCCCAGCGCAAGATCCACGAGCTGGCGGGCAACCACGTTGTCAGCCCCGAAGAGGGCTTCTGGTGGTACGAGGACAACGAGGGCACGCACACCTTCCGCATCGAGGCGGCACGGCTCGACGAGTAGGGCGGGGACGCTCAGGCGGCGAGCGAATCCATGCGCGGGGGTTCGCGGCGGCGCAGCGGCTTCGTCTCTTCCAGGTCGCGGAGCACGTCCGTCGCGTACAGCGCTTCCATGTCGTACTGGTGCACGCGAGCGGTGACGGGGACATCGAGCATGTTGTGGCCATCGCTCACAGAGACGACGCCGGGCACGCGCTTCAGGTAGATGTAGGACTGTTCGATGGTGCAATCCACGAGCATGACGCAGAAGCGCGCGCCGCCCAGGTGCGCCAGGAAGTCCGAGCTCCGGGTGAGCCGCTTCAGGGTCTCGACCAGGGCGTTGACGGAGCGTTCGGCGAACTCGTCACCGCGGCGCTGGCGCACGCCGTCGAGGTCTTCGAGCGAAAGCTGGATGAGCACAAAGGGGCTGTTGGCGGCGCGGGCGCGGGGCATCTCGCGGCGCAGCTCGGCCAGGACGTAGTTGCGGTTGGGCAGGTTATGGAGCTCTGAGAGGTAGGCCGAGCCATAGAGCTTCGACGAGAGGCGCCGCCAATTCCGGTGGCCAAGCCAGCGCATCAGCAGCAGGTGGCCGTTCACCAGCAGGAACAGGAGGCACATCGCGGCTGCCACGATGACTTTCGAGGGCGAAGGGTTCCGCGCGGCCTCGGCGAGCACGATCGCCAGCACCAGGCCCCAGCCCGCCAGGACGACGAGGCGGATGGCATGCCGCCGCCTGTCGCTGGCGGACTGATCAGGGGCGAGGGCCTCGTCCGGGGTGCCGTTCATACATCGTCCTCACGAAGAACATCGGCAGCGGGGCGCCGCTCCATCAGGCCGCGCCGGCCTCGCGGTTGTCGCCGGCGGCCTGCTCATCGAGCTCTCCATGGTGGAAGGCATACCAGCGCGGGGCGCGCGAGGTGACATGCAGGAGGAACGCGCGCGCCTTCTCTTCGAGCGTCGCGATACCGCCGTGCACCCGGTTGATGGCCGCATCGACCGCGGGCGGGAGCGCCTGGACGGACTTGCGCGCCTCGTCGGCCGTGTAGTCGAACCCGCAGGCCAGGCCCTCGCGGTTGCAGGCGAGATTGGCGGCCGCGACGACGTCGCTCATGGTCTCGATCGCGTGGATGCCCTTTGGGGGGTGGTGGTCGCGAATGGCCGCGACCAGCGGCTCGGGGAACTTCCAGCGCTCGGCCAGGCGGGCGCCCACGTGTTCGTGGCCGATCCCGAAGACGGCGAGCTCGGCATCGCGGTAGCGCATGTCCTCGCGGTTTACCAGGTCGATGACTTCGGCGAACGAAGCAGGTTCGCAGAGGACCATCGCGAGCTTGCCGACATCGTGGAGGACGCCGGCCGTGAAGGCGTCCTCGGGCCGGGCCACGCGGGTATCGCGGGCGACGATTTCCGCGACGATGCCCACGCTCACGCTATGCGCCCAGAAGAGGTCCTGGTCGAAGCCGCCAGAATCGAACTCCGGCAGCTTGAAGGCATCGATGATGGCGGAGGAGATGGCGACCGAGCGGACCGTGCGCATGCCTAGGAGGATGACCGCCTCGCGGACGTTGGAAATCCGCCGGGCGTAGCCGTAATACGCCGAGTTCGAGAGCTTCAGGAGTTTGGAGGTGAGCGCCTGGTCGGAGCTGATGACGGTCGCCAGGTCCATGGCCGCCGAGCGTTCGTCCTCGGCCAGCTGAATGGCGCGGGTCGCGACCGACTTCAGGGGGGCGAGGTCGGTGGTCCGGTTCACGATCGCGCGGAGGCGGTTGCGCGCATCGAGGCTGAGGGTCGTGGAATCGACGGTCATGCTGCGCTCCTGCGCGTGGTGGTATCGGTGGAGACGACGCGGTTGCGGCCGGCCCGCTTCGCTGCATACAGCCGGTCATCGGCGACGCGCAGGGCCTCGTTCAGGCTATCGGCACAGGAGGGGATCGCGGCCACTCCCGCCGATACCGTCATCGTCAGCGAAACGTCCTCGTCGACCTGGATGCGGGTGCTTTCGAGCGCGGAACGGACCCGCTCGGCGAAACGGGTGACGGAATCGAGGCCGGCCCCGGGAAGGAACGCGACAAACTCCTCGCCGCCGAAGCGGCCGACAATATCGCCCTGGCGCGTCGCCTTCTTGAGCACCGTGGCGACACGGGCGAGCACCAGGTCCCCCACCAGGTGCCCGTAGCTATCGTTCACCGCCTTGAAGTGGTCGAGGTCGAGGAGGGCGACACCCATGGCCACGTGCTCCAGGCCCGAGGCGAGGAGGGCGTCCTCGGCCGCTTCGACCGCCGAGCCGCGGTTGAGGAGCATGGTCATCTGGTCGTGCCGGGCCATGTGGTCGAGCCGGGCGACGAGCTGGTTGAGCTGGGCGTTCCGGTTCCGCAGGGCATCCTCGATGGCGCGGATGGCGGTGTGGTCGCGGATGTACATCACCTGCCCGGCGACCGACCCGTAGCGGTCGCGGATGATGGCGGCCGAGACAGCGGCGGAGAACCTGCTGCCATCCTGGTGGCGGCCAGGGACCTCGATATCGACGGCCCGCCCGTGCTCGGCGAGCTGCTGATCGAGCAGCGCGCGGGACTCGCCCTCGGCGAAGAGCATCGAGTAGTGCCGGTCGAGCACCTGGATGGGGTCGAAGCCGAAGATGCTCTCGCTCGCGCCCGTGTAGAGCGTGACTCTGCCGCCGGCGTCGGTGGCGACGATGCCGTCAGGGCAGGCAACCAGCATGAGCTGGAGCATGTCCGGGTCGGACAAGAGCGCCAGGAAGTCAATTCGCTCGGGTATCACGAAGTCCTCCGCACCATGCGTAGTGGGTATCGGAAAGGTCGGGCCGCTTGTGCAGGGGAATGACCGGGCTCGCACGGAAACGTATCCTTTCGAGCGAAATGAACTTTCGCGATACGCCCGGTGAGGCCCGGTTTCGCGCTGAAGTGCGGGAATGGATCCGCGAGAACCTGCCGCCAGAGCTGAAGGGAGACGCGGGCGAGGGCGAATGGGGGCAGCTTTCGAGCGGCCACGAACGCGACAAGGCGGCGCTGGCCACCTGGCGCGAGCGGCTGCAGTCGCGCGGCTGGGTCGCCCCGGCCTGGCCGCAGCGCTACGGCGGCGCCGAACTCCCGGTGATGCGCCAGTTCATCCTGAAGGAAGAGATGGCGCGGGCGCGGGCGCCGCGCTTCGGCGGCGTGGGCATCGGCTGGGTGGCGCCAACCCTCATGCAGTTCGGCGCCGGGTGGATGAAGGAG
>CAYUVT010000004.1:0-32798 GCA_964448165.1 uncultured Anaerolineaceae bacterium | reverse complement strand
AGGAACGTTTCATCGAGCCCATCCTCAGCGGGCGGGAGCGGTGGTGCCAGGGCTACAGCGAGCCGGGCGCCGGCTCGGACCTGGCGAGTGTCCAGACCCGGGCGGTACGCGATGGCGACGAGTACGTGGTGGATGGCCAGAAGATCTGGACGAGCGGGGCGCACATCGCCGATTGGATGATCCTGCTGGCGCGCACCGACCCCGCGGCGCCGAAGCACCGGGGCCTTTCGTACTTCCTGGTGGATATGAAGACGCCGGGGATCTCGCTCTCGCCGATCATCAACATGGTGGGGAACAGCGGGTTCAACCAGGTCTTCTTCGAATCGGTGCGGGTACCTGCCGCGAACATGGTGGGCGAAGAGAACCGCGGCTGGTACGTGGCAGCGACAACGCTGGACTTCGAACGGAGCCTGGTGGACCTGTGCGTGGAGTACCGGGCGATACTGGAGGAAGTGATCGCCTGCGCCCGGGAGGAGGGGCTGGCCGGGCTGGCCGCGAACCGTCACCGGCTGGTGGACCTGCTCATCGAGATCGAAGTCGCGCGGAACCTGAGCCTGCGCGTGGTTTCGATGCAGGCGCGGGGCACACAGCCGAACTACGAGGCGAGCATCGTGAAGCTGTTCGCCAGCGAGCTGGAACAGCGGATGGCGGCGGTGGCCTTCCATGTCGCCGGGATGGCCGGGCAGGTGACCTCGCGGGGCCAATCGCCATGGGAGCTCTTGATGGGCCGCATCGGGCGCTTCCAGCTGCACTCGGTGGCGGCCACGGTGGGCGGCGGCACGAGCGAGGTGCAGCGGAACATCATCGCCACGCGGGGGTTGGGCCTCCCGCGGGGCTAGGGGGTCAGTTCATGTGCCGAAGCATCAAGAAGCTGCGGAACGCGGAGCCACCGGCCACGCAAGACGATATCCGCGCCGCCGCCCTCCAGTACGTCCGCAAGGTGAGCGGCTACCGCTTGCCCGCCAGGCGCAACGAGGCGGCATTCGCCGCCGCGGTCGACGAGGTGGCGGCGAGCACCGCACGGCTCCTCGAACTGCTCGACGCGCGCTGATCGTCCCTCGCCCGGCGCCCTGCTACGCTCAGACCATGACGCAGCGTGGAAGCATCGTGCAGGTCAGCATCTCCAGGGGCGGTGTCCCCAAGCTCCCCGTCGCCGAGGGCGTGGTGACGGAACTCGGAATCGAAGGCGACGGGCACGACAACCCGGATCTGCACGGCGGCCCCGAGCGCGCGCTCTGCCTGTTCTCCATCGAGCGGATCGAGGCGATGGCCGCCGAAGGCCACCCCATCGCCGCCGGGTCGACCGGGGAGAACATCACGCTCCGGGGGATCGACTGGGACCTGGTGGTGCCCGGGAGCCGGCTGCGCCTCGGTCGCGACGTGGTGGTGGAAGTGACCCGCTACACCACCCCGTGCAAGACCAACGCCCGGTGGTTCATCGGCGGCGATATCAACCGCATGCACCAGAACCTCTTCCCGGGCTTCAGCCGGGTATACGCCCGCGTCCTCGCGGGAGGGGTAGTGCGGCCGGGCGACCCCGCGGAGTTGCTGCCGCCCGGCGCCTGAGGGTCACCTGACCTCGAACGGGCTGTGCATCCCGAGTTGGTAATGGTCTTCCTTCGTCCCGTCGGGTTTGGTCTCGACGATCAGGCAGGCGAGCTCGTAGGTGCCGGGGCCGAGCCTGATGCGGAGCGCCTGGACATGGCCCGCCGCCAGGCCTTCGATTTCCGCAAGCGCTTCGCCGTTTTTCAGGATGGCGAGTTCGTGGGTCTCCTTCCCGGTGTTGTCGGCGATGAACTGGATGACGCCTGCCTCCACCGTGCGCTTATTCGGGACCACGGACCATTCATGGAGTTCGACCCTCAGGCTCGCGCTCGGTGGCCCGGGGTCGGGGGTCGGGGTGGCGTTTGGGTCGACGGTGGGGTGGGCCTCCGCCTCGGGGTCGGCCTGGGCCACCGCCGCCGGGGTCTCCGGGCCATCGTCCGCATCGGAGCAGCCGGCGAGCAGGGCGAAGCCGCCCGAAACGGCCAGGGCGACGACGACCTGGCAAAGGGTCGTGAGGAAGTTTTGGCTACGCCAGGTCATTAGGCATACCTAATCTCATGGGTTTGGCGGAAGTATCCCCGGAGCGCCGCGCGGCGTCAATTGCGGCACGGGCCATCCGCCGAAAGGGTGATACCGGGGCGCCGCGTGATCGGCTACGCTGGGGTGCAGTCCCACGAGAGGTTTCCGTTGACGCGATAACACCGGCGAAGCGCGAACGTGAGCGAGGCAGGGCTCGAACGGCCCGCCCGCACGTGCCGGTGTGCGCAACCTCTCCCGTCCCCACACCCCACCGCCGCTTCGTCCTCGCTGTGCCCATCCCGGGCGGGAGCATGCGCTTCGTGGAGTGTGCTGATGTTGACTGTCGCCGGACTACGGCACGAACTCGGCGGCCGGGCCGTGCTGACCAACGTCTCGTTCGCGGTGAGCCGGGGCGAGGTGCTCGGCGTGGCCGGGCCCAACGGCGCGGGCAAGACCACCCTGCTCCGCATCCTCGCGGGCCTCGAGCGCCCCGGCGGCGGACGCATCGAGTTCGCCGCTGGCGCCGCCCCGGGGTACCTGCCACAGGGCTATGCGGGCCGCCAGGATGAGGCCGTTGTAGCCGTCTTCCCGGCGGCGTTCGGGGCCGACGCAGCCGCTGCCCGGCTCGAAGCGCTGGCCGGGCAGCTCGCCCTCAGACCCGGCGCGGATGAGCGCGAGCGCCTGGCAGCAGAGTACGACCGGCTGCTTGCCGCCCTCGCGAGCGGCCCGGCCAGTCTCGACACGGAAAAGGCGCGGGGCACCCTCGGGTTGCGCCATGTGGATCCGGCCACACGGGTCGCGGAGCTCTCGGGCGGCGAGCTCACCCGGCTGGGACTCATCGACCTCGTGGCATCGCAGCCGGATGTGCTCCTGCTCGATGAGCCGACGAACAACCTGGATATCGCGGGCCTGGAGTGGCTGGAAGACCAGGTGCGCCGCTTCCCCGGCGCGGTGGTCGCCGTCTCGCACGACCGCGTGTTCCTCGACCGCTGCGCCACGAAAGTGCTGGAACTCGACGCCAGGGGCCGGGGGGCAGAACTGTTCGCGGGCAACTACTCGGCGCTGCTCGCTGAGAAGGAGCGCCGGGAGGCGCAACGGTGGACGGCCTACGAACGCCAGCAGCGGGAGGAAGCGCAACTGAAGCAGGCCATCCACAAGATCGAGACCCGCGCCCGGGGCATCGAACAGCGCACAGTCGACTTCGCAAAGCGGAAGAAGGCACTGAAAATCGCGCGCCGTGCAGTAACCCTGAAGGCGCGCATTGAGCGCCAGCTCGAATCGAAGGACCATGTGGACCGCCCGGAAAAGCGTCCGCACGGGTTCCACGGGGGGTTCAGCGCTCCGGGCGAAGGCGCATCCCGCCTGCTTGCTGTCGATGGAGTGGCCGTCGCCATCGGCGGGCGCGTCCTGGCCGAAGGGGTCACGTTCACGGTGAACAGGGGCGAATGCGTGCTGGTCACCGGGCCCAACGGCGCCGGCAAGACCACGCTCCTGCGGACCATCCTGGGCGAACTCCAACCAGCCGCGGGCGAAGTCCGTCTCGCCCCCTCGGCGAAGGCCGGCTACCTGGCGCAGCAGGACGACCCGGCGCTGGTGGAAGGCGGAAGCGAGCGGACGCCGGTGGACCTGCTGCGGCACGCTGTGCCGATGACCGCGGCGGAAGCCGCCAACTTCCTCCATCGCTTCCTCCTTGGCCACGACCAGGTGCTGACACCCGTCGCGCAACTCAGCTACGGGGAACGGCGGCGGCTGGCGCTCGCCCTCCTGGTGCGCGGTGGGGCTGACCTGCTCATCCTCGATGAGCCCACGAACCACCTGGACCTGGCCAGCCGCGAGGCATTCGAACAGGCGCTGGCGAACTACGAGGGTGCGTCGCTGGTGGTGAGCCACGATCGGCGGTTCATCGAGCGGTTCGCGACGCTGGTGGTGGAGCTGGCGTGAAGCCCTGGGCCGCCGGGCAATCGGCCAAAAGTCGGAGCCGGCCGCTCGGCGGAAGGCCGAGGCTCGTTGCGCGCGCCGCCCCCATGGTGCTCGTTGTCGTGCCTGCCAACACTCGAGGATTGGCCGCAGACGGCCGGAAAGAAGCATCGTGACCGATACCGAATCAACCCCAGCATTCGATGCCGCGATCGTCGGGGGCGGCGTGGCCGGGACGGCGGCAGCCTGCGCGCTGGCCAGCGCCGGCCTGGGGGTCTGCGTCATCGAGCGGCGCGACCTTGCCCGCGATCCGAACCGCGGCGATGTCCTGCACCAGTCGGCCGTGGAGCACCTGAAACGCTGGGGCGCCTACAACGAACTCGAACAACGGGGCGCCTTCGCTATCCGCCAGAGCCTGTTCACCAACGCGAGCGGCTCGCTGAAGGTGCGCGTCGACCAGTCGATCCACCCGCTCACCGTGCTGAATCACGCGGAGATCGAGGCAGCGCTGGCTGATGCCGCCGCGCGGCTGGGGGCCACGCTCATCCGGGGCCGCGCGACCGGCATCGAGCAGGTCGCTGGCGGCTGGCGCGTGACCACCGAACAGGGCGAAGTCACGGGCCGGCTGCTGGTTGGGGCTGATGGTGCGGCATCCAGCGTGCGGGGGTGGCTCGGCATCGGCGTCGATGCGACACCCTACCCGCAGTCGGTCGTGATCGCGCACGCGCCGTACCCGTCGTGGCTGCCCGACGACACCTACTGCGCGGTCCTCAGCCCGGAAGGTCCGGTGGTCGTGGTCCCCACCACGCCGCGGGGCCGCTGCCGGATCGCCATCGGCGTGCCGAGCGACACCGGTGGGGGCGGCGACATCGCCACCTACCGCGACGTGTTGCGTGCCCGCGACCCGCGCCTGGGCGAGCTGGAACTCGAGCAGCGGGGGAGCTCGTACTTCTACAGGCTCGCGCGGCAGCACGCCCTTACGTACACCGGCCCCCGTGCCGCCCTGGCCGGCGATGCCGCGCACGTGACGCACCCGGCGGGCGGGCAGGGCATGAGCATGGCGATCGAGGATGCCGCGGCGCTTGCCCGGTACGTCGCGCCGGTGCTCCGGGGCGAAGTGGCCGATGAGCTCGACACGCGGCTGCGGCTCTACGAGCGCGAACGGCGCCCGCTGAACGAGCGGGCGATGCGCGCGGCCGATACGGCGGCCAGGCGCACCCTCCCCGGCAAGCGCAACTACCGCATGACGGTGGCCGGGCTCAAGCTCATCTCCCGCGTGCCCGGCGGAGCGAAGATCCTGGGCCGGCAGTTCGGCGGAGCGCGCTAACGCTCAGGCGCCAAACGGCGGGCCGTCCCAGCGTTCACGCGTCACGAAGCTCGAGACGGGCTTGCGCTTGAGTTTCGTCAGCTGCCGCACCGGCTTGCCCAGCGGGATGATGGTGCAGACGGCCACCGATTCCGGCAGGTGGAGGAGCTGGCGCAGCGCTGGCTCCTCGGCTATCGGCATGGTGGTCAGCGTGCCCCCCAGCCCCTCGTTCCGGGCGGCCAGCAGGATGTTCCAGGCGAGGGGATAGATCGAGGCGCCACTGGCCACCGCGGTCCGCGGCAGGTACTGGTCGATCGAAGCGACGACGCGAAGGTCGACGCACACCACCAGCACCACCGGGGCGTGCCGGTACGGCTCGGTCAGCGTGGGCGGCACCGGGGTCGCGGCGATCATCTCCGGCGTTGCCTTCGTGGGGACGACGGTGTTCCAGGGGTTCTCGCCGAGGGCCACCTGCGCCGCATAGCGCCGCGCCGCCGGCTTCGCACACTCCGCGATGGCATCTTTGGTCGCCTGGTCGCGGACCACGATCACGTGCCAGCCCTGGCGGTTGCCGCCACTCGGCGCGAAGCGGGCATGCGCGAAGATTCGCTCGAGCACCTCATCGGGGACGGGGTCGGAGGTGAACTCGCGGGCGGCGAAGGTCGTGTCCATGGCGTCGTACAGTTCCATGCCCGCATTGTGGTGGAACACGGCCCGCCCGGCGACTGTTGAGTTTTCGCGAGATCGCAGCGCAAATACTTGGTTGCCAAGTATCCCGCCCCTGAGTACCTTGCGACCGATGGCCGAGCGACCGCTCCTCCCGGGCGAATACGCCGTGCTCGCCCTCCTCGCCCTCCGCCCGATGCACGGGTACGAGATGACCGCGTTCATCCAGGACGAGGGCCTCTCCGACGTTTGCCCGGTGGAACAGAGCACGCTCTACACCTACCTCCGCAACATCGAAGCGCGAGGCCTGGTCAGGTGGACGGAGGAACGGGTGGGCAATCGCCCGCCGCGCAAGATGTTCGAACTGACGGCGGCGGGGCGCGAACTCATCGATGGCTGGCTGCGCCGGCCGGTGGGGCGCATGCGCGAGGTCCGTCTCGAATTCCTGCTCAAGCTCTTCTTCCTCGCCCGGCTCGATCCCGTTGCACACCGCGAACTCATTGAGGGCCAGCTGAGGGCCTGCGAAAGGTACCTGGAGGGCCTGGAGCGGAAGGTGCTCCTGGCGCCCTTCGAGCAGCTGGTCATCCAGTCCAAGCGTTCGGCGGCAGAGGCAACCCTGGCGTGGCTCACGAAATACGCACAGGAAGTGCACGGAGAGGTGAACGCTCGATGACTCTGTGGATCCGCGCGGCCACCGTTATGCGAGCCGCCAGTCTCTTGCTTGTGCTTCTCACGGCGGGTGCCCTTGCCCAGGCGTGCGGGGGAGACGACGACGCACCGCCGCTGGCGACCGGTACCGACGGTCCGGGCACAACAGCCACCCCGGCGCAGAGCGGCGCCGATCTCTCCGTGCTGACCGGTGCGGAGCCTGGCGAGAAGCAGGCCGCCACCATCAAAGTGGCGGCGGCAGCGGACCTCCGGTCGGTGATGACCGCCATCCAGCCCGCGCTCGATGCCCGCTGCCAGACCAGGACCACGTTCGTCTTCGGATCCTCCGGGCAGCTCAAGAACCAGGTGGAGGCGGGCGCCGCATTTGGCCTCTTCCTCTCTGCTGATAGCCAGTACCCCAGGGACCTTGCCGAAAAAGGGCTCGTGGTCCCGAACGGCGTGGCCTCGTACGGGGTTGGCCGGATTGTGGTCGCAACCCGGGCAGGCCTGGAGCCCGCCACCTCGCTCGAAGGGCTCACACGGTCCGAGATCCGCAGAGTCGCCATCGCGAACCCTGCCCACGCGCCGTACGGCCGGGCGGCGAAGCAGGCGCTCGAATCGGCGGGCCTGTACGGCGCCATCGAGAAAAAGCTCGTGTTCGGTGAGAACATCCGCCAGACGACCGACTACGTGGAGAAGGGCGACGCGGACGCGGCGATCGTCGCCCTGGCACTGGTGATCAAGGGGAGCCCGGCCGCGTACACGCTCATCGACTCATCGCTGCACCAGCCGATCGAACAGGGCGGCGCGGTCATCAAGGGGAGCGGCGCCGAGCTCACGGGCCGCTGCCTCCTCCAGTACCTGCTGGACCCCGAGGGCCAGGCGGCGCTCGAGGACTACGGGTTCGAGAGGGTGCCGCGGTGAGCCTGGGCGAGGTGGACTGGAGCACCTTCCGGATTTCAGGGCAGATAGCCGTGCTGGCGACCCTCGTTTGCATTCTGCTGGGCACGCCGGTTTCGTGGGCGATTTCGCGGACAAGGCCGGCGGTGGCGGGAGTGCTCTCCTCGGCCGCGATGCTGCCGCTGGTGCTGCCGCCGACGGCTGTCGGGTATTACGTGCTCTACGGGCTCGGGCGGCAGAGCCCGCTCGGGCGGTTCCTCATCGATGACCTTGGGGTCCGGCTGGTGTTCACCTGGCAGGGGGCGGCGATTTCCGCAGCGATTGTGTCGATCCCGTTGTTCGTGCGGACGGCCCAGGCGGGGTTCGAGCAGATCGACCCGGAGTTGCTGGATGTTTCGGCGACCATGGCGGGCCGGGGCCGGGTCTTCTGGCAGGTTGCCATTCCGCTCGCCTGGCCATCCCTGGTGGCGGCGTCGCTCATCGCCTTCGCGCGAAGCATCGGGGAATTCGGCGCGACGATCATCGTCGCCGCGAACATCCCGGGCGAAACGCAGACCGTGCCAGCCGCCATTTACGATGCGACCCAGGCCGGGGACACCGCATTGGCGCACACACTCGCGCTCCTGACGGTGATCATCGGCATCGTCATCCTCACGGCACTGGCGCTGGTGCTGACACGGACGGCGGGACCGGGCCGGGGGCGCTGATGGAGCCGTTGCTCACGGTCCGCGTCGAGCGCCGGCTTGGCGCGTTCCACCTCGATGTGCAGATCGAGACGGGGCCGGGCATTACCGTGTTGTATGGCCATTCAGGCTCCGGAAAGAGCCAGACGTTGCGGTCGATCGCGGGGCTCGTGCGCCCCGATAACGGGCGGATCGTCTTCGGAGAGCGGGTGTTATTCGATTCTTCGGGCGGCATCGACCTGCAACCACATGAACGCTCGCTCGGGCTCGTTACGCAGGGCAACACGCTGCTGCCACACCTGGATGTCCAGGCAAACATCGAGTTTGGGATTCGGGACCTCAGGCGGCCGGAACGCTCGGCGCGCACGGCCGAGTTGCTGGCGCTGCTGGGGATGGAGGGCTTCGAACGGCGCAAACCGCGCTCGCTCAGCGGCGGACAGCAGCAACGCGTGGCGCTCGCCCGCGCGCTCGCCCGGCGGTCGCGGCTCCTGCTGCTCGATGAGCCGTTCAGCGCGCTCGACGATTCGCTCCGGAATGCGATGCGGCGCGAACTGCTTCGGCTGCGCACCGAACTGGGGCTGACCATCCTGTTCGTCACGCACGACCTGCGCGAGGCGCACTTCCTGGCCGACCGGATCGCCGTGTTCGATGGGGGGCGCGTGTTGCAGCTGGGAACCCGCGACGAAGTCTTCCGGCGGCCCGCCTCGCGCCGCGTGGGTGAGCTCACCGGCGTGGCGAACATCTGGAACGGCGTGGTGACCGCATCGGACAGCGAATCGGTGACCGTCGACGTGGAGGGCGCCCTCCTGCGGGCGCTGCCGGCGGGCCTGGCCCCGGGCGAACGCGTGGATGTGATGGTGCGGGCCGAGCGGGTGAACCTCCGCCGCGACATGCAGGCGTCGTCATCGCGGCGGAACACGTTACCGGCTTCGATCGTCGCGGAGTTCGCGTACGGTTCGAGCCACGTGCTGCAGATGCAACCGGAGGGCGCAGGCCCACGGATCGAGGTGGAGATCGCGGCGCGGCCCTACGAGGTGCTGGGCATCCCCGGGCGGCGGCTCTTCAACGTGGAGATCGACCCGGCCGATGTCCACCTGGTGCCCGCGTCCCCATCGGTGGACGGGGGTGGCAAGGCTACAGGCTGAGCCTGGCCGGAGCCGCCGCGGGCACTCCGGAGGCGACCGGGAACAGGACGGTGAAGGTCGTCCCCTGCTCCTCGGCCGATTCGACGATGATCGCGCCGCGGTGGGCATTGACGATGCCGATCACAGCGGCGAGGCCCAGCCCGCGGCCCGCGCCCTTCGTCGAGAAGAACGGTTCGAACACCCGGTTGAGGCTCTCCTGCGGGATGCCGGGGCCGTCATCGGAGACGCTGATGAAGGCGTAGCGGCCGGGGGAAAGCAGCGCCCCGCTGCGCACCAGCGAGAGCTCGCTCGCATCGAAGAAGCGCGCGCCGCTGCTGACGCGCATGTGGCCGGGGCTATCTCCAAGGGCATCGTAGGCGTTGGTCACCAGGTTCATCACCACCTGGCGAAGCTGGACGTCGTCGCCCTCGATGAACACCGGCTCATCCGAGGCGTCGACCTCGACGACGACGAAACTGCCGGAGACGCGGCGGACGAGCTTGACCGTATCGCGCACGAGCTCGGCGACATCGACCTGGCGGATCATGAGCTGGCCGCTCCCGGCGTAGGCGAGCAGCTGGCGGGTCAGGTCGGCCGCGCGGAAAGCGGCCGTTTCGATCTCGGCGATCGATTCCGCGGCGGGAGAACCGGGGTCGATGTCGAGCTTGGCGAGGGCGGCATGCCCGGCGACGGCGAGGAGGATGTTGTTGAAGTCGTGGGCGATCCCCCCGGCGAACAGGCCCAGGCTCTCCAGCCGCTGGGCTTCCTGCACGCGCCGCTCAAACGCGCGTTCGCGGGTCTCGCGCTCGCGCAGCTCAGTGACATCGCGGCCGCTCACCTGCCAGAGGCCATGGCCCCCGGCGGGGACGAAGGCCAGGTCGACGCGCCGGCGCCCGGGCCCGGCGAACGTCACCTCGAACCGCGGCACGGCGCCCGAGGGGCTGGCGGCCAGGGCGTTGCGGACCAGGTGGCGGTCGCGTTGCGCCACGAGCGCTTCGACCGGGCGGCCGGCGATTTCGGCCTGGTCGGCGGCGCCGGCGAATTCGAGCCCCGCGGGATTGGCGAAGGTGATCGCCCCATCGCGCACCAGGTAGATGGCATCGGGCGTCGAGCCCACGAGCGCCTGGTACCGCCCGGCCGATTGCTCCAGCGAATCGAGCATGCGGTTGATATCCGCCGCAAGGCGGCCAACTTCGTCACGGCCCTCGGCGGCCACACGCCCGCCGAGCGCGCCCGAGCCCCCGATGCCGCCAAGCTCGCTGCTCAGGCGCCGCAGGCGGCGCACCACGAGCCGTTCGAGCAGCCAGAAGATGGCGCAGCCCATGACCAGCGTGACTGCGGCGGCCACAAACAGCATCGACCGGCTGACCCGCGCCGCCTCGCGGGCGATGCCGCGGTCGATACGGGCCTGGAGCGACAGGGTGCCCTGGCGGTTCTCGGTGTCGAGCACCCCGGCCGCGAGCAACGTGTCGCGGTCGAGCTCAACAATCGAAACGCCCTCTCCGTCTCGCGCTTCGTGGGTCTCGAGCGAGAGGTCGATGAGGCTCTGCTCCGAGAGCCGTTCGAGCGCGCGGCTATCGAGGTAGCGGCCCATCAGGAGGAATCCCCGGGCGGGACCACGATCCTCGCTCGTGAGGATAGGCCGGAGCGCGAACATGAGCGGGCCGCTTTGGAGGATGACGATGCCCGAGCGCGTGTAGGTCTCGGCCGCCGGGCCTTCGAGCCGAGGGGGGACCGGCATCTCGCGGAAGAGGTCGGGCGCGGGGGGGCGCGGCTCACCCGATTCGAGGTCGATCGCGCGAGTGACCAGGGGTTTCCCATCCATGCCGATCAGCACCAGGTAGCTCAGGTCGAGCGTTTCGAGCGTATCGAGGCCGAGGTTTTCCTCCTCGTAGGCGCGGTTGCGGTCGCGCATGTACTCCCAGGTCGCATCCCACGAGGCCCAGTCGGTGGCGGTGGTATCGAGCTGGGCGATCTCGTCCGCGATCGCGTTGCGGGCGCGGTCGATGTCCCGCTCGGCGTACGAACGCTCGAGTTCGGCGAAAGACCGGCCGGTGACGAGCGTCGAAAACCCGTAGAGACCAACGGCGGTGCACACGAAGGCCGTGGCAACGATGAGCGCGGTGGTCCGCCGGAGCGTCATCGCCATGGAACGCATCCCCGGTTCAGGTTTTCGCTCAAACGGAATACTCGGCATCGCGCGAGACGTGGGCTATGAGGAAAAACCCTCGGCGTTGCGGGCGGGGCGCCCGCCGGGGAAAGTCGCGGTGAAAGACAGCAAACACGTGGTGTCAGAGCGCGCCGCCCTCGCGCAGGCGGGCGATTTCGCCGTCGGAGTAACCGAGTTCGCGCAACACGTCGGCTGTGTGTTCGCCCACCTCGGGCGCGCGCGTGGGGCCCACGCGTGCCAGGCCATCGATGTTGAGCGGGTGATTGACGATGAGCGGGGCGGGCACAGCCGGGTCGGCCGGGGGCACGGCCATCCGGTTGGCGTGGACCTGCGGGTCGTGGAGAAGGTCCTGGACGTGCGCCACGAGGGTGACCGGGACAGCGGCCGCGCGGAAGATGCGCATCCACTCGGCGGCCGTGCGCTGGATGAACGTGGCCTTGAGCTCCTCCACCAGCTCCGGGGCGTGGGCGGGCCGCGCTTCGTGGTCGCCGAAGCGCGGGTCGGCGAGGAGGTCTTCGCGGCCCGCGGCGACGAGCAGGGCATCGAGCTCGGCATGGGTGCGGACCATGTAGAGCTGGAGCAGCCGGCCATCGCTGGTTTCGAAGAGGACGCGGTTGGGGCTGGTGAGGGGGCGGACGGCGTTGCGGTCGGGGAACTCGGCCTCGACCATGGCGGCCTGCGCGTAGCAGAGGTTCGCCCAGACGCCGTTGGCGAGGAGGCTGGTGTGCACGCGCGTGCCCTTCCCGGTGCGCTCGCGGTTCATCAGCGCGGTGACGATCATGGCGTAGACGGCGACCGCGGTGGGGTGGTCGCCCATGCCAGGCGTGGACATGCCGGGGATGGCGCCCTGCGAGCGGACGAGGTCCATCAGGCCGGTGCGCGCCCACCAGGCGACCCCGTCGAAGCCTTCGAGCCCGGCATCGGGGCCCTCCTCGCCGTAGGCCGTGAGGGAGGCGTAGATCATGCGCTCGTTGAGCGGGGCGAGGTCTTCGTAGGTGAGCCCGAAGGCGCGGCGCGTGGCAAACGGCTGGTTGGTGACGTAGACATCGCACTGGCGGACAAGCTGGAGGAGGATCTCGCGCGCTTCCGGGTTCTTGAGGTTGAGGGTGATGGACCGCTTGTTCCGGCCATCGGCGAGCCACATGTAGTTCATCGGGGCGCGAGGGCTGAGGGGCCCGTTCGCGAGGGCGCGGTAGGGGTCGCCAGCGCCGGGCGTTTCGACCTTGATCACCGAGGCGCCGAAGTCGCCAAGGATGGTGGTCGCCACCGGGCCCGCGATCCAGGTGCCAACGTCGAGCACCTTGAGCCCCGAGAACAGGTAGTCGCCCCCTCCCGCCATGCTGTCTCCCTCCCGGTCCGGTTCTGTGGGAGGGATTCTACCCGCGGGGATGCTCCGGTCATGCGTACCGGCGCCCGGCGCCGGGGCATCGGCTATAGTCCCGTCACCAGCGGAAATCAGACACGTCGCAAGGGGGAACGAGGATGAGACTGGAAGGCAGGCGCGCGATCGTCACCGGCGCGGCATCGGGAATCGGGGCGGCCACCGCCGGGCTCTTCGCCAGCGAAGGCGCTCGTGTGCTCGCGGTAGACCTGCCGGGCACGAAGCTCGCCGAAGCCCACGGGGGCCAGCCGGGCATCGTCCCCTTCGAGGCCGATATCGCGAACGAAACGGCCGGGAAGGCGATCGTCGCGGCGGCGCTGGAGCGCCTGGGCGGGCTCGACATCCTGGTGAACAACGCGGGCACCGGTTCGAACGCGCTTGCCGAGTTGCTGCCGCTCGCCGAGTGGGACCGGGTGTTCGCGGTCAACATCCGGGGGATGTTCCTGCTCTGCCAGGCGGCGATCCCGCACCTGCGGGAGTCGGGCCAGGGCAGGATCATCAACGTCGCCTCGGTGATGGCCGAGCGCACCGACTACGGGCTCGCCGCCTACGCGGCCTCGAAAGCGGGCGTGGCCGGCCTCACGCGCACGCTCGCGCTCGAGCTCGGCAAGTTCGGCATCACCGCGAACTACATCCTGCCCGGCGCCATCTACACGGGCATGACCCGCCAGAACTTCGACCAGGAGCACATCCGCCAGGTGTGGGAGCGCAAGTCGCCGCTGAAGCGGCTCGGCCAGGGCATCGACATCGCGCGGGGCATCCTGTTCCTGGCCTCGGAGGACGGTGGGTTCGTCACCGGGCACGGGCTGGTCATCGACGGCGGCCTCACGCTCCGGACGTAGCGAAGCCCGGCAAGGATGCCGGGCTTCGCCATGGGAATTGCCGGCGGGAGGCTTCTAGAGCAGCTCGCCGCCGCAGGCCGGGGCGGTGGTGCCGTACTGCTGGAACGCCTTGATCACGTTCCGGCCGGTGGTCCAGCGGTGGACTTCATCGGGGCCATCGACCAGGCGCTGCGAGCGGATGCTGGTATACCAGCGCGCCAGGGGCGTATCGAGGCTGTAGCCGAGGGCGCCGTGGAGCTGGATGGCGGTATCGACCACCTTGTGCACCATGTTCGCCAGGAACACCTTGGCGATGCCGTTCTCTTGGCGGAGGTCCATGCCCTTTTCGGCCTTGTAGGCGATGTGCATCAGCATCAGGCGGGCGATGTAGAGCTCGCTGGCGCAATCCGCCAGCATCCACTGCACGCCCTGGCGCTGGGAGAGCGGCTGGCCGAAGGTGGAGCGCTCGATCACGTGCTTCGTGGCCATGTCGAGCGCGCGCTGGGCCATGGCGACGTTGTGCATGCCGTGGCGGAGGCGCCCGTAAGCGAGCCGGTGCTGGCCCATGTTGAACCCTTCGCCTTCGCCGCCGAGCAGGTTCTCGTGCGGGACCACCAGGTCCTGGATCTTGATCTCCGAGTGGCCGCCGCCGAGCACGTGGCTGAGCGGGCCCTCGACGGCCATGGTCGGGATGTCGCGCACGATCTGGTAACCGGGGTTCGGGAGCTCGACGATGAAGGTGCTGAATTGCTTGTGGCGGGGCGCGTCGGGGTTCGTCTTGGCCATTACGACCGCGATGTCGGCGACACTGGCGGCGCTGCTGAACCACTTCTCGCCGTTGAGGATCCAGTTATCGCCATCGCGGATGGCGCGGGTCTGCATGCCGGTGGCATCGGCGCCGGCGGCGCGCTCGGTCATGGAGTAGCAGACGCGCTTTTCGCCGTTGAGCAGCGGCTTGAGGAACTTCTCCTTCTGGTACTCGGTGCCGTGGGTGAGGATGGTGAGCATCGTCGCGTCATCCGGCCCCTGGGTGTTGAGCGCGAGGGCGCCCAGGTAGCTTTCGCCGAGTTCCATCTGCACGAGGGCGTTGGCCAGCGGGCCGAGGCCCATGCCGCCGTACTCCTTCGGCACGAAGGGGCACCAGAGCCCCTGGGCGCGGGCCCTGGCGCGGAGCTCGCCGAGGACCTCCTTGTAGGGCCGGCCCGCGATGAGCTCCTGCTCGGCCGGGATGCACTCATCGTGGACAAATTTCCGCACCTGTTCGCGGATGGCCTTTGCTTCAGCCGGGATTTCGAAGTCGACTGCCATGGTGCACCTCTGTGGTGTATTGGGGCCCCGTGCCGGGGGCGATGGTGGATGATGGCTATTCCGCGCCGTAGCTCCCGCCAGAGACCACCAGGTGGCTCGCGGTGGTGAAGCTCGAGGCGGCGGAGGCGAAGTACAGGGCCGCGCCGACGATTTCGTTGGGCTGGCCGCCGCGGTGCATGAGGATGGTGGAAGCGGCGCGCCGGTTGAACGCTTCCAGGTCCCAGGCCTTCGAGATATCGGTGAGGAAGGGCCCCGGGATGATGCAGTTCACCCGGACCTTTGGCGCGAAGGCGCGGGCGAACCCGACCGTCATCGCGTTGAGGCCCGCCTTCGCGGCCGCGTAGGGGATGACGTTGGGGCCGGGATTCTGGGAGGCGGTGCTCGAGACCATGATGATCGAGCCGCCTTCGCCTTCGGCCATGCGGGTACCGATGATCGAGGTCAGCCGGAAGGGGCCCTTCAGGTTCACGTCGAGCACCTTGTCGTAGAGCGCCTCGGTGACGTTGACCACGCGATCGTAGATGGGCGACATGCCGGCGTTGTTCACCAGGATGTCGACCTTGCCGAACTCGGCGTAGGCGCGTTCGGCGAGCTGTTCGACCTGGCCCCATTCGCCGACGTGGCAGGCGACGGGCAGGGCGCGGCGGCCGGTCTCGGAGCGGACCTGCGCGGCCAGCTCCTCGCAGCTGTCCAGCTTGCGGCTGGCGATGATCACATCGGCGCCGCAGTGGGCGAAGGCGAGCACCATCTCGCGACCGAGGCCGCGGCTACCACCGGTAACGAGGGCGACCTTGCCGGTAAGGTCGAAGAGGTCGGCAGGATTCACGCGTTCCTCCGGGCAGTTGTTGGCGGTTGGGGCGTGACGCAGGGGGCCCATCCCCCTTGCGTCACACGCTGCGTTGAATTCAGGGCAGGAGCTCGGCCGGCGTGAGGTTGAACTGCTTGAGCACGTCGGCCGCATAGGTGATGTGGCCGGAGTTCACGGCCGGGTCGCCGTGGACCAGGTGGAGGCAGGCTTCGGCCATGTGCTCCACCGGGGTCGCCATGTCCTTGTTCGCCTCGGTGACCAGACCGTGGTGGAGCACCCCGGGGGTGGCGACCAGGCCCGGGGAGATCACGTTCACGCCGATGTTATCCATGCTGGTCTCGGAGGCGAGGCCGGTGGTGAAGCGTTCGAGGGCGGCCTTGCACATGCCGTAGACCGTGCCGCCCCGGCCGGGCGACTTGAGCTGCGGGTGGAGCGCCGCGTGCGACGAGATGTTCAGGATCCAGCCGGACTTGCGTTCGCGCATCGACGGGAGGACGAGCTGGGCCAGGTGGAACGGCCCGAACACCTGCACTTCGAACATGAGCTTCATCCGCTTCTCGGGGAAGGTATCGACCGGGATGAAGTAGGTGATGGCAGCGTTGTTGACCAGGATATCGACCGGGCCGAAGGCATCGACCGTCTGCTTGATGAGGGCCTCGCGGTCGGCGGCCTCGGAGAGGTCGCAGCGGACGGCGAGGGCTTCGCCGCCGGCATCGCGGATGCGCTTGACGACGCTGTTGATGCTGCCGGGCAGGATGTGGTCGCCTTCTTCGACGGTGCGGGCCGAGACGACGACCTTCGCGCCTTCCATGGCGTAGCGGATGGCGATGGCCTCGCCAATGCCGCGCGAGGCGCCCGTGACGACGGCGACCTTGCCGGCGAGGACGCCGTTCTTATTGATTGATGGCATGAGCAAATCCTCCAGTGATCTCGGGAGACGAATGGAGCGATTCTGGGCGCTGGCGGGCGGGATGTCCACGCAACGGGCCGAACGCTGCAGAGCGATCTGGAGACTGCCGACAACGTGGGCGTGAGCCGATTTGTTCAAGACGAAACGACAGGGATCCGGACGGAGCTGTTGCGCTCGCGCCGGGCCCAACTGGTGACGGCGGCCTACCTGCTATTCGGGGGCTCGTACCTCTGGTGGCGCACGTTCCACACCGTGAACCTGGATGCGCCCTGGATGGCCTTTCCGCTGCTGCTGGCCGACTACCTGGGATTCTTCTTCTTCGGGCTGTTCGCCTTCAACCTCTGGGCGAGGGTCCGGCGCCACGCCCCTCCGCCGGCGCCAGGGCGGACCGTCGATGTGTTCATCCCCACCTACAACGAGCCGCTTTCGGTGCTGAAGCCGACGGTGTTCGCGGCCCTGGCGATGCGCTATCCGCACAGGACGTATGTGCTCGACGACGGCCGCCGCGAGGAGGTGAGGCGGTTTTGCGCCGAGGTCGGTGCGGAATACCTGACCCGGCCCGACAACAAGGGAGCGAAGGCGGGGAACATCAACGCGGCGCTCCCCCGCACCTCGGGGGAGTTGATCGCGATCTTCGACGCGGATCATGCGCCCTTTGCCGAGTTCCTGGACGAGCTCATCGGCTACTTCAACGACCCGCAGGTGGCCCTGGTCCAATCGCCGCAGGCCTACTACAACCTGGATTCGTTCCAGCACAGCCGCTCCGCACGGTTCCAGGGCAAACCGTGGCATGAGCAGTCGATCTTCTACGACATGATCATGCCCGGGAAGGACCGCATGAACGCGGCCTTCTGGTGCGGTTCGAGCGCGATCCTCCGGCGGGCGGCGCTGGAGGAAGTGGGCGGCGTGAACACCATGACGGTGACGGAGGACATGCACACGGCGATGCTGATGCATGCCGCCGGGTGGAAATCGATCTACCACGACCGGGAGCTGGCGGTGGGCATCGCCCCCGACGACCTGGAGCCGTTCCTGGTGCAGCGCTTGCGCTGGGCGCAGGGCGCGATGGAACTCTTGCGGAAGGACAACCCCCTGTTGCGGAAGGGGCTGAACTGGCGGCAGCGGGTTGCCTACTTCACGAGCGTGGCCTACGTCATCGAGTACGTGCCGAAGGCCATCTACCTGGCCACGCCGCCGCTGGTGCTGATCACCGGCGTGCTGCCGATGACGAACATGGGCTGGAACTTCCTGTTCCGGTTCGTGCCGTACTACCTGCTGGGCGTGCTGGCCACGCGCATGCTGACCGAGGGCACGAATCCCTACCTGCGGGCCGAGCGGTTCCATGTGCTGAAGATCGAGATCATGCTGCGGGCGCTCACGCTGCTGGTGTTCCCGCGGAAGCTGAAGTTCAAGGTAACGCCCAAGTCGGCGGGCGGCGGCGAAAGCCGGTGGGCTGTGTTGCGGCTCATCCGCACCCAGCTCATCGCAGGGGCGCTTTGCACCGTATCGGCCGTGTGGGCGGTGGCGTCGTGGCTGGGCGGGGCCGCGTGGGCGCTCAGCGGGGTGTCGCTGGTGGTGACCATCGGGTGGGCCGCGTTCAACGCGGGGATCGTCGGGCTGCTTGCGCGGTCCGTCTTGCGCCGGCACCACCGCCGGCAGATGTACCGCTTCGCGGTGCAGGTACCAGTCGTGATCCGGCAGGGCCGGCGCCAGCAGCACACTGAGACGCTCGACCTTTCGACCACGGGCATGGGCTGGAGGTCGCCATCCTGGTATGCCCGGGGGAGCCGCGTGAGCGTGGAAATCCAGGCTCCCGGGGGCGGCGCCATCCCGGCCACGGCGGTCGTCACCCTGTGCCAGGCGGATGGTCCCGGCTTCCGGGTGGGCGCCGAGTTCACCGGGCTCTCCGCGGAATCCGAGCGGCGGCTCATCCTGTTGCTCTTCCAGCGGTTGGCGCCAGAAACCGTCCACGGGCGGCCAGGCGAACCACGCCCCGAGGCGGCCGCCGCCTGAGCCACGATGTGGCGGAAGGGGTAGACTGGGCACGTTGAAGACCATCTGCGAAACCTGTGGGGGAACGCTCCAGTCGGAGCTTTCGCGGACGCTCGGGCGGTGTGGCCCGTGCCGTGTGGGTGAGGACAACGGGCAGGAGTACCCGCTGCCGCCGCCCGACCTCCGCCGCGTCCGCGGTGCGCCCGCCCCGGGAAGCGCTCCGCCTACCCCTTAACGCACACCTTCGGCCTGACGAGTGCCACCCGGCGGGCGAGGCCGGCCCGCTCCGTCGCCTCGGCCACGTCGTCGACATCCTTGTAGGCGCCGGGGGCCTCTTCGGCGGCGCCGCGCATGGAGCGGGTGCGGATGAGGATGCCGCGCGCGGCGAGCTCATCGACGAGCTGACGGCCGTGCCATTGCTTGAGGGCCTGGTGGCGGCTCATGGAGCGGCCCGCGCCGTGCGAGGCCGAGGAGAATGCGGCCTGCTCGCTCTCGGCCGTGCCCGCGAGGATGTAGGAGCCGGTCCCCATGCTGCCGCCGATGATGACCGGCTGGCCGACCTCGCGGTAGCGCGCCGGCACCTCGGGGTGGCCAGGCCCGAAGGCCCGGGTAGCGCCCTTGCGGTGGACATAGAGCTCGCGCCTGCGCCCATCGACCACATGAAACTCGGTCTTGCAGGTGTTGTGCGAGACGTCGTAGAGCGTTTCGAGCCGTGCCCGGGGGAAGACCTCCGCGAATGACTCGCGCGCGAGGTGGGTGAGGATCTGGCGGTTGGCCAGGGCGCAATTGATGCCGGCGCGCATGGCGCCCAGGTACCGCTGGCCGATCTCGGAGTGGATGGGGGCGCAGGCCAGCTCGCGGTCGGGGAGCTGGATGCCCGCGGCGGCTGCGGCCTTCGCCATCGAAACCAGGAACTCGGTGCCGATCTGGTGGCCGAGCCCCCGCGAGCCGCAGTGGATGGAGACCACCACCTGGCCCTCTTGCAGGCCAAACGCCTGCGCCGCCGGGGCATCGAAGATCCGTTCGACCACCTGGACCTCGAGGTAGTGATTGCCCGAGCCGAGCGTGCCCATCTCGCCGTGCTGGCGGCGCTTGGCCAGGTCCGAGACGTACGAAGGGACCGCCCCGCGCATCGTGCCGCCCTCTTCGATGAATTCGAGGTCGCCGGCCGGGCCGTACCCCCTGCGCACGGCCCATGCGGCGCCGCCGAGGAGCATGTCATCGAGTTCCTGCAGGGAAAGGCGAAGCGAGCCTTCCTCGCCCACTCCCGCGGGGATGTTCCGGAAGAGGACATCGGCCAGGAGGGCCGCATGCGGGGCGAGTTCGGCCGAGGTGAGGTTGGTGCGCAGGCAGCGAATGCCACAGGAGATATCAAAGCCAACGCCACCGGCCGAGACGATGCCGCCCTGGCCGGGATCGAACGCGGCGACTCCGCCGATGGGGAAGCCATAGCCCCAGTGGGCATCGGGCATGGTCATCGAGGCGCCGACGATGCCGGGGAGCCGGGCGACGTTGACGGCCTGTTCGAGGACCTTCTCGTCCATGCCCTGGAGCAGCTCGCGGCTGGCGTAGAGCACCACGGGGGCGCGCTGTTCGTCCTTGCGCGGGGCGAAGGTCCAGCGGTAGGGGGTATCGGGGTGGAGTTGGCTCACGTCCATGTCACACATCCACAACGCAGCGGGCTTCCCAGCCATCGCCAACCGGGCGAACTGAGAGCATGGTGAGGGTGGCGCCCTTCACCTCCACGCCGCGCTCAATTCCGGGCCGCCAGGGCTCGCCCCAGGCCGTGCCGCGCCAGCGGGGCCCGTCCCGTTCGAGGGCGAAGCGGCAGAGGGCCATGCCGCGGCAACGCGACTCGGGCAACAGGAGGTTGAGCCAGGTCACGAGCGCCATCTCAAGGTCGTCTTCCTCGAAGGCAACCTCGAACTGCTCGGAGGGGCGGATCGCCGCGGGGTCTGCGGCGATGGCGAAGAGGGCGCGGGCGCAGTTCACGAACGCCTCCTCGACGGTCGCGCCACGGCCCATCACGCCGATATCGGCATCGTGCGCGAAGTACCCGGCGCTGGCATCGAGGCTGGCGCCGGGGGGGCCGGGCGGGGTGGCGGAAGTGCCGGGCATGGTCGTCTCGCACCGTGGAGTGTGCACCCCCGGGCAAGGGCTGTCAGGCGCCGGAGGCCCCGGCATGACTACCCCCGGTGGCCGTGTGTCGGCGCCGCGGACGGGGCGCCGCGTTGTGCTGGAGCGGCCAGACACACGACAATGATTTCGTTCTTCTCATGGACCCACTCACCCTCATCCTGTTCGTCGCCGGGGCGGCGCTGCTGCCGCTCGGGGCCGAATCGCTGGTGCGCGGCGCGGCCCGGATCGCCGTTTCGGCCGGGATTTCGCCGCTGGTGGTGGGGCTCACGGTCGTGGCGTTCGGGACGAGCGCCCCCGAGCTTGCGGTGAGCGTCTCATCGGCTGTGACCGGCGACCCGGACGTGGCGGTGGGGAACGTGGTGGGGAGCAACATCATGAATGTGCTCTTCATCCTGGGGGTCTCGGCGCTGGTGGCGCCGCTGGTGGTGTCGCAGCAGCTGATCCGGCTGGATGTGCCGCTGATGATCGGTGCGAGCGCGTTGCTCTTTGTGTTCGCGCTCGGGGGACGCGTCAACACGGTAGAGGGCGGCATTCTCTTCGCCGGGATCGTCGTGTACACCGTGTGGGCGATCCGGAAGAGCCGGAGGGAGAGCCGGGCGGTTGCCGAGGAATACGAGCAGGAGTACGAGTACGGCCGCACGCGCGGCGGCATCGTGGCGGATATCGGGATGGTGGCCGTGGGAATAGGGCTGCTGGTGCTCGGCTCGAAGTGGTTCGTGGATGGGGCGATCGAGATCGCCGAACTGCTCGGCGTGAGCCAGCTGGTGATCGGGCTGACGATTGTGGCAGCGGGGACCTCCCTCCCCGAAGTCGCGACATCGATCCTGGCGAGTGTCCGCGGCGAGCGGGACATCGCGGTGGGCAACGTGGTTGGCAGCAACCTGTTCAACATCCTGGCCGTGCTGGGGCTGACCGCGCTGGTGGCCGATGGGGGCGTGGCGGTGGCCGGCGCCGCCCTCCGCTTCGATATACCGGTGATGGTCGCCACGGCGGTCCTCTGCCTGCCCATCTTCGTGGGCGGACGGATCAACCGCTGGGAGGGCGGGCTCTTCCTGGCGTATTACGCGGCCTACACCATCTACCTGCTGCTCGACGCCTCGAGCCACGATGCGCTCGGGCCGTACAGCACCATCATGTTCGGGTTCGTTGTCCCGGCGACCGTCATCACGCTGGCGATCGTGGCCTTCCGCACCATCCGCCGGGGCGAGGCCATGCCCGCCTGAGGCGCGTCAGCGCTCCATGAGCAACTGGCCCGCCTGCAGCACCCGGTCGATGCGGATGACGATGGCGGCGCCCTTGCGCTCCGGGTCGCGGTCCAGCTCAAGCTGGATTGTGCGGTCCATCACCTGCTGGCGGACCTCACCCTCGGTGAGGACCGTGGCCTGGCCGAACATCTTCCAGGCGGTGCGGGTTTTCGGGTTGCGGTAGAGCACGCAGGCGCCAGGGTTTTCCTGGAAGTTCCGGAAGGTGGTGCCAAGCGCGCGCTCCCAGAAGGCGACATGCTCGCTATCAAAGATCATGGCGCTGCCCTTGAAGGCGATGTCGGGCATGCCATCCTTGCTGGCGGAGGCGATGAGCACGGGCGCGCCATCGGCCATGGCTGTCTCGAAGGCAGCCTTCATTTCGTCGGTCAGGGCGATCACAACACACTCCCGGGGGAATCTACGAGTGATTGGGAGCTTACCAGAAGTCCGGGCAGCGATCCGGCGCGCCGGGGCCCGCGCCCACCCCGGCCGGTTGACGCGGCCGCGGGGGCGGGCAAGACTCAGGCACTCACCATTTCTTCGGGTGCCCGGCGGGGCCGGGGACGCCTGACCATGAGGTATCCGCCGTGACTGAGCCCTCGCTCGAACAGTTGATCGACGTCGCCGCCCTCGAGCGCTTTGTGAACGAGCATGTCCCGGGTACGCCGGGCCCTATCGACGTGCAGAAGCACGTCGCCGGGTTTTCGAACGAGACGTTCTACGTCTCGCGCGGGCCGGAGCGCTGGGTGCTGCGGCGGCCACCCCGGGGCCCATTGCTGCCGACCGCTCACGACGTGGTGCGCGAGTACCGCTACATCTCGGCGCTGTACGGGAAGGCGCGCGTACCCCGGCCGATCGCCGTCTGCGAGGACACCGGCGTCATCGGCGCGCCGTTCTACCTGATGGAACGGATGGAAGGGACCGTGATCCGGGCGGAGATGCCCCCGGCCTACGACCACCCCGCCGGCCGCGCGAAGGTGGCCGAGGAGATGATCGACGCGCTGGTGGAGCTCCACGCGGTGGACTTCGAAGCGGCCGGCATCGGCGGCAAGGGTGATACCTACCTGGAGCGCCAGGTGGCGCGCTGGAGCAAGCAGTGGGAGCTCACGCAGCCGCGCACGCGGCCGCTCCCCGGGCTCGATTCGGCGACGCAGTGGCTGCGCAGCCGCATCCCCACCACCGAGGCCGTGAGCATCGTCCACGGCGACTACAAGCTCGACAACGTGATGTACGCCAACGATGAGCCGCGCCTCATCGCTATCTTCGACTGGGAGATGGCCACCATCGGCGACCCCCTGGCCGACCTGGGCTGGCTGCTTTCCAACTGGGGCGACCCCGGCGACCCGCCAACCGCCAGGCGGCTGAACGAAGGGCCAAGGGTGACCGAGCTCGAAGGCTTTCCGGGTGTCGATGAGATGGCCGCCATGTACGAACGGAAGAGCGGCCGCTCGATGAAGCACTTCGCTTTCTACCACGTACTCGCCGTCTACAAGCTGGCGATCATCCTCGAAGGGCTCTACATGCACTACCTCGAAAAGACGGCATCGAACCCGGCAAGCGCGGAGTTCGAGTGGTACGTGCCGGTCCTGGTCGACCGCATGCACCGGCTGATGGGGGAGTAAGCGATGCGCAAGCGGATCGCCCTTTCCGTGCCCTTCGAGGCGTTTTCGCTGGGGGAACACGCGGAGCTCGCCCGGGAGGCGGAACGGCTGGGCTACCCGGACGCCTGGTCGTTCGAGGTAGACGGCACGGACTGTTTCACCCCACTGGCGGTGATTGGCGGAGCGACGCAGATGCGGCTGGGCACGGCCATCGCGAATGTCTACACGCGGGGGCCAGCGACCCTGGCCCAGTGCGCGGCGAGCCTGGCCGAGGTGGCGCCGGGACGCTTCGAGCTGGGCATCGGCTCCGGTTCGCAACCGATCGTGGAGATGTGGAACAGCGGGACCTTCGCGAAGCCCGCCACCCGGGTCCGCGAGATGGTGCAGTTCCTGCGGCAGGCGCTCGCCGGCGAGCGGGTGGTGTTCTACGGCCAGACGTTCCACGTCGATGGGTTCCGGCTCTCCCGGCCGGTTCCGCAACCGGTGCCCATCCATGTGGCCGCGCTGCGCGAAGGGATGCTCAAGGTGGCCGGCGAAGTCGCCGATGGTGCGATCATCAACTGGCTTTCGGCCGAGGACTGCCGGAAGTCGGTGGCGGTGGTGCGCGAAGCGGCCCGGGCGGCCGGCCGGGATCCCGCCAGCATCGAGATCACGGCCCGTCTGATGGTGAACATCGACCCGCCCACCCCTGACGCGGACATCGGGCGCCGGCGGCTCATCAACGCGTACCTGAACGTCCCGGTCTACCGCTCGTTCCACGAGTGGCTGGGACGGAGCGATTCGCTCAAGGGCATGTGGGACGCGTGGGAAGGCGGCGACCGGAAGGGGGCCGTGGCCGCCATCCCGGACCGCGTGGTCGATGACCTGATCGTGCACGGGACCGCCGAGGAGCGGAACGCCCACGTGCAGCGCTACCTCGATGCGGGCGTGGACACGGCGTTCCTGAACTGGTTCAGTGTGAATCCCGACCCGGCGGTGCGGCGGGAGCTGACGTTGCGGGCGCTGCGGGAGATGGCGCCCCCGGCGCTGAAGTAGGCTGCCCGCTCAGGGAAGGCGGTTGACCGGGCGCAGGAAGAAGAAGGCGAACAGCCCGATGACCGTCGCCACGGCCGCGCTCGAAAAGAGCGTGGCCTGGGGCCCCCAGAGGCTGGCCTGGATGCCCGCCTGCGCGTAGCCGACGGGGATGCTGGCGCTGAACGACAGGCCGTACATGCTCATCACCCGGCCCATCATCTGGCGTTCGGTGTTCTCCTGGAGCAGGGCCACGGCGAAGTTGATGAAGATGGCCGGGCCCACGATGCCGGCCAGGAAGGCCAGCGCCATGGAGAGCGGCAACGAGGAACTGAGGCCGTAGAGCGCCCAGAGGCCGCCGCCAAAGAGCACCGAGCCGGAAAGCAGCCGGCCGCGGTGGCGCGTGCGGAACATGCTCATCAGGAACGAGCCGAACACGATGCCTCCACCCAGGGCCCCCCAGAGCAACCCGACGAACTTGTCGGAGGCCTGGAACACATCCTCCACCATGAGCACCACGGTGACCGCGAAGGGCCCCATGAGGAACACGCCCGGGATGGTTCCCAGGGCGAGGATGCCGAGCAGCGAGCTATTCCCGCGGACGTAGCGGATGCCCTCGGCCAGGTCGTGGCGGACGCTGCGGCCGGTGGGGGTGGGCACGTCGGTGGCGATGCGCCCGAAGAGGAACGCCGCGACGGCCAGCATCAGCACCTCTGCTGCGAACGCGAGCGTCAGGCCAAACTCATCGGAGAGGACGCCCCCGAGGCTTGGCCCGCCGAACTGGAGCGTGGCCATGAACGCCATCGTCCCCCAGATGGCGCCGTTCTGGATCTGGGAGACGTGCAGGATCTGGGGCATCATGCTCTGGCGCGCCGGGTTGGTGAAGGCGCCAGCACTGCCGACCACCGCCGCAAGGAAGAACACCGGCCAGATGAAGCTTGCCTCGAACCCCGCCAGGGCGACGTAGACGAGCGACACCGCAGCGGCGACGGTATAGGTGCGGACCAGGATGCGGCGGCGCTCCACCCGGTCGGCCATGACGCCGCCAAACAGGGCCAGGAGCGCCCCCGGGAGCGTCTGGCAGATGAGCGCGGCGGCGATGGCGGCGGCCCGCTGGTCCTCGCTTACCCGGTCGCGGATGAAGAGTGGAACGGTCACTGCCTGGATGCCGACGCCCGTGCCAGCGACCACCGAGGCGAGCCACCAGATGCGGTAGCCGGCGACGGTGAAGGGATTGCGGGAGACTGCCGCATCCTCGGTGGCGGGGTGCGATGCGGCGATAGCGTGGGGCAGCACTTCTTCGGTCATGGCGGGGGAGTGTACCCCTGTTCGGCCATCGTTGCATGAGGCAACCCGCCGCGGGCTCAGCCGCCGCTGGCGTTGACCAGGTAGGCGATGCAGCCATCGAGCGAGGCGAGCCGCCCGTAGTCCTCTTCGGGCACATCGATCCCGGTGCGCTCGTGGATGCCGATGATGAAGTTGAGGAAGTCCATGGAGTCGATGTCGAGCTGTTCGCGGAATTCGACGTCTGGTTCGAGTTCCTCGAAATCTGCCTCGGGCGCGATCTGCCGGAGGACGCTGAAGATGGTCTCGCGGGCCTGGTCGGCGTTCATAGATGCTCCGGTTCCTGGAGGAGGCGGTTGATGGCGGCCAGGAAGAGGCCGCCGCGGTGGCCATCGCTCACGCGGTGGTCGGCCGCAAGCGTGGCGGTGATGATGGGGCGTACGCCCAGCATGCCATGTTCGGCCCACGGCCTTTCGACAATCCTGCCGAAACCAACGAGGGCGACCTGCGGCGGGTAGATCACGCCGTAGACGAAATCGACCCCGAGCTCGCCCAGGTTGGTGACCGTCAGCGTGCTGGATGCCATCTCGGAGGCGCGGAGACGGCCCGCGCGGGCGCGCTTCACCAGGCCGGCCAGTTCGCGCATCAGGTCGCCGAGCGGCTTGTTGCTCGCATCGAGGATGGCCGGCGCGACGAGGCCGCCCTGGCGGAGCGAGATGGCGACCCCGAGGTTGACCATCGATGAGGGTTCGAAGCCGTTCGCTGTGTAGTACCCGTTGACCTCCGGCACGTCGTGGGCGGCGAGCGCGGTCGCCTTCAGGAGCAGGGCGCTATACAGGATGCGCTCGGCAACCGGCCGGCGGCGGTTCTCCTCGCGCAGCCAGGCCAGCGCGCGCGACATGTCGACATCGATGCCGAGGTAGTAGTGCGGGATTTCGCGGTTCGAACGCTCCATGAGCGCGGTGATGGGCTTGCGGCTCTGTACCCCCGGAGGGGCTGCGGGAGCGGGCAGCGCCGGGGCAGGCGTTGGCGCGGCGGGTGGCGGTGGCGCCAGGTGGTCGAGGTCGGCCGCCGTGATGGCCCCACCCGGTCCGGTGCCGCGGACCGTCGACAGGTCGATGCCGCGTTCCTGGGCGATCCTGCGCGCCCGGGGCGAGACGAGGAGGCGGCGAGGCGCCGGAGCGGCCGGAGCGGGTGGTTTGGGAGGAGTGGGGGCGCGGCGGGCCGCCGCATGCTCGACATCGGCCCGGGTCACCGCGCCGCCGACGCCGGTCCCCGGCACGCTCGCAAGGTGGATACCGAGCTCGCGGGCGAGGATCCTTGCCGTGGGGGTGGCGCGGACCTGGGGTGGAGGAGCTGGCGCGGGTGGCGGCGCTTCCCGCGGGGGCGGCGCGGCCGCTGGAGCCGGCTGCCGGGGAGGCGGCGCCAGCTCGGCCGCGGCAACCGCTGCCGGGGCCAGGAGGGCCAGGGGTGTGCCGACGGCCACGCGCTCGCCCTCGGGGACAAGGATCTTCTCGATGGTGCCAGATTCGAAGATCTCGACTTCCATGTTGGCCTTGTCGGTCTCGATCTCGACGACGATATCGCCGCGGCGAACCCGGTCGCCCGGCTTCACCAGCCAGCGGGTGACCGTGCCTTCGGTCATGTCGGCGCCGAGGGAGGGCATCAGGAATTCAGCCATTGCGGCCCATCACCTTCAGGGCGGCAGCGACGATGCGGCCGGCGCTGGGGAGGGCCGCGTCCTCCAGGTGTTTCGCGTACGGCAGCGGCACCTCGGCGGTGCAAACGCGCTCGACCGGGGCATCGAGCTCGTAGAGGGCCTGCTCCATGATGCGCGCCATGATCTCGGCGGAGATGCCACCACTCTTCCAGCCCTCATCGATGATGACGGCGCGGTGGTTGCGGGCCACGGAGGCCACGATGCTCCCGGTATCGAGCGGACGGAGGGTGCGGAGGTCGAGCACCTCGGCCGAGATGCCCTGCGATTCGAGCGCGGCCGCCGCTTCCAGCGTCTTCGGGACCGAGCCGCCGTAGGTGATGAGCGAGACATCGGCTCCGGGGCGGAGGACGCGAGCGTGCGCGATCTCGACCGGTCCGGCATCGGCTGCAAGCTCGCCTTCGAGGTTGTAGAGGAGGGCGTTTTCGAAGATGAGCACCGGGTCGGGGTCCTGGAGCGCTGTCCAGAGCATGCCGCGGGCGTCTTCGAGGGTGCCCGGGGCCAGGACCTTGATGCCGGGGATATGTGCGTACCAGCCTTCGAGGCTGTGGGAGTGCTGGGCTGCGAGCTGCCTCCCTCCGCCGGTGGCCATGCGGATGACGAGCGGCACATTGAACTGGCCGCCCGACATATGGAGGATGGTGGCCGCGTTGTTGAGGATCTGGTCGAGGGCGAGGAGGCTGAAGTTGCAGGTCATGATCTCGACGATCGGTCGCATGCCGTTCATGGCCGCGCCGATGCCAGCGCCCACGAACGCCGATTCGGAGAGCGGCGTATCGCGGATGCGTTCGTAGCCGAATTCAGCCAGCAGGCCCTTGCTCACGGCGAAGCAGCCCCCGTACTCGCCCACATCCTCACCCATGAGGAAGACGCGGGGGTCGCGCTGCATGGCTTCGCGCAGGGCCTGGCGAAGGGCCTCGCGGTAGGTGGTCTTGATGGTGGCGCTCACGGGGTGGCCTCCGAATAGACCCAGCGCTCCAGGTCGGCGAGGGGTTCGAGCGTGCCGGCCTCGGCAAAGGCGACCGCATCATCGACCTCGGCGATGACTTCCGCGTCCATCCGCTCGAAGGCGGCGTCATCCAGGGAGCCGGCCTGCTGCAGGGCAGTGCGGAGCGTGGCGATGGGGTCGCGCTGCTTCCAGCGCTCTACTTCCTCTTTCGAGCGGTAGAGCTCGGGGTCGTACATGGAGTGGGCGCGGAAGCGGTAGGTCTGGATTTCGAGGAAGCACGGCCCGCCGCCCGCGCGGATGGCGGTGACGGCGCGGCGCGCGGCTTCCTCGACGGCGTTCACATCCATCCCGTCGACCGTCCAGGCGGGCATCTCGTAGCCGGCGGCGCGGACCGCGAGGTTCGTCTCCGCGTGGGAACGCTTGAGCGCGGTGCCCATGGCGTAGAGGTTGTTTTCGCAGCAGAAGAGCACCGGGAGGTCCCAGAGCGCGGCCAGGTTCATCGATTCGTGGAATTCGCCTTCGGCCATGGCGCCTTCGCCAAAGAAGCAGGCGGTTACGCGGGGGCGGCCCTGCATCCTGTCGCCAAGCGCGAGGCCCACGGCGATGGGCAGCCCGCCGCCGACGATGGCGTTGCCGCCGTAGAAGTTGGTGGCGGCATCGAAGATGTGCATCGAACCGCCTCGCCCGCGGCAAACGCCTTCGACCTTGCCGAACATCTCGGCCATGAGGGCCCGGGCGGAAATGCCGCGGGCGAGCGCGTGGCCATGCTCGCGGTAGGTGGCGACCACGGCGTCACCGGGTTCGAGGGCCTGCATGATGCCAACAGCGCTCGCTTCCTCGCCGATGTAGAGGTGGAGGAAGCCCCGGATCTTCGTGGCGCTGTACAGCTCGACACAGCGTTCCTCGAAGCGGCGGATGCGGAGCATCTCGCGCAGGAGGTGAAGCTGATGGGCGGCGTCGATGGTCATGCCGGTCCCTCCAGGGTGGAAAGGTCGCCCTCGGGCAGCCCCAGCTCGCGCGCCTTCAGCAGACGCCGCATGATTTTGCCGCTGCGGGTGCGGGGGAGGTCGGCCGTGAAGGCGATCTCCTTGGGAGCCACGGCGGTGCCCAGGCGCTTACGGGCGAACCCGAGGACATCGAGCCGCAACTCCTCCGATGGCTCGAAGCCCGGCTTGAGCGCCACAAACGCCTTCACGATCTCGCCCGCCACCGGGTCGGGCTTGCCGATGACGCCTGCCTCGGCGACGGCCGGGTGCTCCATGATGGCGCTTTCGACTTCGAAGGGGCCGATGAGGTGCCCGGCCGACTTGATGACGTCATCGGCGCGGCCGACAAACCAGAAGTAGCCATCTTCGTCGATGCGGGCGAGGTCGCCGGTAAGGTACCAGCCACCGCGGAAGCACTTGCGGTAGCGCTCCTCATCGCCCAGGTAGCCGCGGAACATGGAGGGCCAGCCGGGCCGGAGCGCAAGCTCGCCTTCCTCGCCGGGGGTCTCGACCACGCGCACGGTGTCGTCCTCGTGGCGGACGATGGCGGCCTCGATGCCGGGGAGCGGCTTGCCCATGGAGCCTGGCCGGATATCCATCGAGGCGTAATTCGCGATCATGATCCCGCCCGTCTCGGTCTGCCACCAGTTGTCGTGGATGGGCAGGCCGAGGACTTCGGCGCCCCAGGCCACGCCTTCGGGGTTCAGGGGCTCGCCCACGCTGCCAGCGAAGCGCAACGCCGAAAGGTCGTAGCCACGCGGGAGCTCCGGGCCCGCCTTCATCAGCATCCGGATGGCGGTGGGGGCCGTGTACCAGACCGTGACGCGCTCGTTTTGGAGGATGGAGTACCAGCGGGCCGGGTCGAAATCTGCCTGGTCGACAACCATGGTGAGCCCGTGGGTGAGCGGCGAAATGATGCCGTAAGAGGTGCCCGTCACCCAGCCGGGGTCGGCGGTGCACCAGAAGACATCGCCATCGTGAAAGTCGAGCGCGTAAGTGCCGGTGACCCAGTGCGCGACCACCGCCTCGTGGACGTGCATGGCACCCTTGGGCTTGCCGGTGGTGCCGCTGGTGAAATGGAGCAGGGCCAGGTCCTCGGGCGCCGTGTGGGGGATGGTGAACTGGCTGCTGGCGATGGTGAGCGCGCTCTGGAACGAGTAGGCGTCGTCGATCGCCTCGCCCGGTTCGCCGATGAGGAAGACATGCTCGAGGGCGGGCAGCGATTCGCGAACCGGCGCGACCTTGCGTTTGTAGAGCGCCGGCGTGGTGATGAGCACCTTGCCCCGGCCGATCGACATGCGCTGCTGGATCGGTTCGGGCCCAAACGCCGAAAAGAGCGGGCAGAAGACGCTGCGGTTCTTGAGCGTGCCAAGGGCGGCGACGTAGAGCTCGGGGAGGCGTTCGGAGAGCGCGAACACGGTATCGCCGGGGCCAACACCGAAATCGCGCAGGACGTTGGCGAAGCTATCGCTCTCGGCCTTGAGCTCGTAGTAGGAGATGTTGCGGCGCTCACCCTTGCGGCCAAGCCAGCGGATAGCGGTCCGGTCGCCGCGCCCCGCGGCCACGTGCCGATCGACGGCCAGGTAGGCGATGTTGATGTTGCCTTCGGGCCCGGCGAGTTCGCGGCGGGCGGCTTCCCAGCTGAAGGTGGCGGCGGCCGCGGCGTAATCGGCCAGGTTGGGCGGCAGCCGCAGCATCTCCGGCGTCTTCCGGATTGGCGGCCAGTTCATGGCGCTCTCTGGCATGGCACCTCCGCGAACCGCCGGTGCGATCGCGGCTACAGGGTGCCAGAGATGGCGCGCCGCACCAATGGCCGAGGGGCCTGGGGTAACGGTGCCGGGCGGCCAAACCGCGAAACGCGGGGTTCAGGCCTGCGGCGGCCGCCGGAAGAGCCCCTCCTGGGCAACACTGGCAACGCGGACGCCTTCGCGGTTGTACATGCCCGCGAACATCAGGCCGCGCGCCGCGTGGGCGGCCGGGCTCTCGCTGACGTAGAGGATCCAGTCATCGAAGCGGGGCGGGCGGTGGAACCACATCGCATGGTCGAGGCTGGCCGAAGCGCCGCCGGGCATCCAGATGCCGTAGTGGTGGGCCACGGTCGCGACGAGCCCGCTATCGCTCAGGTAAACCATCGCGGCGGCGTGGAGGATGGGGTCTTCGGGGAGGGGAGCGTTCATCTTCCCCCAGACCATGCGGGCCGGCAGGCGCCCGTCTCCGTCGCTTTCGCGGGTGGGGCGGGCCGCCGCGCGCAGGTCGATCGGGTGATTCATGCGGCGGCGCATGCGCTCGGCCATGCCGGGCGGCAGGTGTTCGGCCATGCGCGGCATGGCGATGGTGGTCCACCACGGCTCGCAGGTCTCCGGGTCGGGGGCCTCGGGCATGGGCGCCTGGTGCGAGATGCCCTCCTCGGGGGCGACGAAGCTGACCGATGCCTCGAAGATGGTGTGCCCGGCCTGGACGGCGGTCACCCTGCGGGTGAGGAAGTTGCGCCCTTCGCGGATCCGCTCGACGGTGTAGTCGATGGGGTCTTTGGGCTGCCCGGCACGCAGGAAGTAGGCGTGGAGTGAGTGGATGGAGCCAAAACTGGTCGTGCGGCCGGCGGCGACGACGGACTGGGCGAGGACGAGCCCGCCGAAAAGGCGGCCTTCTTCCTGGCCGGGCTCGCCGCGGAAGTGGTCGTAGTCGGTGGGCTCGAGGTTGAGCTGGCGGAGGAGGAAGGCGACAGCCTTATCCTGCGAATCCGGGACGGGTTCGGTCATGCGGGAGAGACTCTTCTTGCGTCCACGCGGCCATTGCCGTCGTGGCGCGGGGGATATGTGCAGCCAGCATAGCCGGAGGCGTGCTCAGGCGCATGGACGAGGTGCGAGTGGCGAGGTGCGGGATGCGAGCGGCGAGATACGCCCAACGACCGGCGAAGCCGGCCTACTCCACTTCGCCCCGGAGCGAGGAGGACCGCCGACTGTTGTACCATTTCGGCATGGATCCACGACACATCGAGAGCCCCGTATTGCGAGACTTCTGTCGCGCAAACCGCGTGCGACGGCTGGCGCTGTTCGGCTCGGTCCTGCATGGCGAAGCCCGGCCTGGGAGCGACATTGACCTCCTTGTAGAGTTCGAGCCGGATGCCCGGGTGGGAGGCCACGGTAGACGGCCGGCCGGCGCGCATCCT
>CAYUVT010000003.1:30684-43797 GCA_964448165.1 uncultured Anaerolineaceae bacterium | reverse complement strand
GTCCGTAGTCCTGGACCGGCGCCACCGGCAGCCCCTTACCGCAGAGGTCCTCGACCCACTCCCACTGGTCGCGCTCGGCAAACAGCCGGTCGAGCTCGGCGATCAGCTCCGCCCGGTGCTCGTAGTGGTCGGGCAGGCGGTTGAACCGCGGGTCGTCGCGCAGGTCGGGACGCCCAACGCCTTCACAGAACGGGACCCACCAGCGTCCGATCTGCGACATGCTGACCGCGATCCAGCCCCCATCGCGGCACTGGTAGACATTCCACATCGGTGCGGCTTCTTCTCGCGACCGGCGCGGGGGGACGGCGCCGGTGAAAAGCGTGCCGGTGATGTTGAACGACTGCAGCATGACCTGCCCGCCAAGCAACGAGGCGTCGAGGTGCTGGCCCTCGCCCGTACGGGCCCGGTGCCACAGCGCCAGCAAGATGCCGTAGGAAAGCGAGATTGCCCCCACCTGGTCGGCCATGCCCGCGAACGAGAAGATTGGCGGCAAATCGGGCGGGCCCTGTGTCATCATTGTCCCGCCCCGCGCCTGCCCCAGGATATCCATCGCCGGCCACAACCGATGTGGCCCCTTGGTGCCATAGCCGGAAGCGGAGGCGTAGATGATCTTGGGGTTCCGCGCCTTCACATCTTCGTACGCGAGTCCGAGCTTCTCCATCACGCCCTGGCGCATGTTCTGGACGAACACGTCGGCTTTCTCGGCCAGTCGCAAAAGGGTTTCCCGGCCCTCGGGCGTCTTCAAGTCGATGACGATGCCCCGCTTGTTGCGGTTGTGGCTTTCGAAATAGGCCTCGCCGACGCCCCGGCCCGGGTCGGGCGAGTCGGGGCCCTCAACCTTGATGACATTCGCGCCGAAATCCGCCAGCATCGCAGTCGCATACGTGCCCTGCTGCCAGATGGTGCAGTCGATCACGACAAGACCCGAAAGCGGCAGTCCGGTATGCGGAACGTCCGGGAACATGGCTCCTCCGGCGCGCTGGGGCACGGCCTTGCCGGGATTCTGTGGAGGCGACCGCACGATGTCAATGAAGGGCCCGGCCACACAGCCGTTCCGCGGGCACAGGGGGTTCGCCACCTTCTGGGACTGGATGAGCCGCCACGAGCCCGGTAACGAGCGCAAGTTTCGCGAGCGAACTGCCGGCGGTTGCCAGGGGCGCACCCTCGAACTGGGGTTCGGTGTCGGGGCCAACTGGCCCTACCTGTCCCCTACAGTGGACTACACGGGCATCGAACCCGACCCCCACATGCGCCGGCGCGCAGCCCGGCACGCAAGGCCAGCGACCGCCGGCTTCGCATTGCGCGCTGGCGACGCCCAGGCGCTCGAGTTCGCCGATCACTCGTTCGATACCGTCCTTGCAACGCTCGTGTTCTGCACCATCCCGGATGCCGGCCGGGCGCTGCGTGAGGCGCGCCGCGTGCTTCGCCCCGGCGGTGAATTGCGATTTTGCGAGCACGTTCGCCCGGCTGGCCGGCTCGCGGGCCCGTGTCTCGATGTGCTGTCCGGGCCATGGGCCAGGCTTCTTGGCGGTTGCCACCCGAACCGGCGGACCCTGGAAGCCATCAGGGCTGCCGGGTTCGAGCTGGTGGAGGTCAGCCAGGTGAAGATCGGCCCGCTGCCTGCGATAGTTGGGGTGGCCCGGCCCGAAACAGGGGCCGCGGGACCAGGAGAGGGCTGACGTGCGGATCGGTGCACACATCTCCAGTGCAGGCGGGCACCACCTGGTGTTCGAGCGTGCCCGCGCCATCGGAGCCGAAGCGGTACAGCTCTTCATCTCCGCCCCGCAGCAATGGAAGCTGCCATCGCTCACGACCGACCAGGTAGATCTTTTTCAGCGTCAGCGGGAGGCGGCGCGCATTCCCGCGTTCTTCCACGGCGTCTATCTCATCAACTTCGGAAGCCAGGACGAAGCCCTGCTCGCACGGTCTATCGCCTCGTTGAAGGCGTACCGCCACTATGCCGCTCAGATGGGTGTGGCCGGCACGATCTTTCACGTGGGAAGCCACCTGGGCGCGGGCTTCGACGGCGCCATGGTGGAGCGTATCGCCAGGATGCTCGGCGAAGTCCTGGATGACGAGCCGAACAACCCGTCTCTCCTGATCCTGGAGAACAACGCAGGACAGGGGAACTGCATCGGCGGCAAATTCGCGGAGCTCGGGCAAATCATGCGCGCGCTTGGAGACCACCCGTCTCTCGCGGTGTGCCTCGATACGTGTCACGCCTATGCGATGGGCTATGACCTCGCTACCAGTGAAGGTTGCGCCGCCGCCATGGAAGAGTTCGACCGCGAGATCGGCTTCGACCGGCTGGTTGCGGTCCACGCGAACGACACGAAGCAGCCGATCGGGACGTTCCGCGACCGTCACGAAAACATCGGCGAGGGGCACCTGGGGCTCGCAGGGTTCCGGACGCTGATGGCCCACCCGGCATTCCGTGATGTGCCCTTCCTGCTCGAAGTGCCGGGGTTCGATGGGAAGGGGCCGGACGCGAAGAACATTCGCCGCCTGAAGAAGATCCGCAGTGAGCTCGGAATACCGGCCCCGAAGCTCCCGCCGATTTCCCGGTTGGCAAAGGCCCGATAGGCTACGACGGTCGACTTTTGAGCGAGAAGGACGGGACCCGTGCCCCTCACAGGCAGGCTCCAGGGAGAGCTGTTCACCGAATGCGCCGGCTGGATCTGGGAACAGCTCCAGGAGGACGGCTATCAGATCCAGGGTGAGCTCATCGAGCTCATCCTCGAGACCGAGCGCGAACTGGCCATCCACACACGGCCCCTGGACGAAATCGCCCGGCTGCTCGAGGACGAGTTCCGGCTGCGCGGCATCCGCGCCGAGCCATTCGGCATCGAAGCCCCGCTCATCCGGGCGGTGCTCGATTGGGAAGAGGACTTCCTCGGATTCGCGGGTATTCCCCGCGCGGAGAGTTGACCATCCACCGGGGCGTGGGCAACACTCGGTGCAGCTATTCGGGCAGGAGGTGAATCGCCGCCACAACCACCCACGGCACGCAAGGAGCAGCAACATCAAGCGCCAGGTCCGCCCACACGGCGGATGACGAGGCGGGGGCAGCATCGAAAGATTCGGCGGATGGCCCCCCGGCAGGCACAGCCGCAGGACGCACACAAACCAGCACAGGCAACTGGCTGACAAAGGTAGTCCGGGTGCCAGGGGTTCGCACCCCCTCTTGCTCTTCCATCGTCCCTTGAACGGAACGGTCAACGCGCCCTGCCGGGCGTCTCGCGTGCTGCCGTCTGCTCCCAGGAAGGGAGCCCTCGCACTGAGGAGTCCATCACCATGTGTGGAATCGTTGGATACGCGGGCGATCGGCCCGCGATCCCGGTCCTGCTGCGCGCGCTCAAGGACCTGGAATACCGGGGGTACGACTCTGCCGGAATCGCCGTGCTCGACCCGACAAATACCGGTTTCCATATCACGAAGCGGCAGGGAAAGCTCAGCAACCTGGAATCCGCTCTCGGCGGGGACGTCGGAGCAGCCACCACTGGAATCGGTCACACGCGCTGGGCAACCCATGGAAAGCCGAGCGACCAGAACGCCCATCCCCACCTGAGCTGCAACGGTGAAGTGGTCGTCATCCACAACGGGATCGTTGAGAACTACGCCGGACTGCGCGCCGAGCTCATCGCGGCAGGCCACGAGTTCCGCAGCGAAACCGACACGGAGACCATCGCCCACCTGATGGAGGAGCACGTGAAGGCGGGCGAATCCCTCCTGGAGGCACTCCGCCAAACGGCATTGCGACTCGAGGGCTCGCAGGCCATCGTGGCCATGTCCGACCGCGAGCCGGGCGTCCTGGTGGCTGCCCGCGTCGGCAATGCCGGCGGCGTCGTCGTCGGCTATGGCGCGGACGAGATGATGCTGGCCAGCGACCTCGCCGCGGTCCTCCCGTTAACGCAGGACGTTGCCTTCCTGGCCGACCAGCAGTTGGCGCGCGTCGACCGTTCTGGTGCCGTCTTCATCGAGGCATCGGGAGCGCCGGCGCACATCTCCCGGAAGCGCATCCCGATCGACCCGGTGAGCGCGCTGAAAGGCGAATATCCGCACTTCATGTTCAAGGAGATCATGGAACAGCCGGAGGCACTCTCAGACACCATCTGGAGCCTCGGCACGCTGGACCCGGCAGAGCTCTACCTGGACGACCTCGGCCAGGCTGCCGCTCGCCTCCGTGAGGTGGAACGGGTCGTCCTCATCGGCATGGGCACCAGTCTTCACGCGGCCATGATTGGCCAGCGCTACTTCGAACAGTTCTGCCGCATTCCGGCGGAGACCGATAACGCCAGCGAGTTTCGCTATCGCGACCCGGTCCTCGGCCCCGAGACGCTCGTCGTCTCCGTGAGCCAATCGGGAGAGACCGTGGACGTCCTTGAGGCGATGGCGGTGGCCAGGGCGAAGGGCGCGCTGCAGGTGACCATTTGCAACACGGAAGGTGCGCAAACAACCCGGGTGGCCGACGGCACCGTTTACACCCGCGCCGGACTGGAGCGGGGAGTGGCCAGCACGAAGTGCTTTACCGCTTCGGTTGTGGCCCTGTATGGCCTGGCGCTCAAGCTCGGGATCGCGAAGGGGCGGATAGGCGCGGGGGAACTGCAGCAGCGCATGCAGGAACTCTCGCGGCTCCCGGAAGCGGTGGCCCGTGTCCTTCGCCAGGCTCCAGCCTACCGGCGCCTGGCGAAGCGGTTCGCCACCACCAGGCACCTGCTGTTCCTCGGGCGGGGCCTCGCCTACCCGGCGGCCATGGAAGGCGCCCTCAAGATGAAGGAGATCAGCTACATTCATGCGGAGGGCTACGCGGCCGGCGAGATGAAGCATGGGCCCATCGCGCTCATCGACCCAAGCTTTCCCACCATCGCCATCGCAACCCGCAACGCGCTGCGATCGAAAATGGTGTCGAACATTGAGCAGGTGCAGGCGCGGGGCGGCGAGGTGACCGCACTGGTGACCGAGGGCGATGACGAGCTGGCGAGGCTCGCCGACGCGACGATCACAGTGCCCGAAGTCTCGGACTTGCTTGAGCCGATCGTGGCATCCGTGCCGCTCCAGCTGCTCGCGTATTACGTGGCAGTCCAGCGCGGGTGCGACGTGGATCAGCCACGGAATCTCGCCAAGACAGTAACGGTGGAGTAAGGACCAATGGGGAAGGGATGTCCGGTCCGATCGGAGGGGCGCGCCAAGTGCCGCTTCCGGTCTATAATCGGGCGACCGAAGCCATCGGTCTGCACTATGCGCGGTGCGCGGAGGTATAGGCAGATTGGTTAGCATAACGCGTTCGGTGGTGTGGTTCTCCGAGGTCGGCCGGGAAGATCTTGGCCTCGTCGGCGGCAAGGGAGCGAACCTCGGCGAGCTCACCCGGGCATCCATCCCCGTCCCCCCGGGGTTTGTGGTCACGGCCGATACCTACTTCCGCTTCATCCACCAGAGCGGCCTTGAGCCGTTTATCAAGAAGGAATTGTTCGGGCTCGATGTCCACGACACGAAGGCGCTGAACGAGCGCGCGGCCAACATTCGCAAGCGCATTATGGATGCGCCGATGCCAGCCCACCTGGCAGACGAAATCAAGGAAGCATATCGAGAACTGGGTGATGGCCCGGTCGCGGTCCGCAGTTCGGCGACGGCCGAAGACCTGCCAGATGCCAGCTTCGCGGGCCAGCAGAGCACCTACCTGAACGTGATTGGCGCCGACAACGTCGTCCGGGCCGTCCAGGCGTGCTGGGCGTCGCTGTTCGAAGGGCGCGCCATCTTCTACCGCGAGGAATCCGGGTACGACCACATGAAGGTCGGCCTGGCGGTGCCCGTCCAGAAGATGGTTCAGTCGGAGAAGTCCGGTGTGATGTTCACCGTCGAACCGGTGACGTCCGACCCGACGAAGATCACCATCGAAGCGGTCTACGGCCTGGGCGAGGGCATCGTCTCTGGCGAGATCTCGCCGGACCTCTACCTCGTCCACAAGGAATCCCTCCAGATCCTCGACAAGACCGTGACCCCGCAGGACCGAATGATCGCCCGCGCGGCACAGTCCGATGGCAGCCACGAAGGCGCAAACGCCTGGCAGCCGGTACCCGAGCACCTGCGCGAAACCCAAAAACTCACGGATGACGAGATCCGTGAACTCGCCCGCATCGGCCGCGCCGTCGAAGAGCATTACGGTTCGCACCAGGACATCGAGTGGGCCTACGAAGGCGGCAAGTTCTACCTCACCCAGGCCCGGCCCGTGACCACCATGCGCGAAGTCCACGCCGACGAGGACTTCGGCGAGGAGGAAACCGCACCCGTTCTCCTGACCGGTCAGCCGGCCAGCCCAGGAGTCGGCATGGGCGTCGTTCGCGTGGTTCACGACCCGAACGAGATCGGCGTGGTGAAAGAGGGCGACGTCCTTGTCGCGGAGATGACGACACCTGACTTCGTCCCGGCGATGAAGCGCGCCTCAGCGATCGTCACGGAGCGCGGCGGCCGGACCTGCCACGCGGCCATTGTCAGCCGCGAACTTGGGATTCCCTGCGTGGTTGGCGTTGGCGGGGCAACCACCGGCCTTGGCGAGGACCGGCTCGTTACCGTCGATGGTTCGGCCGGCAAGATCTACGACGGCCGGGCCGAAGCGCGGCTTGCCTGGTACGAGCGCCAGAAGGAACGCTACGCGCAGTCGTCAGCACTGAAGACCACGACCAAGCTTTACGTCAACCTCGCGGAGCCCGAACTCGCCGAACGCGTCGCAAAGCGAAACGTCGACGGTGTGGGCCTGCTCAGGGCCGAGTTCATTGTTGCCCAGATCGGGACACACCCGCGCAAGTTCATCCAGGAAGGGCGTCCCCAGGAGTACACACGGCAGATCGCCGAGGGCCTGACCGAATTCTGCCGCGCCTTCAACCCCCGGCCCGTCGTCTACCGGCTCACGGACTTTAAGACCAACGAGTACGCGAACCTCCGCGGCGGCGCCGAGTTCGAGGCCAACGAAGAGAACCCGATGATTGGCTACCGCGGCGCGAGCCGGTACATCCGGGAGCCCGATGTCTTCCGCCTCGAGGTGGACGCCATCAAGCAGGTTCGCGCCGAGTACAAGAACCTCTACGTGATGGTCCCATTCGTCCGCACCCCGGCCGAACTCAAGGGCGTCAAGCAGCTGCTCGCCGAAGAGGGCCTCGTCCGAAGCGACGAATTCAAGCTGTGGATGATGGTCGAGGTGCCATCGAATGTCATCATCCTCGACAAGTTCATCGATGTGGGCATCGACGGGATCTCGATCGGGTCGAACGACCTCACACAGCTGGTGCTCGGCATCGACCGCGACAGCGAGGCCCTGGCCGACACGTTCGATGAGCGCAACGACGCCGTGATGGCCGCGATTCAGACCGCTGTGTCGGTCGCGAGGCGGCGGGGTATCACCGCTTCGATCTGCGGCCAGGCGCCGAGCGTCTACCCCGAGGTCACGGAGAAGCTCGTCGAATGGGGCATCACGAGCGTCAGCGTGAGCCCCGACATGCTGGACCAGACGCGCGAAATCATCGCGAATGCCGAGGTCAAGCTGGGCAGGGCCCCCGCGAGTTAGGCTGTCCCGGTTTGAGCCGGATGGTCATCAGGCAGCCGCCAACGACCTCGCTGCTGCACTGGCCACGTCGTTCGCGTCCTCGATATCTTCGTCGCGGTCGCGCAGATTGATCACGTGCGGGCTCAGCACGAATCGGGCGTAGGTCTCCGAGTGGCGGAAGGCGCGCAGCGCGGCTTTGGACTCCCAGGTGCTGAAAATGACATACCGGCCGCTGGACGGGATGCGGACTCTCGCGTGGGCGACGAGCCCCTCGAACTCCGCCATGCCCAGTCGAAGGGACTCTACATAGAAATACGCCTGACGCTCAGTCATACCGGTCACGTCAAACGTGATGGTCTGGATCTTCATCTTTCTCCTCCGGACGGCATCGCTCCGTCCGAAAAGAAGCGTTTCATCCTCGAGCGGCTCGCTCCATCGCCCAGTTCACACTGACAGTGCTTCTGTGCGGAGGGCATCACACAGCGGGCGACATCTATTGGCGCCGGTCGCCCTAGAATTTGCTCGTGGACCTTCATGTTGTGCGCCGCCGGCTGGAGGGCAATGAGCAACGCCTCAGTCCCTTTGCCGCCCGCAGCTCAACCTCTCGCGGGAGGGCGCGCCCGGAAGCTCCCTCGCCAGTCCGGACCGACTACCAGAGAGACCGGGACCGGATCCTTCACACCAAAGCCTTCCGCAGGCTCAAGCACAAGACACAGGTTTTCATCGCGCCCGCCCAGGACCACTACGTTACCCGCCTTACCCACACCCTCGAAGTCGCCCAGGTAGCCCGGACGATCACCCGCGCGTTGAACCTGAACGAGGACCTGGCCGAGGCGGCGGCTCTCGGCCACGACATCGGTCACGGCCCCTTTGGACACGCCGGCGAGGAGGCGCTTGCCGAGTGCCTCCCGGAGGGCTTTCGCCACAACCACCAGTCGGTCCGCGTCCTCGACAAGCTCGAGCACGGCGGCCAGGGATTAAACCTGACCTTTGAGGTGCTCGACGCCATCGAGAAGAGCTCCAAGGCCAGGGAGGACATCTTCGCGGAGGGCTGGGGCATTCCCGTCACGCTCGAGGGCCAGGTCGTCAAGACCGCCGACGCCATCGCCTATGTGAACCACGATATCCTCGATGCAGTCCGGGCCGGATTGATCACCGAGGACGACCTGCCGCTCGTCGCCCGCACGGAGATTGGGCGGAACCACTCCGAACGGCTGAACACGCTGATCTGCGACATCGTCGAGGCGAGCTGGGCGGCGACCGGGGCGGACGGAGAACCGGGCATCCGCTTCAGCCCGCGCATCCATGCTGCGGCGAATGAGCTGCGTGAATTCATGTTCCGCCGCGTCTACCTGTATGACTCCACCCGCCAGGAGGCCGAGCGCGGAAAGCGGATTGTGCGCTTCCTGTTCGACCACTTCGTCCGGCACCCTGAGGGCATTTCTCCTGACTACTCCCTTCCCGACGACCCCGTCGAGCGCCGCGCAGCCGACTACGTGAGCGGCATGACCGACCGGTACGCAATCCGGCTCGCACGTGAACTCGGCTGCCGCGAGGCGGAAGGCTGGCATGTCTGAAGCCTCCTCTTAAGCTTTCCCAAATCGTTATGTATCTCTGTACCGGATTGCTCGCACGTAGAGGCGGCCAGATACTCGGATAGACCCGCCATGAGTGACCGGTACGATAGCTACCCCGACGACGAGCCAGTCATTGGCGCGACGTATCCGCCACCGCCGCCACCACCGCCCGGCGATATCTACATCGGCGCGGCGACCGCTGGCGCGTACCCGGAAGACGAAGACTGGGACGCTGAGGACGGCGACGGCGATACGTATGAGGACGAGTACGACGAGTACGACGACGAGTACGGCGAACCTTACTACGGCGAGTACGACGTCCCGCCGGCACGTCAGCCCCTGTTCTACGTCTTCGTGGCGCTGGCCGCCCTGGTCGGCGGGATCGTAGTTTTCCTGCTCTTTAGCGTCGTAAATGGGGGTGGCGATGGCGGCGGGAACGGTGGCAGCGCCCGCCTGAACATACAGGTGGACTCGCCCCCAAAGGACAAACGCATTTACATCGGCGAAGCGGAGGATGTCGTGGTGCAGGCCACGGCTTCCGAGCCGATTGTCCGCTTCGAACTGTTCGTCGGCGACAGATCCGTCGACTCGGTGGATGTGACCGAGACCCCGGATGACAACCGCTATGTGGCGACGCTGCGCCTCCTCTTCGAGCAGACGGGGACATACGAGTTCTTCGTCCGCGTGACCTCTTCATCCGGCGCGACGAAAGACTCCCCGAAGATCCGGGTATACGGCGTCGAGTCCGTCGGCGAACGGCCCCAGAGCATTAAGGGAAGGGCCGTCGCCGACACAACACTCCGCGCCGGGCCCGGCGAAGACTTCGCCCAGGTGGGGACGCTCAAGGCAGGCGAGGAGGTCACGATCGTAGGAAAGAGCCGCTCCCTGGAATGGCTGCTGGTGGAAGCCGGCGGACAGGAGCCGCGCTGGGCACGGCGGAGCGCCATCGACCCGCTCGACACGCTCGACCTCGTGCAGATCCGCGACGTGACGCCGACCCCGGCGCCCAGGGCGACTGAAACACCGGCGCCATCGCCGTCACCATCGCCCAGCGTCAGCCCCTCCCCCGGACCGAACGCGCCGGACTTCGTGCCGACCAACGCCGTACTCGTTGCCGGCGGGTCGCAGTTACGCGTGACGGTCTCGAACGTGAGCAACAATGCCTACCACGGTCCCATCGTAGTGGCGGTGGGTGGCGGCGATGTCCCGCAGCAAGAGCTGGTCATCGACGCGTCGATGGCCGCGAATGGCGGCACAGCAACGGCCGTGTTCGACGTGAATCCCCCAATCACGACCCAGGGCAAGCGTGCCGTGGTGACCGTCGACCCGATGGACGCGGTTCGAGAGCTCCGCGAGGACAACAACGTCGCGAACTTCGTGCTTCTTCCGCCGCAGGACTCCCCGGAGATCGTCATCGTCTCCGCCACGGTCGCGGGGAACCAGATCTCAGTCACGATCCGCAACAACGGCGGAGCGCTGAGCGCCACCGCCATCACCGTCCGGGTGAGCCAGGGCTCGCAAACGATCAGCAATGCCGCCACGCTGGCGCTGGCCAAGGATCAGTCCGCGACGATCCAGGTGACAAGCCCTGGCACCTCGGGCACCGCCCTCGTGGAGGTGCTGGTCGCCGGGCAGGTGCAGGACTCGCAGGAGATCCAGCTCGGCCCGTGACGTAACCCCGGCCCTTCGGTTCAGACCGTCCCCCGTGCGGTGCCGCCCTGACCATTGGCGCGGGAGGCACCGTACGATGGAAGAGAAATGGACGTCGTCGAGACCATCAAGCGCCAGGTCGACCTGGTTGAGTACATCGGGCGGGTGACGCGCCTCCAGAAGTCAGGACGGAGCTTCAAGGGCCTCTGCCCCTTCCACACGGAGAAGACCCCCTCGTTCTACGTATTTCCCGAACGGGGCACGTGGCGCTGTTTCGGAACCTGCGGCGAGGGCGGCGACCTGTTTTCCTTCGTGCAGAAGCGCGAGAGCGTCGACTTTCGGGGCGCTCTGCGGCTGCTCGCCGCTGAGGCGGGCATTCAGCTCAGCGCGGAGGACAGCCGCCGTCGCAGCCACGTCGAGCGGCTGTCCGCGCTTATGTCCGCCGCCGTCGACCACTACGAACGTTGCCTCGATTCGGAGGATGGGCAGGCTGCCCGCGAGTACCTCGTCCAGAAGCGGGGGCTCACCCCCGACACGGTCAGGGCGTGGCATATCGGATGGGCGCCGCACGGGTGGCGGGGCTTGCGTGACTTCCTCCGGAATCGCGGTTACGAAGACCGGGACATGGTCGATGCCGGGCTCCTCGTCGAAGCGGAGGACGGTCGCGAGCCATACGACCGGTTCCGGGGCCGCATCATCATCCCGATTGCGAACGAACGAGGAGAGTTTGTCGCCATGGGCGGGCGCGGGCTACATGGCGAAGAGCCGAAGTACCTCAACTCCCCCCAGACCGAACTGTTCGACAAGGGGCGGACCCTGTTCGGGCTCGACCACAACGGCGCGGGCATCCGCGAGGCCGGCACCGTTGTGGTCGTCGAAGGCTACATGGATGTCATCGGTCCATGGCAGGCGGGATTCCGCAACGTCGTCGCGACCATGGGCACATCGCTGACAGAAGCGCATGCGCGGCTCCTGCGCCGTTTCGCCCGCCGCGTGGTGCTCGCGATGGACCCCGATGCCGCCGGCCTCGCGGCTGCGGAGCGGGCTGGCGGGCTCTTCCTGGGGCTCGATACGCCCGAGCGCATGGCGCAGGCGGCCCGCTCGGCCGACACGCTGGCGGGCGCTGTGGATGTCGACCTCCGGGTGGCTCCACTGCCCCCGGGCCAGGACCCCGACGAGATCGCCCGTGATGCCCCCGGCACGTGGCGCGCCGCCATCGACCAGGCATTACCCTTCGCCGAGTTCCTGCTGCGGCGCATCATGGGGCCGGGGCGACCGCAGTCGCCCATGGAAGCCCGTGAGATTGTCGACAGGCTGCGCCCGATCCTGGTGGCGGTGCGAGACCCCGTCGAGCGGGCGATGTACGTGCAGCGCGTGGCGAGGCACCTCGGGGTAAGCGAGGAAGCCGTGCTGGAACGAATCCGTGCGAGCACGCCGGGCCGCTTTGTCCGCCCCGCGCACCGGCCGGCCGAGACTCCAGTCACCGCCGAAGACGTGCTCCTGGCGATTCTCCTGCGCTACCCACACCTGCGGCACCAGTACCGGAGCTACCCGGAATCGCTGTTCAGCGGCGCCATCGGACGTGAGATCTTCCGCCGCTGGCTCCACCAGGAGGACTTCTCGCAGGCACCGGAGGACGATCCTGTCGCAACACGAGCGCGGATCCTGGCTGCCCGGCGGTTGCCACCGCTTTCCGAAGCGGAAGCGCGGATGGCCGCCGATGAAAAGGTGCGGGATATCCTTCGCGAACGGATCATCCAGCACCAGACGGCCCGTGCCGAGGAGCTTGCTGATGCCGAACGCGCGCTGGGGGCGAACCGCCTGGCCGAGTTGGCCCTCGGTGCCTGGCGTGGGGAGATTCCCGGAGACGAGGAACGGGAGCTAGCCGAAGCGCTCATCGAAGAACTCCAGCTTGGGCTCAGCATTCACCGCCGCGAAGTTCCCCGGGGCTAATTTCCTCTAGCACGCACTTTTTACATTCGCCATTGAATCTAAAGGGTTGCAACGATACGTCCACGGTATTGACACCGTTCCGCCACGCCGAGTATTACATACCGGCCGGTCGGCAAACGGCCGGATAAAGCGGGAGGTGCCTATGGCTAGGCTCCGGACGCTCCTCGTAGTTGGTGCCCTGGCGGCGGTGGCGGTCGTTTCGACGGCTGTCCCGGCCCTCACCATCAGCTGGTAACGGGAGCACAACCAACAGGGGGAGGCGGGCCGAAAGGCCCGCCTTCTCTGTGTGCCGAAGACCCGCCGGTTCAGGGGATGGAGCGTTGACCAGCAGCCTCATCGAGCTGCCGGTAGAGGATCTCCGCGTCGATGAGCCGCTCAATGGTGCCGGCCAGCTGT
>CAYUVT010000003.1:0-30674 GCA_964448165.1 uncultured Anaerolineaceae bacterium | reverse complement strand
GCGCCCCCCCCCCCCCCCCTTCTCTGTGTCTCACTCCCGTGCAATCAGGAGGTGGCGGCTTGCCCCGCAACTCCATCGAGCTGGCGATAGAGGATTTCTGCGTCAATCAGCCGTGCAATCGTACCTGCCGTTTGTAGCGCTTCGCCAGGGGTGCCACCAGCATCCACCACGGCTCGCGCAAGCAGTTCCCTGCGCCGTTCCAAGTATTCCTCCAGGACAGAGCGGACTGCGAAGTGCTCGATCGCCGTCCGCCAGAGGACGCTCACGAGTGCCGCGTGGACAGCATCCCCCCCGAGTCCGAAGTACCGCTGGCTGGCGCTCAACGGGTCCCGGCCTTCGCGCAGGGCGGCGGCGACACGCTCGGTCCGGAGTTCTGCCTGGGTCATGAGCGCATCCAGAGTGCCCAGGTAGAGGCCGAGTTTCGTGGGAAAGTTAGCGTAGACGGCGCCCTTCGAAAGCCCCACGGAGGCGGCGATGGCGTCGATCGATGCCCCGTCGTAGCCGCGCATGGCGAACGCTTCCGCCGCCGCTTTCAACAAAGCGGCCCGCGTCCTAGCTCGCCGCTCTTCCTGGCGCATCCGGTTCCTGCCTCCAGGCAGGAAGATAGAGCGGACGCCGGTTCGCGTCGTGATCTTCCTCCCGCCACCGTGGGAACGCCGCTTCGAAGGCCTCGACAACCTTTGGATCGAATTGCGTCCCCGCGCATCGCAGTATCTCAGCCAGCGCAGCCTCTGGCGACTGTCCTTTCCGGTACGGCCGGTCGGAAATGATGGCGTCGTAGGTGTCGCACAGGGCGAAGATGCGCGCTCCGAGAGGGATGTCCTCGCCTTTAAGCTTCCGCGGATAGCCATCGCCGTCCCAGCGCTCATGGTGGGCCAGCACGATCCTGGCGGCCGGGCGGAGGTAGGGCACCTGCGCCAGGATGCGATACCCGAGGGCCGGGTGCCTGCGCATGAACTCCCACTCTTCGTCCGTGAGCTTTGCCGGTTTGAGCAGGATCGCATCCGGTACGCCGATTTTGCCCACATCATGCATGAGGGCGCCGCGATACACCGTGAGCAGCTCCTCTTCCTCCTTGATGCCGAGCAGCCTGGCGATATCGAGTGAGTGCTGGGCAACACGGACCGAGTGGCCTCGCGTCTCCTGGTCTCGCACATCGAGTGCCGTCACCAGCGACTCGAGCGTGCCGGTGTAGGCATCCTTCAGCTCGTTGGACATATCGCGGATCTCGATGTAGGCGCTTTGCAGCTGTTCGTTCGACCTTTCGAGCCGCAGCACGTTCTCGCGCGTCCGCTCCACAAACTGCGCGATGGAGTAGCGCGAGAGGAGAAGCGGCAGCACCAGGACGAGGATGGCCGCGATGCCGAGTTCGCCGTAGATCACCGCGAGCCCCCCGCCAACAACGCCGAGCACCAGGTAGTGGGGCAGCAGCCAGGCGAAGTTCTCGCGGTACGCGGCCTTCAGCGATCGTCCCGATGTCAGGGCGATGATTGCTGAGACCGACCATGCGTCAACGGTGAAGAGGATCGCGGCGCCGCTCACCCCACCAAAGAGCGCCCAGAATGGCGCCTGGATCGTATGATTGCCGCCGGTGACGCCGATAGCGGCGAGAAATGCCGACGCGAGGAACGCTGAAAGCACCTCGTGACCAAAATTGAACGCAAGCTTCCTCGTATTGCGGCCGGCGACCACATACCCGGTCAGCGCGATGCTCGCTGCCGCGAGAACGCCGCCGGGAAGGCCGAAGAGCATCGCCGCCAGCAGCGTGCCGACAAAGCTGACCGAAACGCGTCCGTCGTAGTACAGGCGCACCGAAAGGCCCTCGCTCAGGGCAGAGAGCACCACCACGGCTCCAAGTGCGAACGGCTGGTCGACCCGCTCGAGGGCAAAGGCCGCGGCGAACGCGGCCAGTCCTGCGGCGCACATCACGCCGATGAACACGCTCTCGCGTGCACGGGAGTTGGCTCGGCCTTTCATTTCACCTTACTTATCGGCGCGAAGCTGTCGGGGTGACAGCACCAATTGGCGCATTCGTTGCCATTTGGTGGCAGGAGCGGCATTCGGCGGGGCCGCGCCGGCGTTTTGGTGAACGGCCAAAACGCCACCCCGGCGGCGCCAAATCGGCGGTCCACAGATTCAGATCACCGGGAGGCCGGGCACATCACACCCTACATGGCCCGGTGGCCGGGCAGTGAAGGTAACAAACGTGACAACTGAGTGACTGCTCAGCCAATTGCTTCACCGCTACGGCCGGGTGAGGCGCTAGACTTCCGGCCATGGCCAAACCACTCGATGGAATTCGCGTCCTGGACTTTACACGCTACCAGCAAGGACCTTTCGCGACGGTCATCCTCGCGGATTTCGGCGCCGAGGTCATCAAGGTCGAAGAGCCAGGCGGGGACTACGGCCGCCGGATGTGGAAGGAGCCCGACGGGTTCTCGGCTTTCTGGGAAGCGCTGGACCGCGGTAAGAAGTCAGTCTGTCTCGACTTGCGCACACCGGAGGGACGGGAGCTCGCGTTGCGGCTGGGCGAGGGCAGTGATGTGGTGGTCGAGAACTTTCGCCCCGGAACGATGGAGGCGTGGGGACTCGGATACGACGCGTTCAGGGTTCGCAACGCGCGGGTGATCTACGCGCGGGCGACTGGCTGGGGCTCGAAAGGGCCAATGGCCGGCCTGCCCTCATTCGACCAGATCGCGCAAGCCTACAGCGGATTCGCGCAGCACTCGGGCGGGGGGCCGGGGCATGTGCCGGAGGTGCCCTACCCGGGCATTGCGGACCAAACCGGTGGCATGAATCTCGCGCTCGGGATCACGATGGCCCTGTTCGCCCGGGAGCGTACCGGGGCCGGGCAAATGGTCGAGGTGTCGCTCCTTGGGACACAGCTCGCGCTCCAGGCGCCCGAGCTCCTCCACTACCTGCACTATGGCGAGGAGCGCCCGCGTGAGTTCCGCGCCTCTCCGACCGTCGGGCATTACCAGTGCTCCGACGGGAGGTGGGTGATGGTCGTTGGAATCGACCAGAAGTTCTGGCCGCGCCTGTTATCGGCTCTCGGGCAAGCAGAGCTCGAGCACGACCCCCGCTTCGCCCGGGGTTTCGGCCGCTGGATCAACCGGCACGAATTGGAGCCGATCCTGGAACGCGTCTTCCGTTCCAACACGTCGTCCCACTGGCTGGCGCGCATGCGGGAGGCCGATGTCCCGGCATCGCTCGTGCTCGATTACGCGGGGCTGGCGCGCGAGGAACAGCCGCTTGCAAACGGATACATCGTGGAGCAGGACCATCCCCGGTTTGGCCGTCAACGCATCGTGGGACTCCACATTCAGCTCAGCGAGACGCCGGGCGAGCCGGGCACACCGGCCCCCGAACTCGGCGAGCACACCCGCGAGACGTTGCTGCGGCTGGGGCTTGCCGGTGCGGAGATCGACCGGCTTGAGGAGGGCGGTGTCGCCGGACCAGCCAAACGGCTCAAGGGTTGAAGTCGCCGTTGGCAGGCCCGCGCGCCCCGGCGAAGGCGAAGCCCAGGACGCTCAGTGCGGCACGGATCTCAGCCGGCTCTGACGGCCCGGAAACACCCGCCTGGACCCGGCCAGCGGCCTCATCGAGCACAGCCAGCGCTCCCGGCACGTCGAAATCGGCATCCATTGCTGCCCGGAATGCCCGCATGACCACTCCGTCCACGAGGGGCCCCGCCGCGTCTTCGCGCATGGTGCTGCTCTTCAGCCGGCCGTAACGTTCGCCGAGGGCATCGAGGTCACCCTCGTGGTAGTTGGCGTCGGTCCGCAGGTGGGTGCTCAGAAGGTAGAGGCGCAGCTGGTCGGGCTCGTACACGGCCATCAGGTTGCGCGCGAGGACGAGGTTTCCAAGCGACTTGCTCATCTTCACCCCGTCGAGCCGAAGCATGCCGTTATGTAACCACCAGCCACAGAACGGCTCGACGCCGTGGGCGCATTCGGCCTGCGCGATCTCGTTTTCGTGGTGCGGATAGATAAGGTCATGGCCGCCGCCATGGATGTCGATCTGTGTACCAAGGTGCCTGACCGACATCGCGGTGCATTCGATGCTCCATCCCGGGCGGCCCGGCCCCCAGGGGCTGTCCCAGCTCGGATCGCCGGGGTCAACCTGCTGCCAGAGCAGGAAGTCGAGCGGCCCCCGCTTCTTGTACGCGCGCTTCGACTCGGGATTCTCGCGTTTGCCCAGCTCGGCCAGCGTCACGCCGTTGAGGCGGCCATAGCGTGGAAACGATTCGGCTTCGAAGAATACGTCGCCATCGGCCACGTAGGCGTTCCCACGTTCGATAAGCCTGGCAGTTGTCTCGATGATCTCCGGGATGTGGTCGGTCGCAAATGGATAGACGGATGGCCGCAGCACGTTCAGGCGGTCGAGGTCGTTCCGGAAGATAGCGTCATTCTCGTCCCGGATTTCCGGGATCGGGCGGCCGCCCTGGCGCTTCGACACCATGATCATGTCGTCATCAATGTCCGTGACGTTCTGGACGTAGCGGACTTCGAAGCCCTGGAACAGCAGGTAGCGGCGGAGCGCATCGAATTGGACGTAGGAAAACGCATGGCCGAGGTGGGTCACGTCGTAGGGGGTGACACCACAGACATACATTGAGACACGGCCGGGCTGGACTGGCCGGAACTCTCGAATCTCCCGGCCGAGTGACGAATAAAGGCGAAGGGACACGGGCAGCTCCGCGCGAGGCTTCAAGTAGCGTAGCAGAGGCCCGCCGCACGCGGTGCCGCCGGTTCGATCGGGGGCGTACCGGCGGCCAGAAGGCCATCGGCAGCCAGTACGCGAGGCCCGATACTCGCGCCATGGCTGAAGCGACCGGGCCCCCGTTGCCCCGCACACCTGGCCACATCCGGTTCGCCTATGGGTTCGCCTCGGTGGCGGGAAACGCCGTCTCCCAGACGTGGTCGCTGTGGCTCGTCTACTTCTATGCGCCGCCATCCGATGCGACCATCGCCACCCGGGTGGCTGATGCCTGGGGTATCGATGCACGAGTCCTGCTGGGCATCACGCTGACCGTCGCCCGGCTCATCGAGGCGTTCGATGACCCGCTCATCGGCTACTGGACCGACCGCACCAGATCGCGCTGGGGCCGGCGGCTGCCGTTCATCGTGTTGTTCACCCCATTCTGGGCGTTCCTGTTTGTGTTCTTCTTCCTGCCGCCCGTTGGACATGCGAGCCTCGTGAACCTTGTCTACCTGTTCTTCCTGGCGATGGCGTTTTACATGCTCAGCAACCTCTCAGGTGCCGCTCAAGAGGCGCTGCTACCCACCATCGCCCGGCACCCCGATGACCGCCTTTCAGTGGCGACCTGGCAGCTGGTGTTTGGCGTGGCCGGAGCGATTGTCGGACTCTCGGTGAGTTCGCTGGTTGTCGATGCATTCGGGTTCAGGGCCATGGCGATTACCGTCGCAAGCATCGCCTTTGCCGTGCGTTACGGCACGATGCTTGTCATCTGGCCGGCGGCCAAGGCAGACGCGACGCCTTCGACTCCGGGCTTCAGCCGCGCAGTCAAAGACACGTTCTCCAACCCCCAGTTCATTGCCTATCTGCCGAGCTTTGTGCTGTTCCAGACCGGCCTTCAGATGCTCACAGCAGTGCTGCCGTTTTATGTCGACACCGTACTCAAGGACTCAGAGGTGCTGGGGATGAGGGGTTCCGAAAACACGGGTGTCTTCACCTTCATGCTCACGGCGTGTGTGATTGGTGGCATCCTGCTGGCTGTCCCCCTGTACCGCCACCTGGCGCGAGGATTCGGGAAGGCGAGGGCCTACCGGATCGCCATGCTCTGGTCTGCCGCCGCCTTCCCGCTGCTGTTCTTCGCGGGCTTCCTCCCCGTATTTCCGGCGCTTGCACAGGCGCTGGCTGCCGTCCTGTTCTGCGGTATGGCAACCGCGGGCGTGTTCCTCTTCCCGAATATCCTGACTGCGGACATCGTGGACTACGACGCGCAGAGGACCGACACCCGGCGCGAGGCGATGTTCTACGGAACCCAGAATATGGTGGAGAAGGCCTCGACGGCCCTTTCGCCGCTCGTCTTCGCAGGCATCCTGCTCGCGGGAGACACCAGCGAGAACCCGCTCGGAATCCGGCTCGTCGGGCCCGTAGCCGGGGTACTGGTACTCATCGCGTTCCTCAGCTTCCGGAAGTACTCGCTTGCGCCGGATGTCCCGCCCCGGGAGGCGCGCGGCTGATCACTGTCCGTCATCGAGCAGTTCGAGGAGGGCGCCGATCGTCGCTACAAAATTCCGGGTTTCGCGTACGCGGGCCATCGGCGCCCGCGGTGGCCGCGCCTCGCGCGCGCGGGTGTGACCGAACAGCCGGGTGATCGTTACGCGCCGGAGACAGGCGGGAGGCAGGTTGGCGGCCAGGCGCAGGCTCTCGGTGAACGGGATGAGCCGGTCGGCCCGGCCATGCAGCAGCACAACCGGCTGAGAGAGCGACGCGAGGCCATCCGTGCTCGCCAGCAGCGGGTATCGCCGAATCGCCGCGGCGGCCATGGCCGACGCAAGCTCGCGAGCGTCATCCCCGGTCCGGGCGGGCTGGAACGAGAGTGGCGCCAGCAAATCCCATGTGCGGTGACACGCCTGCGGGATTGACTCACGGAGCGTGATGTTCAGCGGGTCGTAGACGGGGCTGCGCGCCATCGCGCCGTTCTGGCCCGCTGTCCATGCAAGCTGGTGCAGAGCTGCGGCGGCCGCCTGGCGATCAGCGGCACGTCCGAACGCATCTCCCTCCAGCAAGGGCAGCAGGTTCGCGCCCATGATCCATCGGCCATAGGGGTCCGGGTCGTACAGATACCGCTCCCCACTCCAGTCGTGCTCGCCCGAGATCATGGCTGCAAGCGTCCGCTCGATATCCCAGTAACCGCCCATCGCCCCGACGGCCCTGACTCGCTCGGGGTCGGCAGCAGCGACGCTCATCGCCCACCGCCCGGCAACGCTGAACCCAATGACGCCGACCCGATCCAGGTTCGCGGGAGTCGCCGCCGCAAGCCCGGCGACGCCAGCTCCCACTGCCGGGCCAGCTTCCCCGGGATCGACCCGAAGGTGCCGCCATGCATCAACCTCCGGCGCGATGGCGTAATGTCCGGCGGCTGCGAGGGCGCGCGCCATCCGGCGGAGGGCGTCGTGGTGGCGGCCCGGCACCGTGACGCCATGGAGCAGGATCCAGCCGGGCCGTCTCGAAGGCCAACCATCCGGCGCGAAGACGGTCGCGCTCCGCTGCCCTGCGCTGGTCTCGACCAGGATCTCCCGCTCGTGGTCGACGTCTTGAGCCGGCCGGCTGAATCGCCACAGAAAGCGCGCGGTGCTGCTTCGCCCGGCCATGCTGCATTCCCCGGCAGAGATCGTCGCCAGCATGGCCGGGCCAGTGGAAGCCTGCAACGGGACTCACCTCGCGCGTGCGGTGCCGGAGGCCGGCGGGTACGCTATCGCTCCGCGATGACGACGCAACGACCAGTACTCGCAGGCATCCTCGTGGCCGACTTCTCCGATTCGGCCGCGGGGGCCTGGTGCTCGCGGATGCTCGCGGATTTCGGGGCAGCGGTCGTGATGGTGGAGTCCCCGGGCGGCCATCCGCTGCGGAGCGAACCGCCCTTCGACTCAGCCGGCCACAGCATCGCGGCGGCCTACTTCCTGGCCAACAAGAAGAGCGTCGTCCTCGACCTGGATCAGCCCAAGGACCATCAGCGCGCGCTGCAGCTTGCCAGGCGGGCCGACGTGGTGATCAACAGCGCCCCACCGTCGAAGCTGGCCGAGCGCGGGCTCACGTACCAACACATCGGGAGGGCGGACCTGGTGATGGCCCACGTGACCATGCACGGGATGTCGGGGCCACTCGCGGAGATGGCGGGCGACGAACTGACCGTCGCGGCGCGGTCGGGCTGGGCGGGAATCAACGGCGATGCCGGCCGCGAACCGTTGCGGCCCTCAGGTCACCAGGTTGCGTTCTGCACCGGCGTGGCCGCCTACGCCGCGATCGTCGCGGCGATCCTTCACCGCGACCGCAACCCCGGCGAAGGCCAGGAGGTTGACATCGCCGCGCTCGACGTCATGGTCTCCACGTTCGCCCCGGCACTGCTCCGCGCCGGGTATACCGGCAAACCGCTGGGCCGCCGGGAGAGCGCCGACATCACGGCGGGGCCCGTCCCGGTGGCCGATGGCCACTTCGCGCTCACCATCAGCCGTGCACACTTCTGGCGAGACGCCATGCACTTGCTCGGCCTGCACGACCTCGCCGAAGACCCGCGCTGGGAGACCTCGTGGTACCGCGCCGCGCATAAGGACGAGTACGTGGACAGGGTTCAGCAGGCGATGGCCGGGTGGAAAAAGCGCGACCTCTTTGAGGAACTCGCCGCCAGGAGAGTCGTCGCGGGACCCGTGCTCACCATGGCGGAGCTTGTGGATAACGAGCACCTTGGCGATCGGGAGTTTTGGGTTGAAGGTCCAGACGGTGGCCTATTCCCGGGACCGGCGTTTCGGATGTCCGAATCACCCTGGCGGATCAACTCAGCAGCGCCTTCCCCCGGAGGGCACTCCCGGGAGGTGTGGGGATGACGGGCGGCCCGCTCGCCGGGTACCGCGGTGTTGTGCTGACCCAGGCCTGGGCCGGTGCGTACTGCACGGAACTGCTCGGGCTTATGGGGGCCGACATCATCCAGGTGGAAGTGCGGAAGCGTCCCGATAGCTGGCGAGGAGCCTACGATGCGCCCCTCCCTGAACGCCTGCGTGATGCGCCGGGTGCCCGCCACCCGTGGAACTGCAGCCCGCTCTACAACTCGGTCAACCTCAACAAGCGGTGTGTGACCCTGGACCTTCAGACGCCACCGGGGATTGAGGCGTTCCGTGGATTGCTGAAACACGCCGACTTCGTCGCCGAGAACTTCTCGCCCCGCGTGCTGGGCAATCTCGACATCGGCTACGAGCAGATGGCCCGGATCAGGCCTGACATTATCCTCTGCAGCCTTTCCGCGTACGGGCACAGTGGACCGTGGGAGAACGTGCCCGGCATCGGTGGCACCATCGAGCCAACATCGGGGATGTCGGCGCTGCTCGGGTACGCGGGAGGTCCGCCGCTCAACTCGGGCCAGATGTACCCGGATGCTGTGGCGGGCCTGAACGCTGTCGCTGCCATCGTGACAGCGCTCAGGCACCGCGAAACGACCGGTCGCGGCCAGTACATCGATCTCTCGATGCAAGAGGCGAACCTCACCTTCGTTGGCGACGCGGCGCTCGAGTATGTGCGTACCGGGCGCGAGCGCGAACGCTCCGGCAATCGCCATCCGCTCTACAGCCCCCACGGCATCTACCCCTGTGCCGGTGATGACCGGTGGATCGCCATCTCCTGCCATGACGACCGTGAATGGGCCCGGGTAGCGGCCGTCCTCAACATGGCCCCTGGGGCGATCGCCGGCATGGAGACCCGGGAGGCGCGAAAAGCGAAGGAGGACGCGCTCGATGCGCTTATCGCGGCGGCAACCCGCTCGTGCGACCGCGACCTCCTGGTCGAAAGGATCGCTGCAGCCGGTGTGTGCGCCGCGCCGGTGCTCGATGGCCTCGACATCGCCGCGGACCCGGGACTGCGGGAACGCGGCGTGGTGGTGGAGGTGGACCACCCGGAGGCGGGGAGCTGGTCCCAGGCGGCCGGTCCATGGCTGTTCTCGCGGAGCGGGACGGCGCCAATTCGCCCGGCGCCCCTGCTGGGCGAGCACAGCTTTGAGGTCTTCTCAGAACTGTTGGGAATGACACGAGAGGCGTACGACGAACTGGTGGATGCTGGCATCTCGGGCATGGGCCCGCCAGAGTAGGAGTTGAACAGTGGCAACGTACACCCAGATCCGCTACGAGGTCCGGGACGCAATCGGCGTTATCTCGCTCGCCCGGCCCTCGGTCCGGAACGCGCAGAGCCGGGTCATGATCGAGGAGCTCGATAGCGCATTCGCAGCCGCCGCAGACGATCGCGCGGTGCGCGTGATTGTCTTGCGCGCCGATGGCGACCACTTTTCCGGCGGGCACGACCTCGGGAGCCCCGAAGAGCTGGCCGACCGCGAGTCGCGCCCGATTGAGGAGGGGCTCCGCGGGCGCTATGCCCGATCGTGGGACTTGAACATCGCACCAACCCTGCGCTGGCGAAACGTGCCCAAGCCAACGATCGCCGCCGTCCAGGGCTATTGCATCTTCGCCGGCTGGATGATCGCCTCCGCCTGCGATGTCATCGTGGCCGCCGACGATGCGCGCTTTCTCCCGACAAACTTCCAGTACTTTTCGGTGCCCTGGGACCTCCATCCGCGGAAGGCGAAAGCGATCCTGTTCGAAAGCCGGCTGGTCGACGCACAGGAAGCCGAGTCGCTCGGCTTCGTCAGCTGGGTGGTACCCCGCCAGCGCCTGGATGCCGTCGTGATGGAATACGCCTCGCGGGTGGCGGAGAACGACCCGTTCCAGCTCCGAATGATCAAGCTCGCTATCAACCAGGCCCAGGAGGCGCAGGGGTTCACCGGCCACATCTACGGCGCGCACGCACTCCACATGCTCTCGCAGACCGGCGAATCCGACCCGGGCTATGCGCTCACGAAACCGGACGGCAAGTGGGGGCCTTTGGTTCAGCGCGCTTGCGATAACTACTAACGTTCGCGGGCCTGCCGGGTGCCTCCAGAGGGGGGTCTGGGCTTTTTGGCCCGGGATGGGGGCACCCGGCTGGCCCCCCCATCCCATGGTGCAGAGTCCGCGCAGCTCAGGCAGCGGTTGCGGCTGCCTCGACCGCTTTCTTTGCGGCTTCGAAGAGGCCGTTCGCGCGAATCAGCGGGAGGCCCGATTCCTCCACCAGTTTCTCGCCCTCGGCCAGGTTCGTGCCGATGAGCCGCATAACGACGGGCACGTCGATCTTCATCTGGCGGTGGGCGTCGATCACGCCCTGGGCGATGATGTCCACTCGCGCCATGCCACCAAAGATATTCACGAGAATGGCCTTCACTGATGGATCATCGAGGATCACCTTGAGTGCATTGACCACGCGCTGCGGGTCGTTCACCGTCCCGATATCCAGGAAGTTAGCGGGTTCGCCCCCGGCCAGTTTGATGGTGTCCATGGTTGCCATGGCCAGCCCGGCGCCGTTCACAACACAGCCGATGTTTCCGTCGAGCTTGATGAAGTTGGCGACCCCGAGTTCCTGCGCCTTGATCTCGAGCGGGTCCTCTTCGTCCTTGTCGCGCATCGCTTCCAGGTCCTTGTGCCGGAAAAGCGCGTTGTCGTCGATGTTCAGCTTGGCGTCGACCGCCACGACCCGGCCATCGGTGGTTAGTGCGAGCGGGTTGATTTCGACCAGGCTCGCATCCGTTGCCATCATCGTCTTGTAGAGGCCTTCCGCAACCTTCGCGAACTGATCGGCCTGGTCGCCGGTGAAGCCCAGCCGCGCGGCAAGCGTTCGGCCAATGTACGGCTCCCAGCCGGCACTGGGGTTGACCGGGACCCGGACGATGGCCTCGGGGTTGTTGTGAGCGACAACCTCGATCTCCTGCCCGCCTTCGGCCGACGCCATGATCAACGGCGACCCCTGCATGCCGTCGATGATCGCGGCGAGGTAGTACTCCTTGGCGATATCGGTCTGCTCGGCCACCAGCACGTGCTTCACGAGCTTGCCTTCGGGGCCGGTCTGGATGGAAACGAGGTACTTGCCGAGGATGGCCGCCGCCGCTTGCTCGGCCTCTTCCGGAGTATCTGCCAGGCGCACGCCCCCGACGCGTTCGCCCTTTACCTGGCCAGAGTGGTTGGCCGGGTCGGTGGTGAGCTTGTGGTACATGTCGGCGGTCTGCGATTGGTCGACAAGCCGGCCCTTCCCGCGTCCGCCGGCGTGGATCTGCGCTTTGACGACAACCTTGCCACCGAGTTCCTGGGCTATGGCTCTCGCTTCGGCAGGGGTAGAGGCAATCCGACCGCGCGTGACAGCCACACCGTTTTGAGCCAGGAGATCGCGCGCCTGGTATTCGTGCAGTTTCATGGAGAGCTCCGGAAGAGAGTGCGGCGGGGATCGTACCGTGAAGGGCGGCTAGCCGATAGCCGAGCTGGCGGAGAGGGGGAGATTCGAACTCCCGGTGACTTTCGCCACGGCCGTTTTCAAGACGGCTGCATTAAACCACTCTGCCACCTCTCCACTCTCGATTCTGAGTGGCCGCGTCCGACACGGCAAGGCGCAACGGTTGGGTGGTACGGCGCCAATGACGGGCTTAGCACTCTTGACAGCAGAGTGCTAAGACCGTCACGATGAAGGACAGTCCCGCCGGCCCGCGGCGAGTGTTCGAGGTGACCCCCTTGCCCACGTACGAGTATCACTGCCCCAGCTGCAAGGCCACCTATGAGCTTCGGCAGGGCTTCGATGCCGAAACCACCCACACCTGCGAGGAGTGCGGCAAAGGCACAGCCAAGCGTGTCCTCCATGCCCCCCCGGTTGTGTTCAAGGGAAGCGGCTGGTACGTGACCGATAGCCGCAACAAGAGCTCAGCCGTGACAGATTCGACATCCGATAGCGCGGACTCTGGCCAGGCGGCGGAGCCGGCAGCTTCACCCGCATCGACAAGCTCGGCCGAAGCGTCGGCCGCTCAGTGATCTAGATAACACAGGGGCTGCATTCCGAAGTCTGTTCGGATTCGGAACCCCCGCATATACTCCGCAGCATGGTCGGGCCCGCACAGCACAACCGCGAAGCCGGCCGGTCGGAACACGCAGCCGGAACCCGGCAGCGGATCTTGAACGCTGCTCGCGCATTGTTCGCGCAGCACGGATATGCCGGCACATCCATCCGCATGATCGCCCGGCACTGCGGGATCAGCGATCCCACCATCCACTACCACTTCCGCGACAAGGCGGAGATCTACGAAGCGCTGCTGGTGCCGCCCGCGTATGGCTACGAGCCGCCGCAAGCATCGAATGCCAGCCGGGAAGCGCTGGCCAACTTCATGGAACAGCGCTTCTGGTGGTGGGCAGGCAACACGGAATTCGCGAGGCTGTTGCTTCGTGAACAGCTCCGCGGCCGCCCCGAACCACTCGACTACATGGCCGATTCCGAGCGACGCTTTCGCGCGGAGCTTTCCTCGGCCGCGGCCGGTCTCTACGGGGACGCCGCTGAGATCGTCACCGATCTTGCCTGGTACATGCTCGCGGGCGCTCTCTGGGATGTGGTGATGACCTACGGATCCGATGCCCCGGGCGTCGTTGAGCAGGAGTATTTCCGGAACCGCGTCCGGACGCTCATCGAGGCGGCACTCGACGCCGGAGAGCGGTGCAGGGCATGAGCCACCCCGCAGAGCCCCCCCGTGAGGAGCCCCCTGGGCCCGCGCCGCGTGGCCGCGACGAAACGCGGCGGCGGATCCTCGAAGCCGCGCTCGAACTCTTCGCGCGCGATGGGTTCGACGACACCACTGTGCGGGCGGTGGCAGCCCGCTCGGGCGTGACTGATGCCGCGGTCTTCTATTACTTCCCGAGCAAGCGCAGTCTGCTCGATGCCCTCTGGACCATCCGTCCAGAACGCAACATCCGCACCCTGGAGCCAGGCCCGGCGATGACCCCTGCGCGGCTCCGGGAGATCATCGATGAGACCCTCGACTTCGTAGCCGATAACCATGACCTGATGCGCCTGATGAGTTGCGAGGCACTCGGTGGAGACAACACCGCCAGGGCGTTGCAACAGGAGTCGCGGTCGCTCTGGCGCCGGGCAATTCACGCGCACTTCGCAGCCGCCTTCGATGCGGATACCGCCGACCGGGCGACCGACATCCTTCACCTCCTCATCCATGGAATGACCATGCGAGCCCTCATGGACCATGGCGAACGGGCCGGGGAGATCTTCCGGGATAGCGCGTTCCGGGAGCGCCTCTGGCAGAGGGCCGCGCTCGTCGTACCACTCTCCGAGCTGGAGCCGGCAAACTAGGTGCGACTCGTGGTCCAGCGCGTGTCCTCCGCCTCGGTGGCAGTGCGGGGCCGGCGAGTTGCCGGGATTGGCCCCGGTCTCCTGGTGTTGGCCGGATTTGCCGTCGATGACAGCCCGGCCATCGTGGATCGCCTCGCCACCCGCGTGGCAGAGCTCCGCATATTCGAAGACGCGGCCGGCAAAATGAACCTCTCCGCGCTGGACAAAAACGCCGAGGTGCTATGCGTCAGCCAGTTCACCCTGTACGGCGATGTGCGCCGCGGAAGGCGCCCTTCGTTCGACCGCGCCGCGCCAGGCCCGGTGGCGCAGCCGCTCTTTGAACGCTTCTGTGAGTCGATTGAGCGGAAAGGCCTCCGTTGTTCCCGCGGCGTGTTCGGGGCGGAGATGGAGGTAAGCCTGGTCAACGACGGCCCCGTGACACTGGTCCTCGACTCGGAGGAGCTGGAGCGCCCGCGGCGTGCTTGACCGCAACGCCGGGCGGGCCGCAACGTTCACCCACACCCCGAACCTGGAGCCCTGACATGCGCATGAGCCGGCTGATGCTGAAAACGCTCCGCGAGGCGCCGTCCGAGGCGGAACTTGCGAGCCACAAACTCTTGCTCCGGGCAGGGCTCGTCACGCCGTTCGCTGCAGGGCTGTACTCGTTCACGCCCGTTGGCTGGCGTGTGATCCGCCGCATCGAAGCCATCATCCGCGAAGAAATGGACCGGTGCGGAGCCCAGGAGGTTCACCTTCCCGCGCTCAATCCCATCGAAATGTGGGAGCAGACCGGCCGCGCCGAGGCGATGGGGCAGACCCTCTTCCGCCTTGCTGACCGCAAGGAGCGCGGGTTCGTCCTTGGCCCAACCCACGAAGAAGGCATGAGCCTCCTCGCCTCGCGGCATATCCAGAGTTACCGGGACCTTCCCGTGACCCTCTACCAGATTCAGACGAAATTTCGCGACGAGCCGCGCCCCCGCGGAGGGCTCGTACGCTTGCGCGAGTTCACAATGAAGGACGCGTACAGCTTCGATACCGGCTGGGACACGCTCGATGCCAGCTACGAAGCCGCGTTCGAAGCGTATGTACGCATCTTCGAACGCGCCGGGGTCCCGGTGGTCCCGGTGGCGGCGGACTCAGGCGCGATCGGCGGGAAGGATAGCCAGGAGTTCGTATTCCTGACCGAAGACGGCGAAGACGAGGTGCTGCTGTGCCCCGGATGCGGGTACGCGGCAAACGCCGAAAAGGCCGAGTTCAGCGTGCCACCGGCGATCCCGGGGGAGCCGCTGCCGATGGAGCGCGTGCACACACCCGGTCAACGTACGATTGCCGACCTCGCCCGGTTCCTGGGTATCGAGGAACGCCAGACCCTGAAAGCCGTGTTCTATAAGGCCGACGGAAAACCGGTGTTCGTGGCAATCCGCGGCGACCTCGACGTCAATGAAGTCAAGCTCAAGAACGCGCTGAAGGCGCGCGAAGTCGAACCGATGGACGAAGCGATGGTACGTGCGCTCGGCCTGGTTGCGGGTTCGGCTTCGGCCGTCGGTCTCAAAGGTATTCCCATCGTGGCCGACCCGAGCGCGGTTGCGGCAACCAACCTGGTGGCCGGCGCGAACGAAGCCGACTACCACCTGCTGAACACCAACCATGGCCGAGATTGGACGGCCGACATCGTGGCCGAGATCGCGCTTGCCCGCGGTGGCGATGCGTGCGCCACCTGCGGCCGGGCACTGGAAATCCGGCGTGGCATGGAGATGGGGCACGTCTTCAAGCTCGGGACCATCTATTCGGAAGCTATCGGCGTGCACTACCTGGACGAAGCGGGCGAGCGAAAACCGTGTGTCATGGGGTGCTACGGGATCGGTGTGGAACGCATGCTGGCAGCCGTCATCGAAGCCAACCACGACGACAACGGGATCGTCTGGCCCGCTGAGGTGGCCCCCTACCACGTCCACATTGTGGGCTTGAACCTGGACCAGCCGGCCGTTGCTGCTGCGATTTCCGAACTGGAGCGGCTGCTCGTGGCCGAACAGCTCTCGGTACTGATCGACGACCGCGAGGACTCCGCGGGGATCAAATTCAAGGACGCCGATTTACTGGGCATGCCGGTACGAATCACGGTCAGCCCGCGGGCACTCGAAAAAGGCGGCGTCGAGGTCCGCAACCGCCGCACGGGGGACACCCGGGTCATAGCGCCAGGCGAAGCCGTCAGTGCGGTGCGCGCCATCCTCGCCGGCCACTGAGCCACGACGTTCGCTGACCGTATACTGGAGACCACCATCGCGCCCCGCCCGGCGCATCAAGCCCGCACCGGAGGTTACTGATGTCTGACGGCAACGCCACCCAGCCGAGCCTTTTCTCGCCCGAAGCGCTTGCTTCGCTCTCGCGTGCCGTCCATGCCTGGGAGGAAGGCCCTCTTGCCAAGACCCTGCAGCGGCAGCCCGAGCGGGACGAGAACTTCGCGACGAGCTCTCAACCGGTGCAGCGCCTCTACACACCGCTCGATGTCGCGGACATGGACTACCTGCGCGACCTCGGATTCCCCGGGGAATACCCGTTCACCCGCGGCGTACAGCCGACAATGTACCGGGGCCGCTACTGGACCATGCGGCAATACGCGGGGTTCGGCACCGCCGAGGAATCGAACCAGAAGTTCCGCTACCTGCTGAGCCAGGGCCAGACGGGCCTTTCCGTCGCCTTCGACCTCCCCAGCCAGCTTGGCTACGACTCGGACGACCCGATGGCCATCGCCGAGGTCGGCCAGGTTGGCGTCGCCATCGACTCGCTCTACGACATGGAGACCCTGTTCGAAGGCATTCCGCTGGACCAGGTTTCGACGAGCATGACCATCAACGCGCCGGCGGCGGTCATGCTCGCGATGTATGTCGTGGCGGCCGAAAAGCAGGGCGTTGGCCCCGAGAAGCTGAACGGAACCGTGCAAAACGACGTGTTGAAGGAATACGTCGCACGCGGAACCTATATCTTCCCGCCGGGGCCGAGTGTGCGGCTGGCGGCCGATATCATGGCCTACTGCGCCCGGAACGTACCGCAGTGGAACACGATCAGCGTAAGTGGCTATCACATCCGCGATGCCGGGGCGACAGCGGCCCAGGAGATCGGCTTCTCGTTCGCCAATGCCTGCGCCTACATGGACGCGGCACTCGAACGCGGCCTCGCTGTCGATGAGTTTGCGCCGCGGATCAGCTGGATCTTCAACACGCACAACAACTTCTTCGAAGAGATTGCCAAGTACCGGGCACTGCGCCGGCTCTGGGCACGGCTGCTGAAGGAGCAATACGGCGCGAAGGACCCACGTTCTATGATGCTCCGGACCCACACCCAGACGGGCGGCAGCACGCTGGTGGCCCAGCAGCCCGAGAACAATATCGTCCGGGCGGCCATCCAATCCCTGGCGGCAGTGATCGGCGGGGTCCAGAGCATCGCGCTGAGCTGCTTTGACGAAGCTCTCGCCCTGCCCACCGACGAAGCACAGCGCATCGCCCTGCGAACCCAGCAGATCATCGCCCACGAGACAGGAGTTGCTGACACGGTCGATCCCATCGCGGGGAGCTACTTTGTTGAGCACCTGACGAATGAGCTCGAACGGCAGGCCCGCTCCTACATGGACCAGATCGCGAAGATGGGCGGTTCAGTCGCCGCCATCGAATCCGGCTGGATGCAGAACCAGATCGCCGAGGCCAGCTGGAAGTATCAGCGCGACGTGGACGATAGGCGCGAAGTTGTTGTCGGCGTGAACGAATACCAGGACGGCGGAGAGCAACGGCCGTCGATCTTTTCCGTGGACAAGCGGCTCGTCGAACACCAGCTCAAGCGGCTGGAACACCACCGGCGCGAGCGCGATGCGGCCAGGGTTCAGGCGACGCTCGCCGCGCTCAAGGATACGGCCCGCGGCACCGGCAACCTCATGCCGCCGATCATCGAGTGCGTCCGCGCTTACGCGACGCTCGGCGAGATCTGCGGCGCATTGCGCGAGGTGTTCGGGGAGTACCAGGCCCCGACCGTGATTTAATCGCCGCGGAGAAGACCTTCCAGGGCAGCGAGGGCCGCCCGGGTGGTCTCGCGTGTCTCGGCGCGGCCGAGTAGAAATATCGAGAGCCCCTCCACCGCCTCTGCGAGTTCCGGGTCGGTGCGGCGGAGCGATTCGTGCGCGGCCGCAGGTGAGGGTGACGACGCCCAGTGGGAACGTACGGCCTCGGTAACCAGCGCCGCCCCCAGCACTTCGACACGCCGTTCGGCCGGGATTCCCGCCGCGTCGAGGATCCCGCATACGAGCGCACCGAGCTGGTCGATGGATGCGTCGCGCGAGCCGGTCAGCATCTTTGCGAGCGCCCCCGCGCGTGTCTGGCCGTGGTGGGTCGAGTGTTCCATGGCTGCTCCCGCGGCCCTTTCGTTGCGCATTCTACCACCAACCGTTCAACCGATATAGTCCATGAGCAATTACGACGGATACCCCATCGTCAATCCCACGGTACGCGCTGATCGCGACAAATCGTGTCGTGTTTAGAGTCCCAGCAAGGCGCGGAGTGACTGTTTCCCATCGAAGATAGTGGCCCAGGCATCGCCAAAGGTGGCGACAAGCCCGGGCACGGTCTCGAGCGTGAACTCTGACGGCACCACGGAGCCGACCTGCTCCCAGCGGAGGGGCATCGAAACCGGGGCTCCTGGTTTCGCCCGCGGCGAATAGGCGACAGCCAGGTTCTTGTGGCGCGCGTTCTGGTTGGCGTCGAGAAACACCTTCCCCTTGCGGCGGTTTGTTGCCCACTCCATCGTCACATCCTTCGGCCGGCGCGAAAGGAGTTCGAGGCAGATGGTATTGGCCGCCGCGCGCACGACGGCGAAATCGAACTCGCGCTGGAGGGGGACGAAAAGGTGCAGGCCCGTCGCCCCGGAAGTCTTCACGAACACGGTCAGCCCCAGGGAGTCCAGGATCTCCTTCAGGCTCAGCGCGACTTCGGCGGTCCGCGCGAACGCCACCGGATTGGGTTGGGGCTCGTCGCCGGCGCGCTCGGTGCCGGCATAGATGTACGGGTCGAGGTCGAACAGCATGAAATCCGGGTAGTTGAGCACGGACGCCTCGAGTGCATCGCTCGACCCGCTGAACGACACCGGGAGCCCGGCACCGTCGGGGCCGGGGGTTATCCGCGACAGCGTGGCATGCCACTCCAGGTCGGCCACCTGGCAAAGCCAGAGGAGCGTCGGGAGGTTGTTGCAGAGGAGCAGTGGCCGGTCTGCACCTTCACCCTCCGAGTAGGCGTTCACGGTTTCGACGAACGGCGGCAGCTCCCCGTCCCAGTGTTTCTGATAGAACCGCTGGCGTTCGATGCCATCCGGAAAGCGGAGCAGGGTCAGGGGCCGGTTGGCGATGTGGGGCTCGATGAATGGGAAAATGCGCGCCGCGTAGATCAAGAGGTCGCGCTTGGTGACGCGCACGCTGCCATCAACGGAAGGCCAGAGCACCTTGTCCAGGTTGGTAACCGGGAGGGTCCACCCGGGGCCCTCGATGGAGCCACGACTGCGCAGCCGTTCGAGTTGGGCGACCACCTCGCCGCCCGTGGCAGCTGCCTTCAGCTCCTCCCGGGCGGACCCTCTCACCGGTCCGTCGACAACCCCCTTGAACACGGGTGCCCGGAGTACCCCGGCCGCGGTCCGGTTGGAGTATTCCACGAGTACCTGGAGACGCGGCTCCACCCAGTGCGCCGACCTGTCGTCCGGGGTCGACGTGGCGAACGGCGAGCCCGGACGCGGCGCCAGGTCAAGCTCGCGCCGAATGGCGGCGAGGTCGTCATCACTGAAGCCGGTGCCAACCTTCCCGCGGTATTTCAGAACGCCATCGCTACGCTCGCCGATGATGAGGCCGCCGAAGCTGCTCGAGCGATGCCCGGTCCCGGTCGTCCATCCCGCCACCAGGAACACGTCCCGATCGAGCGCCTTGCGCTTGAGCCATGCCGTGCTGCGCCTGCCCGCCTCGTACCGGCTATCGTCGCGTTTCGCGATGATGCCCTCGAAACCGGCCGCTACCGCCGCATCGAACGCCTCGTCCTTCGGCAGCGGGATGGTGGCCACCCGCGAAACTTGCGGACCAGGGATCAACAGCCGCGCCAGTGCCTCGCGCCGGTCGTGGAGCGGCACCCGCTGGAGGTCGTAGCCATCGAGGTGGGCCAGGTCGAACACGAAGAACACCACAGGAATCTCACGCTCGGCGGCGGCTACCGCTTCGGGTTCGTGCAGGTTCATCCGCCGCTGGAGCAGTTCGAATGACGGCCGGCCGTCAGGGCCAACCGCCACAATCTCGCCGTCGAGGACGGCACTCGCGGCTGGCTGCTGGCGCAACAGCGCCACGAGCGAAGGATACCCGGCGGTGATGTCGTGCCCCCCGCGCGACCGGAGCTCAACCCGGCCGCGATCGAGGTAGGCAATGACGCGAATGCCATCGAGCTTGGGTTCGAACGAAAACCCGGGAGTGGAGGGAATGGGCCCCGCCGTTGCCAACATCGGCTCGACATGCGTGAGAGCACCCGGCGTCGCTCCGGGGAGCATTGCGGGGCTGAAGTCCCAGGTTCGCCCCGCCGGGCGCGGCACCGGCTTCCCTGCCCGCAGGTCCTCAAGTGACAGTCCCGTAGCCACCGACGTGCCATCGGCCAGTATGTCGCCCGCATCCTGAGCCGCCGCATCGTGATGCTTTAGCAGGAGCCATTGGCCGTCATCGTCTTTCATCCGGACAAGCGCCCAGGATCCCTTCAATCTGACTCCCCGAAACGTCACCGAAAGCTTGCCTTGCGCGATCTCGCGCCGGAGCTGTTCCTCCGCCCCTTTCCGGTCATCCCAGAATGTCCGTCCCTTGTCGTCGGGGGAGAACGTCCCCGCATCCCAAATCAGGCTCGGACCGGCCCCGTACTGCCCGTCGGGAATGACCCCCTCGAAGCCGGCATAGGCCAGCGGATGATCCTCGGTGCGAGCCGCGAAGCGTCGCTCTCCGTGCCGCGCGGATGGCCCCTTTGGCAGTGCCCAGCACTTCAGGACGCCGTCGAGCTCGAGCCGGAGGTCGTAGTGCAGCCGCGAGGCGGCGTGTTTGTGAACAACAAAGCGGAGCGGGCCTTCCGCGGCCGGCGGCGAGCCACCATCCGGTTCCGGCGTGCGGCCGAAATCACGTTTCCGACGGTAATCGTCGAGCCCGCCCGAAGACATGGTCAGGACGCGACGGGCGTCTTCCTTCGCCCGCGGGCGGCGGCCGGCGGAACAGGTTCGGCTGCAGGCTCCTCGGCCGCGGTGGCAGCCTTGCGTTTCTTCGCGGCTTCCACGCTGGCCTTCAGTGCCGCCATCAAGTCCACGGCGGGTGCGGAAGCCGTGGGCTCTGCCGGTGCAACATACTCGTGGCCTTCGAGCTTCGCCTGGATGATTGCCATGAGCGCATCACGGTACTCATCACGATACGCCGCCGCGTCAAACGGCTCGCGGAGCAGGTCGATGAGCGCGTACGCCACCTTCATCTCGGCGTCCGAAACGGCAAATTCCTGTGGCTCTGACTCAGGCTTCCGGATCTCGTCGGCGAAGTACAACGTCTCGAGCACCAGGCCATGGTCCTTCGGCCGTAGCGCGCAGAGGCGCTCCTTCGTGCGAATAGCGATCTTCGCGACCGCGCAGAGCTGCTTCTCCTCGAGTGCCTTCACAAGGAGCGCGAAGGGCTTCTTGCCGAGTTCCTCTGGCTCCACGTAATAGCTCTTCTCGTAGTAGATCGGGTCGATTTCGCGGGCGTCGACGAACGCCGTCAGCGCAATCGTGTGCTTGCTCGGGATGGGCAGCTTCTCAAGATCGGACTCATCGACCAGGACGAAGCGGTCGCGGGCGTACTCGTAGCCCTTCACAATTTCATCGGGTTCGAGATCCTTGCCGTCGGCCGAGCAGCGTTTCACCAGGCGGATAGGGCTGTTGTCGGCTGCGTGCAGCTGCCGGAACGTGATGTCCTGGCTTTCGGTGGCAGTAAAGAGGCGGACCGGGATGCTCACCATCCCGAAGCTGATGGTGCCTCTCCAGATTGCGCGTGCCATGGGGCCTCCGTCGCGCGGGGTTGCGCGGCCCGGGGTGAGTCCGGGCTTGACAATATAGCAGAATACGACGTGAAGGGACCGGGCCAATTCCGACCTACCGGGCACGCCACAGCGGCGCCGCGATGTGGTCTAATGCGCGAGGGACGAGAAGGAGACGCGCAGTGGGCGACCAAATCCAGCCCGACCACCGCATCTTCGTGAGCTACATCGATAAATCGCGCGAGTATTACCTCGCCCAGGGCTACAACAACCCCTACCGCTGGGCGTACCACCGTGATGCGCCGTTTTGCCCCCTCACCAGGCCGCTGCGCGAATTGCGCCTCGGCCTCATTACCACCGCAAGCATCGTTGATGGCGACGCGGAGCCAGCGCCGTTTTCCGTGCCCCGGGTGGTGTATGCGGCGCCGTTGGATCCACCTCCGGAGCGGCTCTACACGATGCACCGGTCGTGGGATAAGGATGCGACGCACACCGATGACCTCGACTCCTACTTCCCCGTCCACCGCCTCCAGGCGGCGGTTCGCGCGGGACGTCTCGGGTCGCTGTCCCCGCGTTTCTACGGCGTGCCAACGGAGTACAGCCAGCGCAAGACCAACGAAATCGACGCGCCGGAAATCCTCCGTCTGTGCCGCGAAGATGGCGTGGACGTTGCGATGCTCGTGCCGCTCTGACCGGTCTGCCACCAGACCGTGAGTCTGGTCGCCCGGCACCTCGAACAGGCTGGCATTCCAACAGTCATCGTCGGGTCAGCCCGCGACATCGTGGAACAGTGCGGCGTCCCTCGCTTCCTGTTCACCGACTTCCCGCTGGGGAACCCGTGCGGAGCGCCATACGATATCGCCATGCAGGATAGGATCGTCTCCATGGCGCTGGACCTGCTCGAAGGGGCGAAGTTCGCCCGGACGACCGTGCAGACTCCGTTTCACTGGCCCACCGACGACTGGCGGGTGAACTTCATGCGCGTTGAAGGCCAGGACCCCGACGTCCTGAGGAAACTGGGTGAGGAGCGCCGAGCGCAGCAGGAGCAGCGCCGGCAGCGGGAGCGGTGATGCTGACGGTCAGTCCGCGTTTGAATCCTTGCTGGCTCCGGCCGTCGTGAGCTCGTCCAGTGCAACTGTAACGCGGTGGTAGAGCGTGCCGACCGGGTAGTTGCCCTGGGAGTCTCGCGCCCCCGCCGGGATGCCGGTGAGCAATTCGATGGCATCCTCAACCCGTTCGACCGTCCAGATGTGGAAACGCCCGGCCGCGACGGCATCGACCACCTCGGGCCGCAGCGTCACGTGCGAAACGTTGGTCGCGGGGATGATGACACCCTGGCTGCCGGTCAACCCGCGCGCATTGCAGACATCGAAGAAGCCCTCGATCTTCTCCGTGACCCCGCCGACAGCCTGCACGCGGCCGAACTGGTCGACGGATCCGGTGATCGCGACATCCTGCCGGATAGGGGCGTTCGCGAGGGCACAGAGAATGACCACGAGTTCCGCACACGAAGCGCTATCGCCTTCAACCTCGTCGTAGCTCTGTTCGAAGGTCAGGCTGGCAGTGAAGGCGAGCGACCGGTCCCTGCCGAATGTGCCAGTCAGATAGCCGTTCAGGACGAGCACGCCCTTACTGTGGATGGCCCCGCTGCGTTCAACTTCTCGTTCGATCGCGATGACACCGCGGCGCCCGGCACCCACCCGGCAGCTGATGCGCATGGGGGTGCCGAATGCGTGCGTGCCCACCTGGTATACCGCGAGGCCGTTGACCTGGCCTGCGACTGAACCTTCCGTTTCAACCCTGCGCGTTCCCTCGAGGATCATCTCGCGCAGCCGGTCGGGGATCATGCTGGCGCGCCCCCTGCGGCTGGCAATGGCTTTGCGCACGTGTTCCGCCGTAACCACCTCGCTTCGATCGACGTTGGCGAAGTGGCCGGCCTCTTTGCACAGGTCACTGAGTTCGCCAAAACGGGTGCTAAGGCGATCCTGGCGGCCCGTCAGGCGCGCACTGAACTGGAGAACCTCAGCAAGTGCCTCGCGCGAGAACGGTTGCATGCGGCAGTCATCCACCACCCGGCGAATGAAGCGGACCTGAGCGGCGATGTTCTCCGGTTCAAGAGTCGAATCCGGCTCGAAGTCCGCGCGCACTTTGAAGAGACGGCCAAATTCGGGATCGAGCATCTCAACCATCGCCATCGTGAACGGTTCGCCGATCAGGATGACCTTGCCTTCGAAGGGCACGCCTTCAGGGGTGAGGTTGACGGCCGGGAATGGCATGACCAGGTCACCGATCCCCTCCACTCGCAATTCACGAGTCTTGAGCGTTCGCTTCAGCATGAGCCACGCCCGCGGGTCGAAAAGGACGTCCTCGAGCTGGAGGATGATGTATCCTCCGTTGGCGCGGTGAAGCGCACCCGGGCGGATGTGAGTGAAGTCCGTCGTCAGTGAGCCGAAGTGAGCCTCGTAATCGATTCGGCCAACAAGGTTATGGTAGGTAGGGTTTCGCTCTTCGATGACCGGAGCGCCACCGTCGGTTTCGGGTCGGGAGACCAGGACGTTGACGCCGTAACGCCGGAGCAGCACCTCACGTTCGTTCGTCACTTCGCCAAGGATGTGAGGCGGGAGCTGGCTCAAGGCAGCCTGCGAGAGCTGCTTGAGTTGTGCCAGGTTCGCCATGATATCGGCCCTGATGGCCTCGATCTGGCTCGCAAGTCCAAAGCCGCCGTAACGCCCGGTGAGCTCTTCGATGATGTGGGAGATAACGAACGATGCGACATCCTCGTCGAGACGGGTCACGGCCTCGCGGGCAGACGCATCGAGTTTGCGGAGTTCCCGCATCGCCTGTTCGACGAGCCCCTCGACGAACTCGCTCCGTTTTTCGATCTGCTCCCGCATATCGCGGGGGAGCCCGGCGAGTACCTCTGGTGAAAGCGGCCGCCCATCGCGGCCCAGCGGCACGATAACAAAGCCCATCGGCGTCACATTCACCGTGAAACCCTGGGCCGTGGCGGCACGTTGCATCTCCGAGATCGTCTGCTCGCGAGCCTTGTTGAGCGGCTCGAGCACCTCCTTCACCCGCTCCTGGTAGGAATCGCTTTCGAACGCCTGGGGAATGTCTTTGCGGCAGGCCTCCGCCAGCAGGCCCAGGTCGCGCTGCAGTCGCGCGCCGAGACCGGCAGGAAGAGAGGCGGCACGCGGGTGAGACGGATCAGCGAAGTTGTGGAGGTACACCCAGTCCTCGCCCTGGGGAGCCCCGGCAGCGACCGCACGCACCAGCTGTTGGGCAGCGGTGGTTCGCCCAGAACCCGGCAAACCGCTGATGGCGATGTTGTAGCCATCGGCACCCAGGCCAAGTCCGAAGGAAATCGCCTCCTGGGCACGGTCCTGGCCAATCAGCCGTTCGAGCGGCTCCACCTCCCGGGTGGAAACGGGCAGCGAGCCGGGGTCGAGCCTGGCCCGCAAGCGGTCTGCAGGCAGTTGCACGATGCCACCGGCCGTCTCCGATGTTGGGCTGTTCACTGGCCTGCCTCCCGGGAGGATTGGGTCCGGGACTGGCCGGACCAGCCAAGGATAGCCGCACCGGGGCCGGACGGCACCCGGCTTGACAGCGCGTCGACCTGGGACTATTGTGATTAGCACATCACTTTTTACTTAGGTCCATGCGTCAACGCGCCCCCAAACGCCCGGCAGCCGAACGCAGGCGACTCATTCTCGAGAGCGCCCACGACGTATTTGCCGCCTCCGGTTACGCGAACGCCGGCACCGGGGACGTCGCACGGGCCGCCGGCGTCTCGGCCGCGGCGCTCTACCGCTACTTCCCGAGCAAGCGAGACCTTTACCTGGCAACTCTCAGAAGCGCCGGGCCACGCCTGTTGGGCTTGTGGGCCGACCGTGCCAGGGATGCAGCGGATCCCCTGGAGGCGGTGCGGACCCTGGGTCTCGAGTATTACGACCACATCCAGGGGCGAGCATCGTATGCGCGGCTCTGGTTCCAGGCCCTGGGCGATGCCGACGACCCCGAGGTGCGCGAGACCATCGCGGCCAACTTCACCGGCATGGTCGACGTGATCGCCCGGCTGATCGCTTCGGCACAGGAGCGCGGCCTGGCCCGCGGCGATGTCGATCCCCGGATCGCTGCCTGGCACTTCATGGCCATCGGCTTCACGTTCGACCTGGTCAACCACCTGGCACTCGATGGCGAGCTCGACCGGGCGAAGGTGGAGGCCTGGGGGCAACTGTTCATCGACTCTCTCCGCGAGGCGCCACATGAACGAGGGGACTCGGCACCACCTACCCGGAATGGAGGACGAACGCTGCCTGTGCGGGAACCTGGTGGCGAGGATTTCACCCACCGGGGTGGAGATACTCTGCCGCCGCTGCAAGCGCATTCACCGGATCCCCTGGGAATCCAGCACGGAGGTGCGGATGGCTGACGCTCCGCCGATGAGACCGTAGCACCACGACGAGGCCAGAGGTCCCGAACCCAGAGCCCGGACGAAGCCGCGCACGCCGCGTTTCGTCCGGGCTCTTTTTTCGCTCATACGCAACCACGGAGGCATACCAGTTGGAAACCACGCAACTTGACGCCAGGACCCGGGAGGACCTGATACGCCGGGCCTGGTACGCACACGATGCGCGCTGGTTCGCGGCAGTCGCTGCTGAATTCGGGATGGAAACCGCGAACAGGCTGAACCGGGCCGCCGTCCGCGCGGTCGGACAGGTGGAGGCGGGCCGCATGGCCCGAGCCCTCGGGAAGCCGCACGCCGATAGTGTCGACGAGTTCCTCGACTTCCTTCGAGGGGGTCTCGACCTCTATGTCGCGCCCCCGCTTATGGACATGACGCTACGCAAGCTCGACGAGCGCAGCTATGAGGTCGCGGTCAACGACTGCTTCGTCCACGCCAACATCACCCGGGCCGGCATCCAGGATTCTTACGAGTGCGCCGTGTGGGACCGGGTGCAGGGCTACCACGAAGCTCTCGGCCAGTCGCTCGAGGAAGGGCAACTGCCGGCATTCACGTGCGTCAGGGCGCGCGGCCTGGAGTGCCGCCGCGCGCTGACCATCAAGTAACACCCGGGAGGCTCACATGGATCATGCATCAACCGCCGAGTTTGAACCGCTGCGACAGGCAGTCCGTCATTACGTCACGAACGAAGTGATCCCGCTCGAACGGGAGCATGGATTGAGTTGGGACGTTGTCCCGCCGCGGGAGCTTCGCCGGGAAGTCCGGCGCCGGGCGAAGGCGCTCGGGTTGTACGCCGCCGACATGCCGGAGGCAGTTGGCGGCGCCGGCCTGTCGTTCCTCGGCCGCTGCATCCTGGAAATGGAGCTCCATTCGCATGACACCGTGTTCTTCGAGGATGTCCTGGGCGGCGGTGGCGGGCCCACGCCGCTCCTCCTGGCCGGAACCCCCGCCCAACAGGAGCGCTTCCTGGCCCCCCTCATGGCGGGAGAGACCACCACGTGTTTCGCTCTGTCGGAGCCAGACGCCGGCTCCGACGCAAGCAATCTGCGCACCCGCGCCATGCCCGCGGAAGGCGGGTGGCTGCTCAACGGCACCAAGAACATCGTGAGCAACGGCCCACATGCCGATTTCGCGATCCTGTTCGCGATGGCGATGGGGCCTGACGGCCCGGCCGGGGTGACCGCCTTCCTGGTCGATGCCGCGACCCCTGGCTACGACAACTCCCGCCAGCACACCTGCATGGGGTTCACCGGGTTCCAGGGCGAGATCGCCCTCACCGATGTCCGACTGGGCGAGGACGCCCTCCTCGGGTGGGTAGGCAAGGGCTTCGCCCTGGCGATGGACTGGATCAACGGCAACCGGATCCGCACCGCGGCCATGGCGACTGGCATTGCCCGGAGGGCGGTTTCACGCAGTGCCGCGTACGCAACCACGAGGTCCCAGTTCGGAGCGCCGATCGCCAGTTTCCAGGCTATTCAGCTCAAACTGGCCGATATGGCAACCGAGCTCTACGCGGCTGAATCGATGGTCGAGCGATCGGCGTGGATGAAGGACCAGGGCCAGGACGTCCGTAAGGTGTCTGCGATGACGAAGTTGTACGCATCGGAGATGGTGAACCGGCACGCATACGAGGCGGTGCAAATCCATGGGGGCGTCGGCTGCCTCAAAGAGACAGGCATTGAGCGCGTCTACCGGATGGTCCGGATCCTGACGATCCTCGAAGGAACCTCGGAGATGATGAAGCTGAGCGTTGCCGACCGCCTGCTGAAGCAGGCCGGGCACTGATCGACCCGGGGGAGCCGTCTCCTCCGCTTCCCCCAGCCCCGGCGTGGCAGCATGCTGCGCCGGGGCTGCCAGAGGCTGGTGGGCCCGCCGGGATTCGAACCCAGGACCAATCGGTTATGAGCCGACCGCTCTTACCGCTGAGCTACGGGCCCCCGCGTAGATGATACGCGAGGGCCCGTGATTACGTTCGCTCAAGGGTAGGCGCAGGAGCCTAGCGGCGGCCCTTCCCACCCTTGCGGTCGTTCCACCCGCGGCCACCGCCGCCACGGCCACCGCGTTCGAAGCCGAAGTCGGCTCCGCCACCGTACCCGCCGCCGTAGCCACCACTGGAGCCGCCGCCGAAGCTGCTGCGGCCCCCGCCAAAGCCACCGCCACCACCGCCACCGCCGAAGCTGCGGCCACCGCCGCCGCCACCGGAAAGGGAGCGAGGCTGGGGCTGGAAGCAGTCACTGCAGTACACCGGACGATCGCCGCGGGGTTCGAACGGAACCTTGGCCTCTTTGCCGCACGATGCGCAGACCGCATCGAACATCTGCCGGGGAGGCCGGCGATCGGCGAACCCGCCGTTTTCACCTCCGCCCATTGCGCCCTTCCGTGCCCGCCGGCAGTTGGGGCAGCGCCGGGGCTCTCGCGTAAAGCCCTTCGACGCATGAAACTCCTGTTCACCCGCGGTGAACACGAACGACTCGCCGCAATCGCTGCAGACGAGCGTCTTGTCGGTGTACGACACCCAATGACCCTCCTGAGATTACGTGGAACCTACGGTCATCGAGCGCCGGTGGAATTCTGTTATGACCTCTCCGTGAGGCCGATGGAACGCGGTTACCGCTGCCAGCGTATCAGCACGGCATTCGCCTGTCATCAGAATTGTCGCGAATTCCCTTCGACATGCATGAAACGATTCCCGGGCCGGGATGCGCTATACTTCCCTCGCCGTCCCCATCGCAGCCAGGCCCGGGCCCAACGGTCCCCACGGGGAAGTCGCGGGAACCTGGCGAGACGGCAGCCGGGTGCTCACCCGGAAAGGGCCCAAGTACCCCCACATGTTGTGGAAGGAGGCTTGGGACATGGGATTCAACCCGCCCTCTCGCACCAGACCCCTGTAGCCCTCGTGCCGGCGAGTTCCGCTCTGCGCCGGCCAGCGGCCGGTAGCGTTCATGCAAGGAGTCGAAACGGTGCACTCTGACAGCTTCGCCAGCCGATCCACCCTCACCGCGGGTGGCGGCACCTACACCTACTTCGCGCTCGATGCCCTCCGCCAGAAGGGCATCGGCAATATCGACCGCCTTCCGTTCTCGTTGAAGATCCTGCTGGAGAACCTCCTCCGGCTCGAAGACGGGCGCGCCGTCACCCGCGACGACATCGAAGCCCTGGCGTCCTGGGAGCCCAACAGCGGGCAGGACCGCGAGATCGCATTCACGCCGGCCCGGGTCCTGCTCCAGGACTTCACCGGCGTGCCTGTCGTGGTCGACCTCGCATCAATGCGCGAGGCCATTAAGAAGCTGGGCGGCGACCCCGCCCGCATCAACCCGCTCCAGCGCGTCGACCTGGTCATCGACCACTCCGTGCAAGTCGACAACTTCGGGACAGTCGATGCGTTCGCCCGCAACGTGGAGAAGGAGTTCGAACGCAACAGGGAGCGCTACCAGTTCCTGCGGTGGGGCCAGCAGGCATTCGACAACTTCCGCGTGGTCCCCCCGGGCACCGGCATCGTTCACCAGGTGAACCTGGAATACCTCGCGTCGGTGGTGTTCGAGAAGGACGAGGGCGGAGTCACGCTTGCCTATCCGGACACGCTCGTCGGCACGGACTCGCACACCACGATGATCAACGGCCTGGGCGTGCTCGGCTGGGGCGTCGGCGGCATCGAAGCCGAAGCTGCGATGCTTGGTCAGCCCGTCGCGATGCTTATTCCCGAGGTGGTTGGCTTCCGGCTCACGGGAAAACTGCCGGAAGGGGCGACAGGCACCGACCTGGTGCTGCGCGTGACGCAGATGCTCCGTGAACGCGGCGTTGTCGGGAAGTTCGTCGAATTCTACGGGACAGGGCTCTCCAGCCTCCCGTTGGCGGCCCGGGCAACTATCGCGAACATGGCGCCCGAGTACGGCGCCACCATGGGCTTCTTCCCGGTCGATGCCGAGACACTGAACTATCTGCGCTTCACCGGGCGCGACGAAAAGCTCGTTTCGCTGGTCGAAACCTATTGCAAGGCACAGGGCCTCTTCCGCACCGACGAGACGCCGGACCCGGTGTTCTCCGACACCCTCGAGCTCGACCTGGGTGACGTTGTCCCGGCGATTGCAGGACCCCGGAGACCGCAAGACCGGATCCCGCTCGCCGATGCGAAAGCCGACTGGGAGAAGAACCTTTCGGCGATGATCGACCCGGCGAAGGCCGGAGCAACCGGGCACATCCAGGACGGCGTCTCGTTCGATCTCAAGCACGGTTCGGTGGTCATCGCCGCC
>CAYUVT010000002.1:13639-45161 GCA_964448165.1 uncultured Anaerolineaceae bacterium | reverse complement strand
GATGGGAATGCCGTGGAGGGGCCCGCGATAACCTCCATGGACGATTTCGGCGGCGGCGCGGGCGGCATCCTCGCGTGCCCGGGAGGCAGTGACCGTGACATAGGCGTTCAGTGCGGGGTTCAGGCGTTCGACCCGGGCCAGGTAGGCTTCGCACAGGTCGACGGGCGAAAGCTCGCGCCGCTCGATGGCGCGCGCGGCCTCGGCGATGGTGAGGATGGCGGGGTCGGACATGGGCGGACTCCTGGAGATGCGTGCGGCGCCATCCTACGCCAGGGGTGTGGGGGCATCGAGCCGGAGGTGGCGACGAGACGGGGCGACGTGCCGGGGAAAGAGCAGGGGCTGCCTCTATTGACGCTATGGAAGCGAGCCGACAGAGTTACGTACAGATGGTTGCGACTGTCACCCTGACCGCCCTGCTCGCTACGGCTGCTGCTGCCGCTGCGCGCGCGCGCCGGTAACTGGTGGCGGTCAGAAGCACCATACTTTCATAGACAACGAAGGGCCGCCTCCATGGCGGCCTTTCTGTGAGAGCAGATGCGGGCTGCCTGGGGGAGACAGGAGAAGCCAGTGCTGACGGAGACTTCAGCCGACCCGAGCCGTTTCATCTCCCGGCGGATGCAGTCAGTCCCCCCCAGCGGGATCCGGAAGTTCTTCGACCTGCTGAGCACGATCGACGACGTGATCTCGCTGGGCGTGGGCGAGCCGGACTACGTGACTCCCGAACCTATCCGGCGGGCCGCCATCGAGAGCATCGAGCATGGACACACGCACTACACCTCGAACTACGGGCTGCCTGAACTGCGCGAGAAGCTGAGCGACCACCTGTTCCGCCTGTACGGTGTGCGTTACGACCCGAAGAACGAGATCGTCATCACGAGCGGGTCGAGCGAGGCGTTTGATATCGCCTTGCGCTCGCTGCTCGACCCCGGCGACGAAGTGCTGTGCGCGGACCCCTGCTACGTGGCCTACATGCCGGCGACGGTGATGGCGGGCGGCACGTTCGTGCCGGTGCCGACGTACGGTTCGAACGACTTCCGGCTGTTGGCCCCGGACGTTGAGGCAGCCGTGAATCCCCGGACGAAGGCGCTGCTCCTCGGGTATCCCTCGAACCCGACGGGGGCAACCATGGGCCGCGAGGACCTGCTGGCCATCGCGGACGTGGCGCAGCGGAACGACCTGGCGGTGATCAGCGACGAACTGTACGACCGGATGACGTATACGGGGGAGCACACGTGTTTCGCCTCCCTGCCCGGAATGAGGGACCGAACGGTCCTGCTTGGCGGGTTTAGCAAGGCCTATGCTATGACGGGATGGAGGCTCGGCTGGGTGGCTGCCCCCGGGCCGCTGGCAGAAGCAGTGATGAAAGTCCACCAGTACGTGATGATGTCGGCACCGACCGCGTCGCAATACGCGGCGATCGCCGCGCTCGACGAAGGCGAGAGCTTCGTGACGGAGATGGTGTCGGAGTACGACCGGCGGAGGCGGCTCATCGTTGATGGCCTCCGGGCGGTCGGGCTGGCGACGTTCGAGCCCCGCGGGGCCTTCTACGCATTCCCGGACATCACGATCACGGGAATGGACAGCGTGACCTTCAGCGAGACGCTGCTCGCGGAGGAACGCGTGGCCGTGGTGCCCGGGAGCGCGTTTGGCGCCTGTGGCGAGGGGTATGTGCGCGCCTGTTATGCGAGCGGTTACGAGCAGATCGAACGGGCGTTGGAGCGGATTGGGCGGTTTGTGCAGAGGCATCGCCGTGACTGATCGCACCACCCCTCAACCTGTCTGTTCCCCCGGCGGCCATATACGGGACATCGGCGGGGTACGAAGTCTATTCTGGTGAGGTGAGCCAATGAGCAGTGTCATGCATCCGATCGAACTCGAATCGACGGCGGATCTTCCGCCCGGGGCGGCGCCATCGTTCGGAGATGCGGAGGGTGGCACTGTTCCCGAGCCTGCACCACTGGTGATGTCCGAATCGGAGCACCGCTTCGCCAGTGCGGCGGGGCCCCTGCCGGGCCTGAGCGGGCGATTCCAGCTGGACGACCTGGCGATCGACGGGCAGCTTTCCGTGGAGGCGAGCGACACTCCCGGCATGGTGCATGTGCATGCAGATATGGCGTATGCGCGAGGCGGCGGGCTGCATTACGACGCAGAGGTGCGGGAATCGTGGATCCTTCGCGCCGGGGCGGATGACCAGGGCCACCGACGCGCGCAGATCGCGCGGGCTCTCGCCGACCTCGCCCGGCTCCCGCACCAGTCGACGGTGACCGTTTCGTTCGATAGCTGAACGCGATCCGGTCTGTGACTTTGCTGGCCCCTGTCGTGCGACGCACGACAGGGGCTTCGTATGTCATGCGTCAGCGGGATAGATTGCTTGTCGTGAACCATCCCCTTGCTATCGGTGGGGTGGATGCTAGCATTCGGCGCCATCAATAGGTTCTTGAGGGGGCAGTCATGGTCGTCGTGCGGAGGATTGGGTGGTCAGCAGCAATGGGCATCTGCGCTGCGGGTGCATTGCTGACCGCGGCATGTGGAGGTGGTGGCGATGACAACGGTGGAAGTGGCGGAGGGGACCAGAATGTGAAGCTCGAGAACGTGAACACGCAGAACGCGACACCGACGCCGGATACGAACCGGCCCGTTGTGGAGATCGAAGTAAAGGACAACTCGTTCTCGCCTGAGACGATTACGGTAAAGCAGGGGACGAAGGTGGTCTGGAAGTGGGTGGGGACTTCGAACCAGCACTCCGTGTTGATGTCGGGTGTGAAATCGCCAGAACAGTCGTCGGGGACGTACGAACGTAACTTCGACCAGAAGGGCGTGAGCTATAGCTACCAGTGCGGCGTGCACGGCGCAGCGATGGCGGGACGGATCGTCGTCGAGTAGGCGGCTGCCTTTTCAGCGGATCTCGGCGTGGGCGCCTGCATCCTGGAGTTCGCGGAGCAGGCGCCCGGCGTGTTCGGGCGTGAGCCCAGCGGCAACCACCGCGGGACCGGAATCGGCGGCATCGGCGAGGTCCTTCGCCTCGCGGAGGCCGGTGTTGAGCTCTTCGCGCAGCACCCTGATGAGCGCGATCTTGTTGCGGCCCGGAGAGAGCAGCACCACGCTTCCGCCAGGGACGGCCGATGCGCCGGCAACCACGGAGCCGATACTCTGCACGAGGCTTGCGGCGGCACGGCGCTCGGCCGGCGTGTGCGCAGCGCGGGCGGGGCTGGCACTGCGCTGACCGGACCGCGCATGGCCGACCATGGCCGCGATAAGGGCAGTGTCGGCCGCCGTCCATGCAGCGATGGTGAGCCACGTCAGCGGGCTTGAGAATCCGTTCAACAGGAACGAGGCGACGAACAGCAGCGTGGCGAGTGTCGAGATGGCGACCATGGCGAGGAGTCGATTCATGGCGCTGGATGATAGCGCGGCCAGGGGCCGCAGCGCCGCGCCTGCCAGGCCGCCGTGGCCAAGGGGTACCGGTAATCCTGTCCTGTTGACCCCTGTACGAACGAGACGAATAGGAGCATTCTGGCGGAGATCACCGCCATGGAGGCAATCGATGTCCGTCGCACGCGTGACCGAGATCTCCTCGACTTCCAATGTGAGCTTCGAGGATGCCATGAAGGCCGGCATCGACCGGGCGAACAAGACGCTTCGCAATGTGAAAGGCGCATGGGTGAAGGAGCAGCAGGTTGATGTGGAGGATGGGAAGATCAGCTCGTACCGGGTGAATATGCTGGTGACCTTCGTCCTGGACGACTGAGCCTGGGCAGCGGGGGCTGCCGTGGTCCCGGGTCACCACCGCCAGCGGCAGACCGGCGATGGGGCTAACCCCCGGGTGCCGGACGCGACCGGAGGCGAGCGATAGCCCTGGTCTATCGATCGTTCGGGAACGTTCGGCAAGTGGTGCTACCTGCAACCATTCATCGCCCGTACATTGCTGACTCACAGGCAATCCCCCTGTAACCAAACCGGAGAGGCTGTCCCAGGTACCAAGAGGGGTCTGGGGCAGCCTCTCGCGGTTTCACCAGCATTGGAGGGCGACGTGTTCGAGGGAGACGGACGGTTGGCCGCGCTGCGGCAGGGCATGCGCATTCGCGACGAGGACGGAACGCTCCTGGGGTTCGTGCGCGAGGTGAGCGGGCGATCCGTGCTGGTGGGCGAAGGACAGGGGAAAGGGGTGTACTGGATCGATGGGGACCGCGTTGCCGGGGTTGTGGATGGGGAGGTGCGGCTGAGGTCGCGAGTGCCGGCGCAGTAAACCGCCCCGGCAAGGCGATTCTGCGACCAACAACCTCGGTAAACGTGGCCCCTGGGCCAAGAGTGGCTCAAGAGGCCCCAAGCGCCCGCACGGTCATCTCGAGCAGTTGCTCGAATTCGTCGCCGGTCAGGCGCGCATTGCCGATGACGCGTTTCGAGATGAGCGGCCCCTGGATGAGGTGCATGGCCAGCTCGATGTTCGTATCGGGGGAGATTTCGCCGCGCGCCATCGCCCGTTGCAGGGCGGTCACGGTGGGGCCACCCGGCTGGATGCGGGCGGCCGCGAAAAGGGCCGCTCCCTGGGGACTCTCCATCGCCTTCGTGAGCATCCAAATGAACAACTCGCGGCTCAACGGGTCTTCGAAGAGCTCGATGTAGCTGCGCTGGATTTCGCGAAGGTCGCCATGGAGCGAGCCGGTATCGGGACTCTCAGCAACGGCAACGCGCGAGGCAATAAGCGCGAAGACGACGCCGTCGATACCGCCGAAATGGCGATACAACGTGGTCTTTGCCACCCCCGATCGGCGCACGACCTCTTCGACGGTGAGCGCGGAAACACCGCGTTCGGCGAGGATCGCGCCGGCCGCACGCAACATTGCGGTGCGGGCATCCTCGCTGGGTGGGCGTCCCATCGGGCGGCATTGTACCAGCCCTTCGTGCGGCATCCCGTGTTGACGCCCGTGGCATTGGCAGTTACGCTACTACCCGTTTCGTAATGACACTACGTCAACTTTGCGCAGCTGCGCCTGGAGGTTCCCCCTAAGTGCAACCGGCTACTGGCTACCGGGATTCCTGGATCAACCCACGGTTGAAGATCGCGGCGCTGTGGGCATCGATGCTGTTTCTCTTCGCGTATGTCGACCTGTTCAGCCTGTACCGCGAGGACATCCGCTCGGACATCGAGGCCGGGGAACTTGCCGGATTCACGATCGGCCAGGCGTTCCTGCTCTCCGTCACCGCCTATATCGCGATCCCAAGCGTCATGCTCTCGCTCAGCCTCGTGCTGCCGGTAAAGGTAACCCGGCTGGCGAACCTGGTGCTCGCCGCGGTCTACAGCGTCACGATCGTGGGTGGTGCGGTTGGGGAGTGGGGCTACTACATCCTTGGCAGCGCGGTCGAAATTGCGCTGCTCGTGGGTATTGCCTACTACGCCTGGACGTGGCCGAGGCCGGAACCCGAAGGCGGTTCGGCATAGGGCTGCTGAAGGCGTTGCGGGAAGGACTGGTCGGGGTGCCGCGATTCGAACGCGGGACCTCTTGAACCCCATTCAAGTGCGCTACCAGGCTGCGCTACACCCCGACCCGGGGACGCCGCCCGCCGCACGCGGGCAACAGAACCAATCTACGGAGTGACGGGCGCGGGGTCAAAGCCTTAGCGGCTGCTGCCCGCCGGGCGGGCCTCAAGTGAGCCCGCCGTGGGTGGTTGCTCCGGCTCGATGCTATGGCGCCCATGCCCCACCACCAGTCCACCCGAACGGATATCGGCAATCCGGCGGCCCCAGAGCACGAAGACGACGGCCGTCAGCGCCATGATTGTCGAGCCCAACACGAAGAGCCCCGGGCGAACGCCAAACGCCTGCACGAGGGTGCCCGCGATGATGGCGCCGACCGGGATGAGACCACGGTCGAGACTGAGGAGCGACATGACGCGGCCGTGCATCTCGGGCTTGCTGTACTCGAGGAGGATGCCGTTGGTGAACGCCATGTAGGTCACGGTCATGCTCCCCGCCACGGCCAGCAGGATAGCAGTGCCGATGAGGGTGGCCTGGAGCGAAATCGCTACCAGGGCGCCGCCGAAGATGAGCATGTTGATCATGAGCTGGAGGCCGGGACGGGCGATGTTCGAACGCGAAGCGACGAAGAGCGAGCCGGCGAACGCGCCCACGCCGGTGGCACCCGCGAGGAAGCCCACGCCCGATTCGCCCATATCGAGCGTGCGGGTGGCGAGCAGCGGGACGAATACCTGCTGGTACGGGAACCCGAAGACGAACAGGATGAGCGCGAGCGCGGTGACGATGCCGAGGGTCGGGTTGGCCGCGATGTAGGTGAACCCTTCCTTCAGGTCCGTGAAAATGCCCGTCTCCGCGTGTTTCTTGCGGCTGGCGCCGTCGTTGAACTGCATCATCCAGGTGGTGAGGATGACGAAGAGGTAGACGCAGGCGGTGATGGCATAGACGCCGCCAACGCTGAAGGGGATGAGGAGCACGCCGGCCATGGCGCCGCCGCCGATGCGCATGAAGCTCAGGGCGGTCGAGTTGAGCGCCACGGCGTTGAGCAGGTCTTCCTTCGGGACGGTCATGGGGATGAGCGACTGGCGGACAGGCTGGTTGAACGCCATGGCCGTCCCGGCGACGAGGGCCGTGACGAACACGTGCCAGGTCTCGACGAAGCCGGTAAGGCAGACGAGTGCCAGGAAGGCATGGCAGCCTGTCGAGACCAGCTGGGTCGACATCAGGATGCGCTTCTTGTCGTAGCGGTCGGCGACAGCGCCAGCGATGAGCCCGAAGAAGAGGATCGGCGCGAGGCGGGTGGCGATGACGAGAGAGAGCATGACGGCGGAGTCGGTCAACTGGAGGATGAGGACTGCGCGGGCGACCTGGTCCATCCAGAGGGTGGCGGAGTGGCCGGTCTGGCCGAACCAGAGGAGGCGGTAGTTGCGGTGACGAAGCGCTCGAAAGGTCTGGCCGGTGCTACCGCGGAGGCGAGCGAGCATGGGCACACTGTACCCTTACGCGAAGGTTAGGGCTACAGGATGGGAGTTACGATTCGACATCCAGTTCGATACCCACAGGGCAATGGTCGGACCCCATGATCTCCTGCTGGATGAAGGCGCTCCGCACGCGCGGTAGCAGCTCGCGCGAGACGAAGACGTAATCGATACGCCACCCGATGTTGCGGGCGCGGCGTTCGCGCCAGGCATCCCAGTAGGTGTACTGGTCGCGGGCATCGGGATGGAGCGCCCGGAAGGTATCGACGTACCCGGCCTCGATGAGCCGGGTAATCCACTCACGCTCCACCGGGAGGAAGCCGGTGCCTTTGAGCGCCTCTTCGGGCCGCGCGAGGTCCATTTCGGTGTGAGCGATGTTGAAATCGCCCATGAACACCAGGTGGCGGCCGGTATCGCGCAGGTGGTTCACACGGTCGAGGAAGGCGGCGTAGAAATCGAGCTTGAATTCGAGGCGGTCGAGACCGCGACCGGCGTTGGGGAAGTAGCTGGTGATGACGGTGAAGCCGGGGAAGTCGGCCTCGATGACGCGACCTTCGAGATCGAAGCGTTCGATCCCGATGCCGAGGCGAACATCCAGGGGTTCGTCTTTCGACAGGAGGATGGCGCCGCTGTATCCTGAGCGTTGGGCCGGGTGCCACCAGCACCGGTAGCCCATTGCTATCCACGGTTCATCCGGGACCTGCTCGGGGAGCGCCTTCACTTCTTGCATCCCGACAATGTCGGGCGCTGAACGCTCCAGCCACGCCTGCAGGTTCCCGCTCTTGAGAGTGGCCCGCAGGCCGTTGACGTTCCAGGAACAGATCTTCACCGTCCTCACGGCGCAAGTTGAAACGGAAGCGGGGCGAGGCGCAAGCCGCCCGACCGGCCGACGGCCGGCGAGCGGGAGGCGCTTCACAGTCTTGCGATTGGCAATTGGAGAAACTGGTCTCGTGCGCGGGGTAGCAACCGGCGCGGGGGAATCTGGCGCGTGAACGGGGGAAACCCTTATCCGAACGTTCACACGGCCCGACGATACTGATGACGAAACATGAAGGAAGGAAAACGAGAATGACCGCATGCCCGATTTGCGCGGCGCGGTTCTCGGCAGCTCCAGACGTTGAGCGCCAGTGGCTCGAGCGGCACACGAACCGCAGCCACGGGATCAACCGGATGCAGCGCGTGGCGAACAGCCAGGCGCGAGACGCTGGCCGGGAACTCGAACCCGCAGCCTAGACAAACGAACGCGTGAACACGACGGCCGCCGTGGCTACGGCCGTCACCAGCACATATTCCGCCGTGGTCCCCCATTCAAGGTCGTGATCCAGCATGTGGTGCACGAGCCCCGTCGCCAGGTAGAAGGCGATGATGAGGAGCGCCCCCGCGAGGAGCCCATCGAGCGGAAAGAAGTAGAGCGCAATTCGCAGCTCGGCGAGCGAGATGCCGATGGCGATGCCGACGAGCAGGGAGCTCGGCCCGGTGAGGCGGCTTTCCCGAAGGAGCTCCATCGAGAGCAACCCGGCCACGAACCCGACCATGAGCGCGGCGACCGGGAGGTCGTATTCGCGCGTGTAGATGACGGTGAAGAACGAGAACGCGACCAGGTACGTGGCGATCGCCATGAGCAGCCGGAAGGTGCCGTAGAGGCGCGAGCCGAAGTCGACGGTCTGGTATTCGCCGAAGGCCACGGCCCCCACGGTGAGGGCGGCGGCAACGGCGATCAGCGGCCGGGCGTACCCATGGACCGCATGGTCGATGAAGAGCCCGGCGCCCAGGACACCGAGCGCGGGCAGGAAGGTGTACACGATCGAGCCGAGGAAGCCGGGCCCGGCCCAGCGGGGGTGGCGCCGCACCAGGCCGTCGGTGGCGAGGGCGACGAGAACAGCGGTGAGCCAGAGGATCCAGGGTTGTTCGGGCCGCATGGTGACCCACGCGCCCAGGCCAAGCGCCGCCACTCCGGTGAGGAGGACGGTACGGGCCGAAAGGTTGATGGGGCCGGCGGGGAGCCGGGCTTCAGCGGCCAGGCGTCACTCCCCGGCCAGCACCGGCGTTTCGAGGCCATAGATCTCGGCGGCGTTTCGCCACCAGAGCCGCTCCTGCTCGTCCGCGGTGAGGCCGAGCTGCTCGAACATGACTTCGAACCGGTCGATGTGCTCGCGGATTTCATCCATGCCGCAGTCACTCCCGAATACGAGCTTTTCGACGCCGAACTCGCCGCGGGAGTTCGCGGCGAGGAGCTTCCGTTCGACGAGGTGCCGTTCGATGGTTTCGCCGCCGCTCATGTCGAAGTAGACGTTGTGCCGCCAGCGGGCGACCGATGCGGCGAAGTCGTAGTTGCCCTGGTTGCCCACGTGAGCGCCGATGATCTTCAGCTTCGGGAAGCGGTTCGCGATGGTATCGAGGTGGAGGGGATTCATGCGGGTGGCGGAGGCATTGCGCGGGGGCGTGCGGTCCTGCATGGCCATCATGCGCTGGTATGCGGCGGCCGCCGCGGCTTCGCGGCGGGGGTGAGTGATCGAATAGTCGAGCCCGCCGCCGATCACGCCCATATGGAAGAGGATCGGCATGTTCAGGTCCTGGGCCTTGCCATAGGTGGGGAGGTAATCGGGCTCGTCGTAGGGGCGCTGTACGCCGATGAGTTTGAGGCCCCGGTACCCCATGTTGTACAGCCGTTGGACGCCCTCCGCGTCGATCTCTTCGGGGTCGATGACGGCGACAGGAATGAAGAGGTCGAGGTACTTCTGGAGGATCTCCATGCCGCGTTCGTAGGTGGGGCCGAAGCGCCCCCCGGTGAGCATGCATCCTTTCGTGATGCCGGCCCGCGAGGCGACCTCGTAGAGGCGGTCGACCATGGGGGCGGGGTCTTCGTCGGGGTTCTCCCAGTTGCGGGGGAAGTGAATGTGAACGTCGAAGATCTTCATGCGGACCTGCATGGCATGGGGTTCGTGCGAGTGTAGCATCCGCTCCGGCGGGGCTCACGGCGCACGCCTAAGCTGCCTGTACGGTACGCTCGAATGCCATGCGGTCTCGCCCGTTCATCGCCCTCTATGTAGCGGTTTTCGTCGCAACGATGGGCATTTCGATGGTGAGCCCGCTGCTGCCGGTCTACGCGCGGGAGCTGGGCGCGAGCGGCGTTTGGCTGGGTCTCACGTTTTCGGTGTTCGCCATCGTGCAGACGTTTGTGGGGCCATTCGCGGGGCGGCTTTCGGATCGGTTCGGGCGGAAGCCGTTCATTGTGGCAGGGCTGCTCATCTACCTGGTCGCCGCGCTGGGATACCTGACCGCGGTGAACTTCTACCAGGTGATCGCCTTCCGTGCGTTCAGCGGGCTCGGGACGAGCCTCATTTTTTCTGTGGCGCGGGCGTACGTGGGCGATATGACTCCGCGAGGGCAGGAAGGCCGCTGGCTCGGCGTGTTTGCCACGGCCGACATCATCGGGTTCGGTACCGGGCCGCTGGTGGCCGGGTTCCTGCGCGAGTTCGTCGGGTTCAAGTCGGTCTTCATCGCGATGGCTTCGATGATGGGTCTTTCGGCAACGATTCTTTTGCTCTGGCTCCCACGGCATAGCCCGCAGGAGATACTGCGGCGGGCGGAGCGGCTGACGCACGGCGCACCGGCAACCATTTCGTTCGCGACGGCACTGCGCGACCGGCTGGTGCTGGCGGTGACCACGCACCAGGGGCTCATCTCGCTTTCGTTTGGCGCATCGCTGAGCTTCCTGGCGCTGCGGCTGGAGGAGGGCCTGGGCACCGGGCCGCTGCTCATCGGCATCGCTTTCGCCACCCAGGACATCACGGGCGGGCTGGCCCAACCCATTTTTGGGCGGCTGGCCGACACCTACGACCGGAGGGCGCTCGTCGCGATCGGGTTGCTGATCAACGCGGCGTTGCTGGCATCGATCGGGATCGTGCCAGCGTACTGGCTGATGGTGCTGGTCTTGATGAGCATGGGCGCCTCGGGGGCAATCTCGCAGGTCGCCTCGGGCGCCATCCAGGTGGTGGCGGGGCGCCGGGTGGGGATGGGCACGGTGCTGGGCATGGGCTCGGCATCAAACGGCCTGGGAATCGTCATCGGCTCGGTGCTCTCTGGCCTGATCGTCGATGCGCAAGGCCTTGCCGCGGCGTTCTTCTTCGGCGGGGCGGTAATGGCGCTCGGGGTGCCGGTGTTCCTGTTTCTGACACGGGGCGAAGCGACAACCGATACAGTGCCAGAGGCCGTGCCGTCGGCGGCACCAGCTGGCGGCAATTGACACCGGCCGACCCCGTAAGATCGGGCATGTGACGCTCCCCCTGATGCCGCGCAACGACCCGGCGGTGGCGCCAGCGCCGGGCACCCGCTTCGCGGAGGTGGCCGTGAATGCGGCCCAGCCGGCACGCACGCCGTTCACCTATAGCGTGCCCGACGGCATCGTGTGCGCGCCCGGGCAGGCGGTGTTCGTGCCGTTTGGGCAGCGGATCCTCCAGGGGATCGTGCTGGAAATTTCTGAGCAGACGACGCTCGAAGCCGTCCGGCCGATCGCTGCCGTGGCCGACCCCGAGCCGATCCTGGACAAGGCGCACATCGAGCTGGCGCGCTGGATGAGCGCGGAGTACCTGGCGCCACTCTGGGACTGCGTTGCATGCTGCCTCCCTTCCGGGTACGGGCAGAAGGCGGTGACGATGGTCTCGCCTGTCGAAATCCCTCCCCTGCTCCCGGTTTACCCGAAGGACCGGCGCATCCTGCAGTTCATCGCCGAACACGGGCGTGTAACCGTCGACGCCCTGAAGGAGTCGGTGGGTGATGTCTCGCTGACGACACTGCAGCGGCTGCAGCGGAGCGGTCACCTGACCGTGGCGCAGGGGCTGGCGCGGCCCACGGGGCGGCCACGGTTCGAGCGGCGGGTGAAGCTCGCCGGGAAGCCGCTGGACGCAGAGCTCCACGCGAAGCAACTTGCGGGGAAGCGGCCCAACTCGGTCCCGGCACGCATCCTGGCGCACCTGGCGGTGCACCCGGATTGTTCGCTCACCGAGATCCGGGAACTCGGGGCCACACCCGCGCACCTCGCGAGACTCGTCGAAGAGGGCTGGCTGCACGAGTACCAGCAACAAGTTGAACGCGACCCATTGGCGGAATACCGGTTCACACCCAAGCCGGCGCCACAGCTGAGCGCCGACCAGCAGGCGGCCGCCGACGCTGCATGGACGACCCGTGTGTCGTTGCTTCACGGTGTGACAGGCGCGGGAAAGACCGAGGTGTACCTGGAGCTGGTGCGGCGAGCGCTGGAAGGGGGCGGCAGCGCGATCGTGCTCGTGCCGGAGATATCGCTCACACCACAGGCGATCCGGCGCTACGGCGAGCGCTTTGGCGAGACGCTCACGGTCCTGCATTCGCAGCTTTCGACTGGTGAGCTGTTCGACCAGTGGTTCCGTATCCAGCGGGGCGAGGCGCGGCTGATCGTGGGCTCGCGAAGCGCGGTGTTCGCGCCGGCGCGAAACCTGCAGCTGGTGGTGCTCGATGAGGAGCACGAGTGGAGCTACAAGCAGGCCGACCCTCAGCCCCGGTATCACGCACGAGACGCTGCGGAGAAGCTGTGCTCGTTCGCGGGCGCGCGGCTCGTGCTGGGAAGTGCAACACCGGACCTGCTGACCTACCACCGGAGCGAGGTCGGCGCGATCAGGCGGATCGAGCTGACGCAACGCCTGGCGCCGGGAGCGGACGGAGGGACGAGGGAAGGGGCGCTGCCCACCGTCCAGGTTGTGGACATGCGCGAGGAGCTCCGCGAGGGGAACCGGAGCGTGTTCAGCCGGGCGCTGCGCCGGGCGGTGCACCAGGCCTTGAAGGCGGGCGAGCAGTCGATACTCTTCGTGAACCGCCGGGGTTCGGCGCGGTTCGTGCTCTGCCGTGATTGCGGATTCCTGCCCCTGTGCGCATCGTGCGAGGTCTCGATGAGCCTGGACCTTTCGACGCCGGTGCATCCGCTGTTGCGTTGCCACCATTGCGGGCGCCAGCGCCGCCTCGAAGACCGGTGCCCGAAATGCCACAGCGCGCGCTACCGGCCGTTCGGTGTGGGGACGCAGCGGATCGAGCAGGAGGCGAAAGCGGCGTTCCCATCGGCACGCGTGGCGCGCTGGGACAGCGACGTTTCGCGGCAGAAGGGCAGCCACGAACGCATGGTGCGGGCGCTGGAGGGGGGCGAGGTCGATATCCTGGTGGGTACGCAAATGCTGGCCAAGGGCCTGGACTTGCCGGAAATGACGGTGGTCGGCGTGGTGGACGCCGACGTTGGGCTGAGCCTGCCGGACTATCACGCGCACGAACGCACGTTCCAGCTGCTTTCGCAGGTGGCCGGGCGGGCGGGGCGGCGCGACAAACCGGGGTGGGTGTACATCCAGACCTACGAGCCAGAAGCGCCACCCATCCTGGCGGCGGCACATCACGACTACCGCGCTTTCTATGAGGAGGAGATTGCCCACCGGAGGCGGGCGGGATATCCGCCGTTCACGCGGATCGTGCGAATGGTGCACCGGGATGCGAACGCGGATCGGGGGCTTGAGGAGGCGTCGCGGGTTGCCTCGGAGCTGCGGGTGAAGCGCGATGCGGCCGGGCGGGCCGAGCCGGACATCCTGGGGCCAACGCAGGCGTACATCGCGCGGGTGCGGGGTGAGTACCGCTGGCAGGTACTCTTGCGCGGCCGCAACCCGGCGGCGCTGCTGGGGGACGTGCGGCTGGGCGAACGCTGGTACGTGGATGTGGACCCGGCGAGCCTGCTCTGAGCGCGGGTCCGGGTTGTTCGCGTCGTGCGAATCGTCGCCCCACGCCCGGCTTGCTGGTATCCTCCCAGCGACACGGGCGCCCGTGCGCCCAGCGGAGGGGAACCGCTCCGAATGGACCAGGAAGTCAAACCGTGGAGCCGTCTTGCGCTCATTTTTCCCGGCCAGGGATCGCAGCACGTTGGCATGGGCCAGCGGCTGGCGCAGGTCTCGAAGGCTGCGCGGGAGATCTTCAAGCGCGCCGATGACGTCCTCGAGCGCAACCTTTCGAAGCTCTGCTGGGAGGGACCAGCGGATGAACTGGAATCGACTGCCAACCAGCAGCCAGCCTCGTTTGTAACGTCCCTCGCCTGGCTCGAAGCGTTACGCGAGCGTTGGGCCGAGCTGGGCAAGAAGCTGGAGCCGCAGCTGGTAGCCGGGCATTCGATGGGGGAGTTCACAGCAGCTGTCGCGGCCGGGTCCCTCGATTTCGACCAGGGGCTCTACCTGGTGAACCAGCGCGGGATCCTGATGGAAGAGGCCGGGCAGGAAAACCCGGGGGGCATGGCATCGATCATTGGGCTCCCCGAAGAGACGATCATCGAGATCTGCAAAGAGGCGTCGAAAGAGGGGTACGTCGGGCTGGCCACATCGAACTGCGAGGGGCAGAACGTGATCTCCGGGTACTTGAAGCCCCTCAAACTGGCGATGGAACTGGCGGAGAAGGCGCGAGCGCGGAAAGTGGTGCGGCTGCCGATCTCCATCGGTTCGCATTCTCCGCTGATGGCGAAGGCGAGCGAAGGAATGAACCGGCTCCTCCAGAAGGTCCCGCTTCGCGACCCCGCCCCCCCGATGGTGGGCAACGTCAACGCGGAAATCCTGACGACCAAAGAGCAAGTCTACGCCGAGCTGCGCGACCAGCTCACGCACGGCGTCCAGTGGCAGAAGTCGGTGGAGAAGATGGGCGCGGAAGGAATCGACATGTTCATGGAGATCGGGCCGGGCAATGTGCTCACGCGGCTCGTGCGGAGGATCAACTACGACGTGAACAGCCTGGCGATTAGCGACGAGTACGAAGGGCTGCTGAGCGACAACTTCCGGCTCGTCGAGGCGGCGGCACGATGAGCCGGCGCGTGGTGGTTACGGGAGTAGGCGCCGTCACGGCAGTGGGTCACACGGCTGAAGAGACGTGGCAGGCGATGGTGGCCGGACGAAGCGGGATTGGCCCAATCACGCTGTTCGATCCCGAGCCCTACCCGGTGCGCATCCAGGCCGAGGTGAAGGGCTTTGAACTGGGCGACCGCGTGGACGCCAAGCAGCAGCGGTACATGAACCGGAGCGTCACCTTCGGCATGTCGGCGGCCCTGGAGGCGCTGGAGGACAGCGGTTACCAGATCACCGAGGAGAACGCCGACATGGTCGGCGTGATCTTCGGCTCGGGCGCCGGCGGGACCGACATGATCCTGGAGCACCAGCGCATCCTGGAGGAGAAAGGCCCACGGCGGGTGACCCCGTTCCTGGTGGCGAACTTCATCCCCGATGCGTGCAGCGGCCACATCGCGATCCACACCGGCGCGCGGGGGCCGAACTATTCACCGGTGGCGGCGTGCGCGACGGGCGGTGTCGCGCTTGGCGAAGCGTTCGAAACCGTGGCCCGGGGCGATGCCGACATGGTGATCGCGGGGAGTGCCGAGGCCGTGCTCCTGCCGATCTACCATGCGACCTGGTGTTCGATGCGTGCGCTTGCGGGCGACAACGAGCACCCGGAGAAGGCGCTCAAACCATTCGACCTCAACCGTGACGGCTTCATCGCCGGCGAGGGCGCCTGTTCGATGATTCTCGAGGACTATGAGAGTGCGAAAGCCCGCGGCGCCCGGATCTATTGTGAAGTCATCGGTTTTGGCTCATCGAACGATGCGTACGACATGATCGCGCTGCACGAGACCGGCCGCGGACTGAAGCGGGCGGTGAAGGCTGCAATCCGCAAGGCGGGCATCGACCCTGCCGAGATTGACTACATCAACCCCCACGGCAGCGCCACGCCGCTGAACGACCGGGTGGAGACGCTGGTGTTCAAGGAGGTGATGGGCGAGGCTGCCTACAGGACGGCCATTTCTTCGGTGAAGCCCATCACGGGGCATTGCATGGGGGCGAGCGGGTCGGTTGAGGCGCTCGCGTGCGTGATGGCCATCCGCGATCAGAAGGTGGCTCCGACCATCAACTACACCACGCCAGACCCGGAGTGCGACCTGGACTATGTGCCAAACGTGGCCCGGGCGATGCCAGTCAATGTGGCGATGACGACTTCGGTTGGGCTGGGCGGACACAATTCCGCCCTGATCTTCCGGAAGGCTAACTAACCCTGCGGAGTAACTCGTGACCCGAGCAGTAGTGACCGGAGTGGGCGCGATCACGCCCATCGGGCTGAGCGCCCACGAATTCTGGGAGAACCTCGTCGCCGGGGTTTCGGGCGTGGGCCTGACCACGCGCTTCGATACGGCAGACCTGCCCGTGAAGATCGCGGCTGAAGTGAAGGATTTCGAGCCCGGCAGGTACATGGACAGCAAGGGGGCGCGGCGGATGTCGCGCTTCGCGCAGTTCGCCGTGGCAGCTGCCCAGCTCGCGGCGGACGACGCGGGGCTGACCATCGCAGAGGACGAGCGGCGGCGTGCCGGCTCGGCGATTGCCACCGGTGGCGGTGGAGTCATTGAGACGATCGACGAGGTGGCGGTGTTGCAGGACCGCGGGCCGGGACGGGTAAGCCCCTTTTATGTCCCTACGATGGCGCCGAACATGGGAGCCTGCCAGGTATCGATGCACCTGGGGCTGCGGGGGCCTGCCCTGGCGAGCGTGGCCGCGTGCGCGAGCGGCCTGTACTCCTACATTGAGGCGAAGCACCTCATTGATTCGGGACGCTGCGACGTAGTGCTGGCTGGCGGGACGGAGGCGGCGCTGCACCCGCTGCCGATTGCCGCACTGGCCAACATGAAGGCATTGAGCCGGCGCAACGACGAACCGGAGCGCGCCAGCCGCCCGTTCGACCGCGACCGGGACGGGTTCGTCTTCGGCGAGGGGGCGGTGGTGATGGTCATCGAATCGGAGGAGCGTGCGCAGGCGCGCGGCGCGCGGGTCTACGCGGAACTGATGGGGGGCGGACTAAGCTGCGATGCCTACCACATCACCGCACCGTTGGAGGACGGCTCGGGCGCGCAAGATGCAATGACGGAGGCGCTGCGGGCGGCGAAGCTGACCCCTGGAGACGTGGATTACATCGCGGCCCACGGCACAGGGACGCCGTTAAACGATGTATCGGAGACGCGGGCGATCAAACTCGCGTTTGGCAACCATGCCAGGAAGCTGGCGATCAGCTCACCCAAGTCGATGGTGGGGCACCTGCTGGGAGGTGCGGGCGCGGTGGGCGCGCTTGCAGCGGCCCTGGCGGTCTATCACGACACTGTGCCGCCAACGATCAATCTGGAGAACGCCGACCCGGAATGCGACCTGGACTACACGCCGCTGAAGGCACGGAAGATGACAGTGCGCGCCGCTGCAGCCAACGGTTTTGGATTTGGCGGGCAGAATGGCTGCGTGATCTTCCGTAAGTACGAGCCGTGACGTAGCCTAGGCGGCGTTTTACCACCAACCGGGTGCCGTGGACGGCGCCTTGGACCAGAGAAAGCAACCCAGGGGGAACCGGCCATGGCTACCGTGTTCGAACGTGTCCGCGATGTCGTAGTGAAGCAGCTGAAAGTCAGCGCCGATGAAGTAAAGCCCGAGGCGAGCCTGGTGGACGACCTGCGCGCCGACTCCCTCGACATCGTCGACCTGACGATCGCGATCGAAGAGGCGTTCGCGGACGAGGCCGAGTTCGAGATCCGCGACGAGGACGCGGAGAACATTCGCACCGTCCAGGACATCCTCGATTTCCTGGCGGCGCAGGGTATCAGCTAGGCGGCGAGCAGAACGGGGGCCGGTCGCATGCCAGTTGTGGAACGCCCGGACGGGGCAAGGATCCGCTACGAGGTTTACGGCTCGGGCTATCCGCTGCTGCTGATTGCGCCGGGGGGTGTCAGCAGCTCCGTGGAGTTCTGGGAGCGGAGCATCATCAAGCCGGCACAGCTGTTCGCCGACGAGTTCATGGTCATCGCCATGGACCAGCGGCACGCCGGAAAATCGTTGGCCCCACTTCGCCCGTTCTCCTACGACGAGTGCAACGCCGACCAACTGGCGGTGCTCGATGCGCTTGGCGTGGAGCGAGCGCACGTCTACGGCGGGTGCATCGGCTGCGCGCACATCTGGAGCCTGTTACGGAATGCGCCGGAGCGCATCTCGGCGGCCGTGGCGCAGGACCCGGTAGGGCTCGACGAGACGAACACCATCGAGACGTTTTGCGCGATGTTCCGGCCGACGCTGCGGCTGGCGCGGGAGCAGGGTATCGAGGCGGTTATCACGTCGGCGATGGAAAACCCGCTGTTCGTCGTGAACAACGCCGCGGGCCCATTCGCACCGGCCCTGCACGAGCAGGAAACGGCGAGAGCGGAAGCGCGACGGCTTGGCGCAAGTGGTTATGTTGATCTCATTGAACGGTTCATGGCCGGGATCTGGCCAGACAACCCGCCCTACTTCACGGCGAGTGACGAATGGTTCGCGAGTTGTCAGACGCCGATCCTGGTGATGCCGGGCCGCGACCCGTTTCACCCAACCGGTGTCGCCCGGCGCATCTGCCGGACCGCGCCGAACGCACGGTGCCTGGCCCCGGAATGCCGCGAGGAGCCGAACCTGGCCGGGACTATTGCGGCGGTGCGGGCGTTCCTCCGCGAGCACGCGGTGGCGCGATGAGCCACAGGTCAGTTCGAGCAGGCGCCGGACGAAGGGAGCAAGTATGACGACACGCGCACTGGTGCTGGGTGGGGGCGGGCCCGTTGGCATCGCCTGGGAATCAGGGTTGCTGGCCGGGCTCGCCGATGGCGGAGTCGATGTCTCCAACGCCGACTCGATCACGGGGACTTCGGCCGGGAGCGCGGTGGGCGCCCAGATCGCGATGGGCCGAACGCCACAGCAGATGTATGCGGCCGTTGCTGCCGATGCCACCCGGACGGCGCCATCCCCAACCCGCGGGAGTGGCAACGGCTCACCGGCGCCGAACCTGGCTCCGCTGATGGAGTTGATGCAGCGAGCGGCCAAAGGGGATGCCGACCCCGAGGCACTCCGGCGGGAGATCGGCGCGTTTGCCCTCGCCGCCAACACGATAAGCGAGGATGCGTTTCTTGCGACCTTCGGCCAGGTACTGGCAAACGCCGAGGCGTGGCCCCATCCGGGCTACCAGTGCACGGCGGTGGATGCGCTCACAGGCGCATTCGTGACGTGGACGGCGGCATCCGGCGTGCCGCTGAACCGTGCCGTCGCATCGAGCTGCAGCGTGCCGGGGATCTATCCGCCCATCACCATCACGGGCGGCGGTACATCGATGGCGGGATGCGTTCGGCAACCAATGCCGACCTGGCACGGGGCAGCGATGTCGCGCTCGTGGTCGCGGTAACGGTGGGTGTCCAGGGCCCCATGGCGGAGAGCTCGCGGCGGCGCCTCGAAGGCGAGCTGGCGGCGATCCGGGACGGTGGCGGAGTAGCAGCCCTGATCGAGCCAAACGCCGCATCGCAAGATGCGTTTGGCATCAACCTGATGGACTTCAGCAAGCGCGCCGGCGCGGCCGAGGCGGGCTACGCCCAGGGGAAGGCCGAGGCCGCGCGGATCGTGGAACTCTGGAATCGCACGCCCTGACGGGAATCGATCGGACGGTTAGGGCCGGGCAGTGCCGGCAAGCGAACGCAGCCGCGCGACGATTTCGGGCAGTACCGCCAGGACGCGGTCGATATCGGCGTTGGTGTTGGACTGGCCCACGGTCAGCCGGAGGGATGCGTGCGCGAGATCGGGCTCGATGCCCATTGCCGTGAGCACGTGGGATGGTTCGAGGGCACCGGTGGTGCAGGCGCTGCCCGAGCTGGCGGCGACATCTGCCATGTCGAGTGCGAGCAGCACACTCTCACCCTCGACATTCCGGAAGCAGCAGCTGAAGTTGTTGGGGAGACGCCGGGCGGTATCGGCGGGACCGGTGATGACGGTATCCGGGATGCGCTCCGGCAGCTCGTAGAGGAGCCGATCGCGGAGCTGGCGCGCGTGGGCGTTGCGCTGTTCGGCCTCATCCCATGCGAGTTTCATCGCTGTGGCCAGCCCAACGATCCCGGCGACGTTCTCGGTGCCGGCGCGGCGTTCCTTTTCCTGGCTGCCGCCAAGGATCATCGGCTGCCAGGGCGTACGGTTCTTGACGTAGAGCAGCCCCACGCCTTTCGGCCCGTAAAGCTTATGGGCGGCGAGGCTGAGGAGATCGACGCCGAGGTGGGAGGGGGTGATGTCGATCGCCCCGGCGGCCTGGACCGCGTCGCTATGCACCACGATCTTCGCGTTTTTTGCCCGGGCGATCCGGGCGGCTTCGGCCACTGGCTGGATGGTGCCGACTTCGTTATTGGCGGCCATGATGGAGAGCACGGTGGTCTCCGGACCGACGGCCGATTCGAGCGCGGCCAGGTCGACCACGCCCTCGGAATCGACGGGGAGGTAGGTGGCACGGAAGCCTTCGCGTTCGAGCTGTTCGACGGTATGGAGGACGGCATGGTGCTCGATGCTGGTGGTAACGATGTGGTTGCCACGCCCCCGTTCGCGCTGGGCGAAGGCGGCGCCGCGGATTGCGGCGTTGTCGGCCTCGGTGCCGCCGCTGGTGAAGACAATCTCTTTCGGCTGGGCGCCGAGGAGGTCGGCCACGAGCTTCCGGGCAGCATCGAGCGCGCGACGGGCTTCCTGGCCTTCCAGGTAGATGCTGGAGGGGTTTCCCCAGTAGGTGGTGAGCATGGGGAGCATGGCTTCGACCACCCGCGGATCGGGTGGGGTTGTTGCCGCATGATCGAGGTAGATGCGCGCCATAGAGCCAGCGTAGCGGGCAAGAGGGCGGCCTTCCAGCAGTGTGATGGCCCCGTTGCCCGGTGGTGCTATACTGGTCCCTGGCAATTCCTCTCTGGAGTGGGCACAAGGCCCACTTTTTTGTTGGAGCTATGAAAAACGAACTCCTGCTGGCACTCGGTCAACTCGCCGCCGAAAAGAACCTCCCGCGTGAGGTGGTTTTCGAGGCTGTCGAAGCGGCGCTGACTTCCGCCTTCCGGCGGGAGGGGGACAACGCGCCCAACATCAACGTGAAGATCGATACGAACTCGGGCGATATCCGCGCCTACCGGCAAATGGTGGTGGTGGAAGAGGTTGAGGAGCCGGCGGTGGAGATGACGCTGGCCGAGGCACGGCGCTGGAAGCCGGACGTCCGCGTGGGGGATGTGCTCGACTTCGAGGAGCAGCTGCCGCCCAATGCCGGCCGCATCGCCGCGCAAACGGCGAAGCAGGTGGTGTTGCAGAGGCTGCGAGAAGCTGAGCGGGACGCGGTGTACGAGGAGTACGCCGGGAAGGAAGGCGAGCTGCTCGTGGGCACGGTGCAGCGGGTGGAAGCGCGCCAGATCATCATCGAGCTCGGGCGCGGCACGGAGGCGGTCCTCCCGTACAGCGAACAGGTGCGTAATGAGCACCTGCGGCCAGGCCAGCGGGTGAAGGTGCTGGTCCTGGAAGTGATGAAGGCGGTGAAGGGGCCGCAAATCGTCGTGAGCCGGAGCCACCGGAACCTGCTGCGGCGCCTGTTCGAGATGGAAGTCCCGGAGATCAAGGCGGGAACCGTCGAGATCAAGAGCATCGCCCGGGAGGGAGGCCACCGGAGCAAGGTGGCCGTGCACGCGCGCAATCCCAACATCGATCCGATTGGGGCGTGTGTGGGCATGCGCGGTACTCGCATTCAGAACATCGTGAACGAGCTTGGCGGCGAGCGGATCGACGTGATTAAGTGGGACCCCGATCCGGCGAATTTCGTTTCTAACGCCCTCAGCCCCGCGCAAGTGCTCGAGGTCGAGATCAACCCCGAGGAGCACCTGGCAACCGTTGTGGTGCCCGACAAGATGCTCTCCCTCGCCATCGGGAAGGAAGGGCAGAATGCGCGCCTGGCGGCGAAGCTGACGGGCTGGCGGATCAACATCCACAGCCAGACAAGCAAGGCGCGCGCCGAGGAAGGCGAAGCTGAAGCGCCTCTCGCATTCGAGCCGTTCGCGCCGGGTGAGGCGCCGGATATCGACATCATCCAGGCGGCCGAGGAAGTCGCCGCGGCGGCCGAAGCCGCTCCGGAGGTGGTTGAGGCGCCTGCGGTTGCCATCCCGGTGGCCGCGACCACGGCGCCGGTGGCAGAGCCCGTGGCGGAGGAGGAAGAGATCTCCTTCGCGGCAGTCGTCGAGCGGATGGAAGTGCCAGACCGCGAGGAACGCGAGTCCGAGGATTACGGCGAAGACGAGGACGAGGAGTACGAAATCCCGACGACGGTGATTGCCGAGACGAAGCCCTCGGCCATCCGCTTCGCCGAGGACGTGCTTCCAAAGCGCCCCGAGGAGATCGAGGAGGCTCGCAAGCCTGCTGCGAAGAAGGCCCGCCGGGCGCCGCGCTTCATCGAGGATGAAGACGACGAGATGGAAGACATCGACTATTCGGGACGCATTCACTGACGGAGGCGGCCGCCGTGGCAGGCGCGAGACCGCGGCCCATCCCCCAGCGCACGTGCATTGGCTGCCGCATGGAGCAAGGCAAGCGGCAGCTCATTCGCATCGTGCGCACCCCTGAGGGCAGGGTAGTGGTGGACCCCACGGGAAAGGCCAACGGACGTGGCGCATACCTGCACCCGGTACGCACGTGTTGGGAGAAAGCGCTGAAAGGCGGTACGATAAGAAACGCACTCAAGATCAGCCCGGCCGTGGACGATATGGAGGCCCTGCGTGCCTTCGCAATGGCGTTGCCGGTGGAAGAAAGCGAAGCGTTATGACGGCTAAACCATCATCGACGGCAGTGAAGATCCCGGCAGCCCTCACCGTCAAGGAACTGGGGGACATCCTCAACATTTCCGCCATCGAAGTCATCAAGCGGCTGATGACGAACGGCGTGATGGCGAACGTGAACCAGACGATCGATTACGACACCGCGGCAATCATCGCGGTGGAGCTGGGGCTGGAGCCGGAACAGGAGTCCGCGCCCGAGCCAACAGTCGCCACCATCGCGATCGAAGAGGAAGAGATCGTCGACGACCCGGCCTCGCTGAAGCCGAGGCCGCCGGTGGTGACGATCCTGGGCCACGTCGACCATGGCAAGACGAGCCTGCTGGACGCCATCCGCAAGACGAAGGTGGCTGCAGGCGAGGCCGGCGGCATTACGCAGCACATCGGCGCGTACCAGGTGGAGCGCGACGGCAAGCTGATTACGTTCATCGACACCCCGGGGCACGCGGCCTTCACGGCGATGCGCGCCCGCGGCGCGCAGGTGACGGATATCGCCATCCTGGTGGTGGCAGCCAACGACGGCGTGATGCCCCAGACCGTCGAGGCCATCAACCACGCGCTTGCGGCGGGAGTGCCAATCATCGTGGCGATCAACAAGATCGACCTGCCTGCAGCGAACCCGGACCGTGTGAAGCAGCAGCTCACCGAGCACAACATCGTGGTCGAAGAATACGGTGGGGACGTCGTCGCGGTGCCGGTCTCGGCGACGACCGGCCAGGGGCTCGATGACCTGCTCGAGGCAATCAACCTGGTGGCGGAAATCAGTGAGTTGAAGGCGAACCCGGACCGTCCGGCCTCGGCGGTCGTCATCGAGGCGGAACTGGACCCGAACCGGGGTCCAGTGGCGACCGTGCTCGTCCAGGCGGGAACGCTCCGCCAGGGCGATGCCGTGGTGGTAGGCGAGACCAGCGGGAAGATCAAGGCGATGTTCGATGACCAGGGCAAGCGCGTGCGCGCGGCCGGCCCATCGACGCCAGTAGTGATCATGGGCCTGGAGGCCGTCCCCGAGGCAGGTGAACGCATCCGGGCGGTGGCGGATGAACGGCTCGCGCGCCAGATCGTTGAGGATCGGCGGCGGCGCCGCGAGGCGGAGGAGCAGACGGCCCACGCGCACGTGAACCTGGATACGCTGTTCAACGAGATCAGCGCCGGGAAGCTCAAGGAGCTCATCATCATTTTGAAGGCCGACGTGCGCGGGAGCGCTGAGGCCCTCAAGGGGGCGCTCGAACGCCTCAGCAATCCCGAGGTCAAGCTCAAGATCATTCACTCGGCAACGGGCCCGGTCAGCGACAGCGATGTGATGCTGGCCGAGGCTTCGAACGGCATCATCATTGCGTTCAATACGCGCACGGACCCTTCGGCGAAGAAGCGCGCCGAGGCCACGGGCGTCGAAATCCGCAGCTACAGCATCATCTACCAGGTGATCGAGGATGTGGAGAAGGCGCTCAAGGGTATGCTGGAACCCAAGTTCCAGATGGTGACCGACGGCCACGCGGAAGTCCGGCAGGTGTTCAAATCGAGCCGCCTGGGCCAGATCGCCGGCTGCTACGTGCTCGATGGCACCATCAAGCGCGGGTCCCAGACCCGGGTGCTGCGCAACAAGGAGGAGGTCGGCCGCGGGCGCTGCGAGGGCCTGAAACGCTTCCAGGACGACGTCCGGGAAGTGCAGACGGGGTACGAATGCGGAGTGGTGCTGAGCGGATTCGACAAGTACGTCGAAGGCGATGTCATCGAGTTCTACCACGAAGAGCGGATCAACTAGCCGCGCGGCGGCGGGAGGGCCCGACCCGTGAGCATGCGGACCACCCGCGTGAACGAGCTCTTGCGAGCGGAAATCAGCGAGCTGCTGCTGCGCGAAGTAAAGGATCCGCGTGTCTCGCGGGGGCTGGTGACCATCACGGAGGTGCAGGTTTCACCCGACCTGCGGAGGGCCGTGGTGTATTTCTCCCACCTTGGCACGGTGGATGAGCGCCAGGCCGCGCTCGAGGGGCTCCAGCATTCGGCGCCGTTCCTCCACCGCGAGCTGGTGCATCGACTCGCGCTGCGGAACGTTCCCGAACTCGTCTTCAAGTTCGACCCCTCCATCGAACGCGGAGCCCGGTTGGCCGAGCTCATCAACCAGGTTGGCGCTGAGCGTCGTGAGCGCGAGGCGGACTGAATCGGGTCTCCACGGGCTCATCCTGGTGGATAAGCCGGCGGGTTGGACCAGCCACGACGTGGTGGCGAAGGCACGGCGGATCACGGGCCAGCCGCGCATCGGCCACACTGGCACGCTCGATCCGATGGCGACTGGCCTGCTGGTGCTCTGCCTGGGCCAGGCGACGCGGCTGGTGGAGTACCTGACCGGGCACGACAAGCGTTACACCGGGGAGATCGTGCTCGGGCGGACGACCTCCACCGATGACGCCGAGGGCGAGACGTTGGCCGAGGTGGCTGTGCCGGAGATCGATGCGCACCTCCTCCGGGAGCTCGAGGGGCGGTTCAGCGGGGAGATCCTCCAGCTCCCGCCCGCAGTCAGCGCGATCAAGGTCGGCGGCCGGCGGGCATACGCCGTCGCCCGGGCGGGCGGGGAGCCGCGGCTGGAGCCACGCCGGGTGGTGATTCACCGGCTCAGGTTGGAGTCGCGCGCCCCGGGCCGGCTGAGCATCGACGTGCGATGCGGCGCCGGCACCTACATCCGGAGCCTTGCCCGCGATATCGGTGCCCTCCTGGGATGTGGCGGCTACCTCGGATCGTTGCGGAGACATACGGCCGGACCGTTCACGGTGGACGAGGCGGTGACGCTGGAGACCCTGGAGCGGCTGGCCGCACAGGGCCAGGTTGAGGCTGCGCTGTTGCCGGCCGACGAGGGAATGATCGACCACGACGCAGCGATCGTGGGACCCGAGGGTGCGCGGAGGTTTCGCCACGGGCTGGCGCACCTGGCGCATGGGGGCGCAGAGGGGGCGGCCGAAGCTGCGCGCCTGTACACGGAGTCGGGGGCGTTCCTGGGTGTCGGGCAAGTGTCGCGTTCCGGGGAAATCCGGCCGGTGAAGGTGCTGAACCTGCCGAATTAGCCCTCTAGCGATGGTTATGTCGCTAACAAACTCAATTGGTGTATTGACATCGGAGCGGTGCGCTCGGATCATGCCTGAGGAACTGGCTGACCTGCGTAACCGCGTAGGCACTCTAGCAATTTGCCAGTGAACCGCTCGACCCGCGGGCGGGAACGAAGAAGGAGGGAATCCCTTGGAAGCCTACTGCCTCAAGTGCCGGGTGAAACGGGAGATGAAAGACCCCAAGCCCATCACGATGAAGAACGGTAAGCCCGCCACCGAGGGTGCCTGCCCTGTGTGTGGCACCAAGATGTTCAAGATCGGCAAAGCCTGATCGCCAAGCCTCGCACTGCTTAACCGAGCAATGGGAGAGGACCCGCGGCCGCGGGTCCTTTTTCATTGGCCCTCGTCTTCGCGCAGGGCCGCCAGGACGGCGGCGTGGAGCACACCGTTGGTGGCCACGACGGAATTCCCAACCCCCGGGGTGCCATCCCACTGGCTGAACCCCCCGCCCGCCTCGGTCACGACCGGGTAGAGCGCGGCAGCATCCCAGATGCTCATTTCGGGGTCGAGCATGATTTCCGCCCGGCCGGCAGCAACCATGAGGTAGCCGTAACAATCGCCCCAGGCGCGGGCCAGGCCGCAGCGGGAAACCAGGCTGGCAAATCCCTTCGGGTGCATGGCGGCTGTGCGCGCGTATGAAGTCATCGAGAGCGTGGCATCCTCAATGCGGCCGACGGTGGAGACGGTGATGCGCTCGCCGTTGAGGAAGGCGCCGAGCCCGCGCGCCGCAGAGGCGGTTTCGCCCGCGGCGTGGCAGGCGATCACTCCCACGACCGGTTCGCCGTCCTGCTCGAGAGCGACCAGGGTGCCGAAAAGCGGAACGTGGTGGATGAACGACTTGGTCCCGTCGATGGGGTCGAGGATCCAGCGGTAGCGGCCTTCGCCAGCTGTTTCCCCGAATTCCTCTCCGAGGATGCCGTGACCCGGGCATTCGCGTGCCAGGAACTCGCGGATGGCCAGTTCGGCCCGGCGGTCGGCTTCGGTGACCGGCGTGCGGTCTGCCTTGAGCTCGACGGAAGTCCCTCGCTCGTAGAGGGGCATGATGACCTGGCCGGCAACCTCCGCCGCGCGGCGCGCGATCTCCAACAGATTTGCGAGTTCGCTCATCAGCGGGCCGAGTCGCCTTTGCGATACTGCGCGGTCAGGACATCGAGGCTCTTCTTCAGTTCGGGCAGCAGCGGGGTCTCGGCGGCCTTCAGCGTGTCGTCGAGCTGTTCGGGCCTGCTGGCGCCGATGATGGGCGCGGTGACGGCCGGGTTCGCGAGGACCCAGGCCACCGCCATCTGGGGGAGCGACATGCCGGCGTCGGCGGCCATGGGGCGGAGCTTTTCGACGGTTTCGAACATGCCTTCGTGCCAGTAACGCTCCTGGTAGCGCTCGGCAGCCGTGCCGAGGGTGAAGCGGGAACCTTCCTCGGGGCCGGCCTGCGGGTTGTGCTTTCCGCTCAGGAGTCCGCCGGCGATGGGGTTGTAGGGGATGACGCCGATGCCTTCCTCCGCGCAGAGGGGAAGCAATTCACGTTCGATCTCGCGAAAGAGCAGGTTGTAGCGCGGCTGCACCGAATCGAACCGGACGGTGCCGAGCACCTCGCTCCGGCCAAGGGCGCGGGCAACCTGGTAGGCCAGGAAGTTCGAGCAGCCGACGTAACGCACCTTGCCCCAGCGCACCAGGTCGTCGAGCGCCTTGAGCGTCTCGTCGATTGGGGTGTCGGGGTCGGGTCCGTGGAGCTGATAAAGGTCGATGTAGTCGGTGCCCAGGCGCCGGAGAGAGGCATCGACAGCGTCGAGGATGTGCTTGCGCGAGTTCCCCTGGTCCCACCGGCTGGGGCCCATGCGCCCGAAGCACTTGGTCGCGAGGATGACCCGGTCGCGCCTGCCTTCGAGCCACTTGCCAACGATCTCTTCGGTCCGCCCCTGGGTGCCGGCGGGTGCGCCCAGTGGGTAGACATCGGCCGTGTCGAAGAAGGTAATGCCGCCGTCGAACGCCCTATCCATGATGGCGAGCGAGGTCTTTTCGTCGCATTGGAATCCGAAGGTCATGGTGCCAAGGCACAGGCGAGAGACCTGGAGGCCAGTGCGGCCCAGGCGGGTGTGTTTCATGGGAGTGCTCCGGGTGCAGGTGCTGCAGAGTATAGCTGGCGAAGCGGTCCGCTAGTGCTTGGCCTGGTCGATGATCTCCTCGGCCGCGCGTATGGCGGCGTCGCGCTCATCGTCGTCGTCCGGAGTGGGCCGGGCCGGGGGCACCTCGGTGATGTAGGTGCAGTAGCGGCAACTTTCGGAGGAACCCACCAGTGCGAGCATGAAGTGGGAGAAGTGGCGGCCACAGGAGGTGACACGGGCCGACCGGACCTTTGCGGGGCGGGAGCGGCCGCGGGAGTGCGGGGGCCTGGCCTCCTTCGGCTTTGGGATGCCGGCGGCGATACCACGCTGCTCGCGCTGGGCAAGGAGTGCGTTCACCAAATAGATGATGAACGGGAAGCCCAGCACCAGGAAGAAGACGATGGTTTGTATCACGGCCTCATGATAGCGGAATGGGCGGCCGCCGTGTGCATCTCCTTCTTTGGGCGGATTTCCCCGCCGCGCCGGGGCAGTCTGTGATGGCCTTCACGGATGGTGCGCGGGACGGCTGCAACAGTGGGAACCAGGCCCCCGTCGTGCCCCAGGGGAACGAACCTGGAGGAGATCTGGGCCTTGACCACCTACGAAACGCTGCTCTGGCTGCACGTGCTGTTCTCGATCCTGTGGGTCGGCGGCAACGTGATGCTCAACCTTGTCGCCATACGGGCCCGGACGAGCGGAGACCCTGTGCAGCTCGCATCGCTATTCCGCACGCTCGCGTGGTTCGGCGAACGCTACTTTATGCCCGTTTCGTTGCTCACGCTGGTCTTTGGCTTCTGGCTGACGGCCGAGGGCGACTGGAGCTACAGCGACAACCCGTGGCTGCTGCTCGCGCTCGGCATCTACGCCATCGCTTTCCTCGTCGGCATGCTGTTCTTCGGACCCGAGAGCAAGCGCATCGTGAAGCTCCTGGATGAGGACTCGGCAACCGATACCGGCACCACAAAGCGCATGAAGCGCTACCTGAACGTCGCCCACATGGATGCAACGGCGCTCCTCGTCATCGTCTTTCTGATGGCGGCCAAGCCTTTGGACTAATCGTCGAGGGCGCCTTCCGCCCGGAGGTCGAGCAGGGCCTGACGCCATGCCTCGACCGTCCGGGCGATGTCGTCTCCGGTGTGGACCGAGCTGGTCATTCCGCCGGCGCCGAAGAAGTGCGATCCCCGGTTGATCATGGCGAGCTGCATGAGGCGGGTGCGGTGCTCGGGCATGCCTTTCGCCAGGAAATCGAATGGCAGGTCGCGCGGGTCGTAGTCCTGGGCCTCCGGGACGGTAGTGCCGGCGAGGATGATGCGGAACTCGGAAGACTGGCCATAGACGTAGCCCGGGATGCCAAGCTCGCAAAGGACGGAATTCATCCCTGCGCGGAGCTGGGCGGCGAGCCCGGCGGCGAGCCGCTGATGGTTGCCATCGGCGATTTCGCGGAGGCAGGCGACGCCGGCCGCCGAGGAGAGCGGGTTGGCGTTGAACGTCCCGGGGTGGCCAATCTTCGGGGCCTTCGTCCCCGGCGCGGGAAACTGCAGATGCTCCATGACGGCCCGGCGGCCCGCGACCGCCCCACCGGGGAAGCCGCCGGCCAGGATTTTGGCGAGGGTCGTCAGGTCGGGTTGCAGACCTTCGACTTCCTGGACGCCACCGGGGGACCAGCGAAAGCCAGTCACGACCTCGTCCATGATGAAGACGATGCCTGCGGACCGGCAGAACGCCTGGAGCTCGTGGAGGAACCCGCGAGGCACGGGCAGCTGGCCGCTTGAGGCGCCGGCCGATTCGACGATGACGGCGCCGATGTCGCCCCGCACAGAGACGGTTTCGCGCACGGCGGCCATCTCGAGGGGCAACACGGAGACCGACTCGAGCGTGGCCTGTGGGATGCCGAGAGGCACCGAGCCAGAGTACTTGGAGGCGGCAACCACGTAGTCGTGCCAGCCGTGGAAGTGGCGGTCGAACTTGATGACGCCAGCCTTGCCAGTGAAGGAGCGGGCCAGGCGGAGGGCCATCAGGGTCGCTTCGGTGCCCGAGCTGGTAAAGCGAACCACCTCGGCGGAGGGCACGAGGCGCACGACCTCTTCGGCCCACTCGATTTCCCGTTCGTGGCTGGCGCCATAGTGCGTGCCCAGGGCGAGTTGCTCGGCAGCCGCCTCGGCGACCGAAGGGTAATTGTGGCCGAGGAGGAGGGCGCCATGGCCCATCACGTAGTCGATGTGCTCGTGACCATCGGCATCCCACTTGTGGGCCCCGGCGGCGCGCACGGCATAGATGGGGAACGGCCGCATGAAGCGGCTATCGTGGGTGACACCACTGGGCAGGACGGCGCCGGCGCGCTGATAGAGCCGCGCCGAAGCGGGGTGGCGATCGATGTAGTCCTGTTCAATAGTCATGGCATCCTCACTCGGGGGCCATGATAGCGGTTGGCATGGGCCAGCGGCTTTGCCCGCGGGGTTGGGTGCCGATAGAGTGGCCGTGGTGGCAGACCAGTCGATCCTTCAGCCGGGCAACCTGCTCATGGTGCAGGAGCGGGAGCGCATCCTCGCGCGGCTGCTGCAAAGGGCCGGGTGGACGAACCTCGACGAGCTGAAGGCATTCGAAGCCGGGTGTTCGACCGGGTACAACATGCGCCTGCTAGTGCAGTGGGGAGCGCGGCCCCAGAACATCGCCGGCATGGACCTGGATGCCGCAGCGGTGGAGTACTGCCGCGCTCACGCCTCGGATATCCGCGTGCACGCGGGGAGCGCGGACGCAATCCCGGAGCCAGATGGCTACTTCGACCTGTCGCTGGCGTTCACGCTGTTCAGTTCGGTGCCGGATGAGGACGTGGCGCACGGGATCGCGCGGGAGCTGTTGCGCATCACCCGGCCCGGGGGGCTCATCCTGGTGTACGACATGCGGAGGCGGAATCCGCGGAACCCGAAGGTGCATCCCATCCTGCGGGACGATATCCGGCGATGGTTCCCCCGGTGCCCGATGCGAGTGCGGAACGTGACCCTCGCGCCGCCCATCGCGCGGCGCGTTGGGGCCATGGCTCCGTGGCTGTATGGGCCCTTGGCGGCGATACCGGCGCTTCGGACTCACGCACTCTACATCCTGCGCCGCCCCGGCAGCATCCCTGATATGGGCTGAACGGCTGCCGCATTCTTGCCGTTGGTGCATGGACAAGCGCGGCGGTTTCGGCGACAGTGAGTTGCGCCTTGAATCTGGCACGGTCACGATACCAAAGGTCAAGGCTATAGTAGTCTAGGAGCAGGCTATGGCTGGATACGATGTCGCGATCATCGGTGGGGGCCCCGGCGGGTACGTCGCCGCAATTCGCGCAGCCCAGCTCGGGCTGACGGTAGCCCTCTTCGAAAAGGAGCGGGTGGGCGGCCTGTGCCTGAACTGGGGTTGTATCCCGAGCAAGGCCGTGCTCAAGAACGCGGATGTCGTGAACTACGTCCGCGACGCAGCCACCTGGGGCCTGCGCGGCGCGGAGGCGGTCGCGTTTGACTTTTCTGCGGCGATCGATCGGAGCCGCGACGTGGTCGAGAAGATCGTCTCCGGCGTCGAAGGGCTGTTGAAGGACAATGGCGTCACGGTCATCGCCGGAGAGGCCTCGCTGAAGGGCACGCGAACCGTGACCTCCAACGGGGTGGACTACGACGCCAGGAACATCATCATCGCCACGGGCGCCTCGACGC
>CAYUVT010000002.1:0-13629 GCA_964448165.1 uncultured Anaerolineaceae bacterium | reverse complement strand
GACGCGGATGCTCCCGGGCGTGCAGCCCGATGGCCAGGTAGTCCTGACCAGCCGTGAAGCGCTGGCGCGGCGCGAAGCCCCGAACAAGGCGGTCATCATCGGTGCGGGCCCGGTGGGTGTGGAGTTCGCGTATACCTGGTCGAGCTACGGCGCGGAGGTCACCATCGTCGAGCTGCTCGATACCCTCGTGCCGCTGGAAGACCCGGACATCGGCCGGCAGCTGAAGCGCTCGTTCGAGGGCCGCGGTATCCGCTGCCTGGTGAAGACGCGCGTCGAAAGTGTGGCTGTGGCGGGTGGCGCTGCGAAGGTGACTGTGAAGGGAGAGGCCGGCGAGGAGGTCATCGAGGCCGACACCGTCCTGGTGGCGATCGGCTTCGTCCCGCATACCGCGGGCCTGAACCTCGAAGCGGCGGGTGTCGCGACGCAGCGCGGGTTCGTCACGATCGGTGACCAGATGGAGACGAATGTGCCCGGGATTTACGCCGTAGGCGACGTGACGGGCAAGCTGATGCTCGCCCATGTGGCCTCGCAGCAAGGGGTGCTGGCGGCGGAACACATCGCGGGCAAGGCGGTGCCCGCCCTGGACTATGTGCAGATGCCTCGCGCGACGTTCTGCCAGCCGCAGGTAGGGTCAATCGGGTACACGGAGGCAGGGGCGAAGGAAGCGGGGTACACCGTCAAGACCGGGCGGTTTCCACTCACCGCGCTGGGCAAGGCCACGGCGACGGGCCATACGGAGGGGTTCGTGAAGGTAGTGGCCGACGAGGCGACCGGGCAGGTGCTCGGGATCCATATGATCGGACACGACGTGAACGACCTCCTGGGTGAAGCGACGATGATCGCGCTGTTGGAGGCGACCACGATCGAGGTGGGGTTCGCGGTGCACGCGCACCCAACGCTCGCCGAGGCGATCAAGGAGGCTGCCCTGGCAGTCGAAGGCGAGGCCATCCACATCGCGCGGAAGCGGGCCGCGCAGGTACAAGGAGCTGCAACACGGTGAGTACAGAGACCACGAGCGCGACGGGCCCGGCCCTCGGCGCGGAACAGCTCGGCAAGTTCCTCTACCAGATGGTCCTGATTCGCAGGTTCGAGGAGAAGTGCGGAGAGCTCTACACGAAGGGAAAGATCCGCGGGTTTCTCCACCTGTATACGGGCCAGGAGGCCTGCGCCGTGGGCTCGATCGCGGCGCTCGAAGAGCGCGACAAGATCGTCACGCACTACCGGGACCATGGGCATGCCCTTGCCCGGGGTGTGGACCCGAACCGGATCATGGCGGAGCTCTACGGGAAGGCGACCGGGCTGAGCGCCGGCCGGGGCGGTTCGATGCACCTGTACGACGCATCAAAGGGGTTCCTCGGGGGCTACGCGATTGTGGCGGCGCACCTCCCCCTGGCCGTGGGGCTGGGCATGGCCTCGAACATGAAGCGCGAAAACTTCGTGACGCTCTGCATCTTCGGCGACGGGAGCGTCGGCGAAGGGGAATTCCACGAGGCGCTCAACCTTTCGGTGCTGTGGAACACGCCCACCATCTTTTTCTGCGAGAACAACCTCTATGGCATGGGCGTGCCGTTCCACGCATCGCTCTCGACCGACATCCCGAAGCTCGCCGCCGCCTACAACATGCCAGCGGTCTCGGTCGACGGGATGGATGTGATCGCGGTTTACGAGGCCACCCGGAAGGCCGTGGAGCACGCGCGCGCGGGCAAGGGCCCGTACTTCATCGAGGCACTGACATACCGGTACCGCGGGCATTCGATGGCGGACCCGGAGCTGTACCGGGTGAAGGCGGAGATCGAGCACTTCCGCCAGCGTGATGCGATTGAGCGGCTGAAATCGCACATGTTCGAGGCGGGCATGCTCGACGAGGCAGGATTCGCCGAGATTGATCGCCGGGCCGAACAGGTGGTCGATGAATCGGTCGAATTCTCGGAGCGGAGCCCGCAGCCCGATATTGGCACACTGTTCGATTACCTCTACAAGGAGCCCTCCGATGGCTGAAATGCGCATGCGCGATGCCCTCCGGGAAGCGCTCCGGGAGGAGATGCGGCGCGACGACCGCATCTTCCTGATGGGGGAGGACATCGGGCTCTACGGTGGCTCGTACGCTGTCACCAAGGGGCTCCTGGAGGAGTTCGGCGACCAGCGAGTGATCGATACGCCGATTGCGGAATCCGGGATCATCGGGGCGGGGATTGGCGCCGCGATGGGCGGCCTGCACCCGATGGTTGAGCTGATGACGATCAACTTCAGCTTCCTGGCGCTGGACCAGATCGTGAATAGCGCGGCGAAGCTGTACCACATGTCGAACGGCCAGATACACGTACCGATGGTGATCCGGATGGCGAGCGGGGGCGGAAGCCAGCTCGCAGCGACCCACAGCCATTCACTCGAGGGGCTGTACGCGCACTTCCCGGGCCTGAAGGTGGTGTGCCCTTCGAGCGCAGCCGACGCCAAGGGCCTGCTCAAGCGCGCGTTTCGCGATGAGAACCCGGTCATCTTCATCGAGCACACCGCGAACTACGCGCTGAAGGGTGAGGTGCCAGAGGACCCCGACTTCATCATCGAGTTCGGGGTGGCGAACGTGCTGCGGGAAGGCAGCGATGTGACTATCGTCGGCTACGGCGGGAGCGTCCACCAGGCGACGCGCGCGGCAGCCCTGCTTGAAGAGCAGGAGGAGATCAGCGCGGAGGTCATCGATCTGCGGACGCTGCGGCCGCTGGACATGGACACTGTGGTTGCCTCGGTGAAGAAGACGAACCGCTGCGTGATCGTCGAGGATGCGTGGAAGTTCGGCGGCTTTGGCGGGGAGCTGGCATCGCAGGTGATGGAGCGGGCGTTCGACTGGCTGGATGCCCCGGTGGCGCGGGTGGCCTGCAAGGATGTACCCCTGCCCTACAATCGCAACCTGGAGTTCGCCGCCCTGCCATCGGAAGAGGACGTGGTTGAAGCTGTCCTCGGCATGTTCAAGGAGTAGCCCGTGGCCATCGAAGTGACCATGCCCCAGATGGGCGCCGATATGACCGAAGGTACCCTGCTGAAGTGGGTGAAGCAGGTTGGCGATAGCGTCCAGCGTGGTGAGGTGATTGCGGAGATCGAAACCGATAAGGCCACGATCGAGCTTGAGGCGTATGAGTCCGGCACCCTGATCAAGCTCGTAGCCCAGGAGGGCGATGTGGTGCCCGTGGGCGACGTGATTGCCCTGCTGGGCGAACCATCGGAGGCTGCGCCGGACATCGAACGGAAGCCCCCGGCCGAGAAGCCAGCGCGCCGCGCCATTGAGCCAGAGGTGAAGGAACGGGCGGCAGCAACGGCACCGGCAACGCAGCCAGCGGCAAGCCCCGCCGCCGCGGAAACAGAGGGGCGCGTGCGCATCTCACCGGTGGCCCGGCGGATCGCCCGCGAGGCAGGGCTCGATGTTTCGGCTCTCCGGGGGAGTGGCCCGGATGGCCGCATCCTGCGTCGAGACGTCGAGGCGGCGGTGGCTGCCGGGACGACGGGCGCGCCCGCGCTTCAGCCGGCGCCAGCCCGCCAGGCAACGGCGCCTGTCCGACCGCAGGCCGGGCCGCCTGAAGGCCTGAGCAAAATGCGACAGGCCATCGCCCGGAGGATGACGCTCTCGAAGCAGACGCAGCCGCACTACTACCTGACGCTCGATATCGACATGACGGCGGCACTGGCGTTCCGCGAGCAGTTCAACGCTTCGGCCACGGACGAGCAGCGTGTGAGCATCAACGACCTGGTGGTGAAGGCCTGCGCGATCGCGCTCGAACGGCACCCGAAGTTCAACGCCGAGTTCTCCGAGGAAGGGCTGGTACACCACGAGCGGGTGAATGTGTGCATCGGGATTGCGCTCGACGACGGGCTGATCGCGCCGGCGCTGCTGGATTGCCAGTCGAAATCACTGGGCCGCATCGCCGTGGAATCGAAGGACCTCATCAACCGGGCGAAGACGGGGCACCTGAAAGCGGACGAGTACAGCGACGGCACGTTCACCATCACGAACCTCGGCGCGTTCGGCGTCGAGACGCTGATCGGCATCATCAATCCTCCGCAAGCAGCGATCCTGGGCGTGGGCTCGGTGATGCCGCAGGCGGTGGTGCGCGATGGGCAGGTGGTGGTGCGCCAGGTGATGAAGGTCGCCCTGAGCGCCGACCACCGGGTGAGTGATGGGGCCGAGGGTGCGCGCTTCATCAAGGAGATACAGGCCCTGCTGGAAGGGCCAGCGGCACTGGCACTGTAGGCGGCGGCTACTCGCGGGGGCGGCGGATCAGGCCCTCCTGGGCGACCGAGGCGATGCGGATGCCCTGGCGGTTCCACATGGACCCGTGGATGAGCCCGCGGGCGGCGCGTGCGACCGGGCTTTCGGCCACGTAGAGCAGCCAGTCGTCGAAGCGGGCAGGGCTGTGGAACCAGACGGCATGGTCGAGGCTGGCCGACATGCGCTTGCCCCAGGCCAGGCCATGGGGACGAGCGGCGGTGCTCAGAAGCGTGCGATCGCTGGCATACACCAGGAGCGCGGCGTGGACCAGGGGGTCCTGGGGGAGTTCACCCGCCGGACGGATCCACATGCGCTTGAACGGAGGCTGGACTTCGCCGGGGATGTCCGGGTCGCAGACGCGAATCTCGATCGGGGCGTGGCGCCGACGCCGCTCGGAGTCCTCGAGCATTTCACCGCGGTGATCCTCATGGGTGGGGAGGCCTTCCGGTCCGGGGGCATCGGGCATGATGCCCTGGTGCTCCACTCCCTCTTCGGGACGGGCGAAGCTCGCGGAGAGGTCGAAGATCGCCTCGCCGCCCTGGTACGCGACCACATGGCGGGTCGAGAACGTGCGGCCATCGCGGATGCGGTCAACCACGAACCTGATGGGAACGTCGTGCGAGCCACCCTTGAGGAAGTACGCATGGAGCGAGTGGACGTAGCCGGCATCGGGCGCGAGCGTCATCCCGGCAGCCATGACTGACTGCGCGGCGACGTGGCCCCCGAAGAGGCGGCCGGAGCCTGATCCGGGGTCACCGAGAAAGAGGTCGCGGTCGAGCCGCTCGAGCTGGAGATTCCCCAGGAGCGTTTGGAGTGGGGTCTTGCGGCTCACGGCAGGTATTCGAGCGGCACCGGCGGGTTTGCCAGGGGGCGGGCCGCGATCGCCATCAGGATCATCATGTTGTCGTCACCGGCAATGCGGTTTTCGTGGAGCAGGCCGCAGCTCTTGCAGCGGTGGATGAGCATCCACTCGCCGCCCTGGGCCACGAACACCGCGAGGGGTTCCATGGGGCCGCCGCAGGCCGACTTCCGGTCGCCGGGGAAGTCATCGACATGACGCGACCAGAGGCACTGGGGGCAGTGGTTGCGCTGGGTCGTCCCGAACGAGAGGGTATCGACCTGTTGCTTGCACTTGATGCAGCGGAAGGTTTCGGGCTGGCTCATGGGACAGAATCAGGATACGGCCGGCCGGCTCAACGGTCAGCGTGGAGCCGTTTGCCCATCACGTAAAAGGGCCAGCCGCCCGCGGTAAACGTCATCTCAATGATGAGTTCGAAGCCCAGGCGGGAGTAAAGCTGATGCGCCTGGCTATCGGTGCGGGTGCTCAGGACGCAGGTGCGTTCCGGCCGCCCGTGAAGGAGCTCCTGGATGAGCGCGGTACCGATGCCGCGGCACTGGTAATCCGGGTGGACAGCCAGTTCCACGAGCTCGTAGGAATCGCCGAACCAGCCGGCGGCGACCTCCGGGGTGACACGCTGGACAACGGTATCGTGCCACCACTGGCCGCGCTCGCCGTGGTAGCCGTAGGCCATGCCGACGACACGCTCCGGGTGGGCGGTGGCGACCAGCAGGCGGAAGCCCCTGCGGTGGCGATGCGTGTCCTTGAGCCGGAGCCGGATTTCGTGGCCGCGGTCGAGGTCGCTGTAGGGCGGCCGGGCGAATGCCTCGCCATAGACAGCCATGGCCCCCTCGAACAGGGGGCCATGGACCGGGATTTCGCGAATGGGAAAGGGCTCGGCGTCCATTTAGCCGCGGTATTGGGTCTTGCCGCCAACCTTGTCCTTGTTCAGGCGCTTGTTGAGGTGGAGCCCTTCGAGAAGGAATTCGACAGCCGATGCCTCCTCCGCCGCGCTGCCGGTAGCGCCAAGCTTTTCAATCGCCGGGAAGATGCCTTCGATCTGGCGGGCCAGGCTGTCGTATTCAGCGCTGGGGGTCATGTCGCCGACTTCGACGGCGACGCCGGACTTGAAGCGAGTCACCACCTGCTCGAGTTCGCCGAGGTTGAAATAGCGGTTGAAGACGGCAACAACGGCGCCCTGGATGAGTTTATCGATGATCTGGTCCTCGCGGCCTTCTTCCACGGTTTCGAATTCAACCTTGCCGCTGAGCGCCGGGATGACGTAGGGCAAATCGCTGACGCGCGGGACGACCGTATCTTCGCCAGTGAGAATGGAGCGCCTGAGGGCATTGGCGAGCATCGATTCGTAGTTGGCGATCGATGCGCGGACGCTGACGCCGGAGCGCTGGTTCACATCGGGCGAGCGCCTTGCGAGGCGGCTGATCTCGGCGATGACTTCCTTCATGTAGGTGGGCACGACGACGTTGAAGTCGCCCGGGACGGGATGATGCTCCGCATCCATGATGCCGATTTCGTGCTCGATGCGGGTGGGGTAGTGGGTACGCACCTGGGCGCCGTAGCGGTCCTTCAGCGGCGTGATGATGCGCCCACGGTTGGTGTAGTCCTCGGGGTTTGCGCTGGCGACGATGAACACATCCAGCGGCAGGCGGATGCGATAACCGCGGATCTGGACGTCGCGCTCTTCCATGATGTTGAGGAGGCCGACCTGGATGCGCTCGGCAAGGTCCGGGAGTTCGTTGATGCAGAACACGCCCCGGTTGGTACGCGGGATGAGGCCGTAGTGGATGGTCAGTTCATCACTGAGGTAGCGGCCTTCAGCGACCTTGATGGGGTCGACTTCGCCGATGAGGTCGGCGATGGTGATATCGGGGGTGGCGAGCTTCTCGCCGTAGCGCTTATCGCGAGGGAGCCATTCAAGCTCGGCGTCGTCGCCCTTCTCGGCGATGATGTCGCGGCCGGCCCGGGTGATGGGGTGGAAGGGATCCTCAGGGATTTCGCAGTGGGCGAGGATCGGTATCTCGTCATCGAGGAGCGAGGTGAGGGAGCGGATGATACGGGATTTTGCCTGGCCGCGCTCTCCGAGGAAGATGATGTCCTGGCCGGCGAGGATGGCGTTGACGATGTGCGGAATGACGGTTTCTTCGTAGCCGTAGATGCCAGGGAAGAGTTCTTCGCCCGCGCGCATCTTGGCAATCAGGTTTTTGCGCATCTCTTCGCGCACCGGCAGGACTTGATAGCCGGACGCTCTGAGTTCGCCCACCGTCCGTGGCCGTTCGAGAGTTGTCACTGGTCCCCCACTCCTTGAGTTATCCGGCGCGGCGGGGCGCCGGAGAGCCGACGGAGAAGGTTGCCACCCGCAAAGGGCGCCACCCGGCCCCGGGCACCACCCGTCTGGTGGTGCGCCCGGCCTGTTCGCGCCGGGCCTCTTTCGCGATCATAGGTTGCCCCCCAAGGCTGTCAACCGAACCTGATGGGGAGCGGGAAGGCCCCCTAACCGAGCAGGGCATCGATCTCGGCGAGCCGTTCGGGTGTGTTCGCGTTGAGGAACGAGCGGAGTCCCGGGTCCAATTCCCGTGCCTCCTCCTCGGTGAGCGTCTTGCGGCGGAGGCCGGCATAGGCGACGACGATCCGGAGTTGACCGCTTTCGACGTTCTCGCGGAATACCGGCAGGCAGGTGGCGGGGCGATAAGCTGCGACCAGCGGCTGGGGGTGTCCACCGACGATGGGGCAGACCACATCCACGTCGTGCGCGGCTTCAGCGAGATGGCGGAGGAGTGGGGGCTGGAGCAGAGGGGAATCGCAGGAGGTGGCGAAGGCAAGCGGCGTATCGACGGCTTCGAGGGCCGCGACGAGGCCGGCGAGCGGTCCCCGGGCTTCGTAGATGTCCTCGACGACCCTGAGCGGGAGTGGCGAAGTCACCGGCGGGAGCACCTGGCCGCGAGCCCTCACGAGAACGATCGCCTCAGCGACGCCGCCGGTGGCATCGAGCACCCACTGGAGGAGGGGCCGGCCGCGCAGGAGCGCGGAGGCTTTGTCGGAGCCAAAGCGCGTGCTCTTCCCCCCGGCCAGCACCACGGCGGTAAGCGATTCCATGCGAGAGTCACCGCACCACAACCCGTAGAATCAGGGGGTGGACCTGTTCGAAGCGTTCGGGTTGGGGTCTGGTGCAATCGTCGCGGTCGTTGGCGGCGGAGGCAAGACCAGCCTGGTGTTTTCGCTGGCCAACGAGGCCGCGGCCCGGGGGCTCGCCGGGGCGGTGACCACCACCGCCCGCTTTACACGTCCGCGCGGCATCGAGATGCCTGAGTGCGTGCGCACCAGCGAGGCGGAGTTTGTTTCGGCATTCGCCAGCGCGATACGTCCCGGGGAAGCCCGGACGTTCATCTCGGCGGAGGTGGATGCCGGCCGGATGATGGGGTTCACGCCCGAGGCCGTCGCTTCGCTGCCGCCGGGCGACTATTTGCTGGCGATAGAGGCGGACGGTTCGGCCCACCGGCCGTTCAAGGCGCCGGCGGCCCACGAGCCAGCCATCCCGGCGAACGCGACAGATGTGGTGGTGTGCGTGGGCCTCGCGGTGCTGGGGCATCCACTGAGCGACACCTGGGTCCACCGGCCCGGGCTGGTGTCGGACCTGACCAGCGTGGCAACGGGCGCACCTGTGACAGCCGATGTCATTGTCGAGACGCTGTTGCATGCCGAAGGCGGGCGGAAATCGGTGCCGCCGGGCGCGCGGTTGCATGCGCTGCTCAACCGGCCACTCACCGCCGAGCACCACGCGCTGGCGAACCTCATTGCGGCAAGGCTGGTGTATGGGGGTTACAACACGGCGGTGATTGCTACCGCGCACGAAGCGGGGGCGATCCACGGAGTCGTGCGCTGATGGCATGGTTCCGGCGCAAGCCGCGCATCACCGACGCGATTTACGGCAACCTTATGACCTCGTTCGGTCGCGTGGTGGACCGCGACCCGATGGTGAAGCTGCCGGCGCTCGCGCTGGCCGAACGGGTGACCGGCGAGTTCCCGGACCTGGTCGCGGCGCTCGACGGGGCCATGTACCGCGGGGCGACGCTCTACCACCTGCGGCTCCTGGCCGGAGCATGGATGATGAGCGCGGAGCAAAGCGTTCCCCGTGCGACGGCGGAGGTCTTTGAGGAAGCGCTGGTCTGGCGTTTCGAGCCGCTTGTGCGCGGTGCGGGCGTCCTCTCGCACCGGGTTTCCCGGCTTGCGAGGGGAGAAGGGGAACGGGACACGCGGATCGACCAGTAGGCGCGCCAGCGTCAGGGGAGGCGGCGGACGCACCCCTCGACAACGCGGGCGCACTCGAGCATCTCCGGGATGACCAGGTACTCGTCCTTCGTGTGCTGGTTATAGCCGCCCCGGCCGATAACCACGCTGGCGATGCCGTGCCCGCGGAAGACATTGGCATCGGTCCCCCCGCCGACGGGGTGAGGGTCGGGCTTGAAGCCGAGTTCCTCGAGGACGGGGAAGAGCAACTTCGCCGCGGGGTCGTCCGGAGTGAGCGTGTAGCCCGGGTAAGCGGTGTGAAAGCGCGCTTCGATGCGTGCCTCGGGGTGCCTCGCCTGGACCTGCTCGACATGCCGCCTCGTCCGCGAAACCATGGTCTCGACCTTTTCTTCGACCATCGAACGCATTTCGCCCTGGATGATGGTGTAGTCGGGGACGGCGTTCCGGACGAGGCCGCCATGGATCTTACCGACATTGCCGGTGGTCTCGGCGTCGAAGCGGCCCTGTGGGAGGCCAACGACGATTTCCGAGGCGATGGAGATAGCCGGGACGCCCTTTTCCGGTTCGAGGCCGGCGTGCGCGGCGCGCCCGTGCACTTCGATGTCGTAGGTGTAGTGGTATGGCGCCTGTCCCTGGATGCTGGAGGGCGGGCCACCGCTATCGATGACGATCGCCACCTTTGCCGTGATGCGGCTGTAGTCCATGTGGCTGGCGCCAAGGAGGCCAACTTCTTCGCCGCGGCTGATAGCCACTTCGATTGGCCGCGTTGTTGCGCCATCCTCGATGGCCGACTGGATGACCTCGAGGATGACCGCGCAGCCGGCCTTGTTGTCGGCCCCCAGGATGGTTGTGCCGTCGCTCCGGATGATGTCCGGCCCGTCCCAGGTGGGCTTAATCCCCCTGCCAGGTTCGACCGTATCCATGTGTGCGGAAAGCAAGACTGCCTCGCCCACGCCGGGGCGACGGCCAATGACGTTGCCAGCCAGGTCCTGGCTCACCTCGAGGCCGAGGGCCCGGAAGCGCCGTTCGAGTTCGGCGGCAATGGCGTCCTCTTCGCCGGAGGGCGAATCGATTGCGACAAGGTCGAGGAATGTCTGGACGATGCGGTCGCGGTTGATCACGGGAGGCTCCGGCTGGTGGTGTGGCCAAGGATACGGCGCGGGGGGCCGTTAACGCCCCATTCATCGCCATCTGCGACACTGTTCGCATGGAGCTAACTATCACCGACCGCGAGCTGCGGCTCGAAATCGCCCACAACGTCCGCCACCTGGGCGGCTACCGGACATCATCCGGGCGCATCACCAGCGAGACGGTCATCCGCTCCGCCAGCCTGCACCGCCTCACCGGGAACGGTATGCGGAGCCTGGCAGAGGCGGGCGTCACCACGATCATCGACTTCCGCTCGAACGCCGAACGCGAGCGCAGCGTGACTCCCGACCCGACCCCGTACGGGATCCGCCACGTCCACGCGCCCGTGTTCCAGGAGGATGCCTCGCCGGTGGGAATGGAGCGCGAGTTCCCGGGGTTCGGGCCGGTCTATGCGCGCTTCCTCGAAATGGGGCGGGATGCGTATCGCACACTCATCGAGGTGACCGCGGAGTCCGATGGCCGGGTGCTGTTCCACTGCGCCGCAGGCAAGGACCGGACGGGTGTGGCGGCCGCCCTCTTGCTGGACATGGCCCGTGTGGACGACGAGACCATTATTGCCGACTACACGCTGACGGAGATGCTCCTGAAGCCGATGCTTGAGCAGTGGCTGCCCGAGATGCGCGAACGCGGCGTGGACGAGACTCGCGCGCAACAGCTCCTCGCCGCCCCGCGCGATGCCATCGAAACGGCACTCCGGACGTTGCGCGAACGCCATGGCTCGGCGGAGGGCTACGCCCGCGACCTCGGCGTGAGCGAGACCACCATCTCGGCGCTGCGAGCCCGGCTCATCGCCTGAGGTCCGTTGCCAGTGAGCGGGATGTTGTGCACCGTCCGGACACGTGGGTCCGTGGCCGTGCGGGTGCGCTCACATGGCGGCTGTGCCGCCGGGACCGATGCCCTGGCCCTAGGCCGGCTTCGCGCCGTCCGGGCCGCGGAAGGCTTTCAGCTCCTCTTCCATCTCCCGCATACGGCGGCGGTTGGCGCGGTCAGCCTCGAAGCGCTCGTGGATGTTTCGCGCGTGCGCCAGGGCGCCGATAACCTCGCCGTCGGCGCCGTGGATGATGGCGAAGCTCAGCTCGACGTAGAACGGTTCGCCCCGGGCGTTGATTGCGCGTGTAGGCAGCGACTGGCCACGGTATTTCGTCTGGCCGGCTTCGAGAGCGCGGTCATAGCCTTTCCAGTGGGCGTCGCGGAACTGCTCGGGGATGATGATGTTGAGGTCCTTGCCAATAGCATCGGACTCGCTGTAGCCAAACATCTCCTCGGCCGCGGGGTTCCAGAGCTGGATAACCCCGTCGGTGCCGGCGAAGATCACGGCGTCGGGCGCCTGGTTCACGATCAGGGCGGCAAGTGCCTCCCGGGTCACGGTAGACATGACGAAACCCCCATTCGCTGTCGTGCAGTCGTGCTTGACCTTACGCCGATGGGGAACGGTTTGCCACCGCGACTCAGTTGCCCGGGGGCAGGTTGCTGGCGCGCGCGATGGGGAAGAAGTGGTGGTGGTGTGAGCCGGTGATTTCGTAGGCAGCGGTACCTGCGCGCCCATCGGCGGTGCGAAGGTGCATGTGCACCTGGCCACCGCCGAGCTGGCCGTAGCGGGTGTGCCAGCGGCCTTCGCCGCGCACTTCGAATGCGCGGCCATCCTCGAGCCGGGCAACAATGACGCCTTCGAGACCGGCGACATTCGCCCCATCACGCTCGTAGCTCACCCGGCTTCCCGAAGCATCGACCCAGTGGAGGTCGTAGCGGTAGTCGACGACCTGGATCGGCTCGCTCATGTCGGCAGGGGCCCAGTAGCCGTCCATGTAGACGCGCTGACCGTTCGGGTACTCCCAGTTCCAGATGCCGAGCATGCCATCGGGGAGCTGGATAGCGAGCCACTGCCACATGGGGCAGCGCTGGTGGTCGCGGATGCCCCAGGAGTGGTCGCGCTGGCCCCACCAGTCGCGGACCTCGTAGGTGTTGCCGCCGACGGTGTAAGTGCCGTTGTAGCGGCCCGACTGGATCATGTGGCTCTGGTCCCAGATGGTTTCGCTCGCAGCCTTCATGGTCCCGCGGCGGAGGCCGCACTCGCGGGTGCGGGCTGTAAACGTGATATCGAGGCCCACGCCGGCGCCGGCCGGGTCGACGAAGAGCCGCACTTTCTTGTACGGCTCAACGATGTCGATGCGGACGGGGCCGACCGCCATGGTGTGTGGGTCGCCGTCGTAATGGCGGCTGTGGCGGGCGAAGGTGAGCTGGCCGCCGATGCGGCCGAGCTGGAGCGAGTCCATTTCGCCACGCATGGGGAAGTGGGCGAGCGTGAGGATGAGCACGTCGCCATCGCCCGATTCGGGATGCATGACGAAGAAGAGGCTTTCGCGCCAGTGCTCGCTGAAGGTAACCACCTGGGGGAGTGGTTCCGGGATCTGGTGAAAGAAGAACTCGTCGGCGGGTGTGAGCCTCACCATGGTGGCGCCTCCGGGACAGGTTGGCGCCACATGGTGCAGGAATGTCTCAGCTTCCGCCATGCGCCAGCGCAGGTCGGGGGTCGCGCTACTTCACGGCGACCGCAACGCTGGAGCCGGTCTCGACGCCAATGCCCGCAAGCATCGCGTGCATCTGGCGCGCGGTGCGGATGATGCGCGCCGCCTCGTGGGTTACGGCCTGCTTGCCATCGCAAAGCGCCTCGGCGGGGTTCGAATGGATATCGAACTCAATGCCCTGGGCGCCGGCGGCGACGAATCCGTAGGTCACGCGCTCCACCAGCTTTTTGTCGCCAGAGCTGTGGCTCGGGTCGGCGATGAGCGGCAGGTGCGACTTGGAGCGGACAAGCGGGATCATGGAGATGTCGGCGGAGAAGCGCGTTTCGCTCTCGAAGCTCTTGATGCCGCGGTAGCAAAGGATGACGTTCTTGTTGCCTTCGCTCACGGTCCGGCGTTCGCGGTCGATGCCGGACATGATGTAGGCGGCGGCGGAGAGCCACTCGTTCATGTCGTTGCCAAAGCCGTGCTTCAGGATGACGGGCCGGTCGATCTTGGAGAGCTCTTCGAGCAGGGGTGAATACTGCGCGCTGCGGGCGCCTATCTGGATGACATCCATGCCGGCATCGAGGAAGGCATCGAGGTGGCGGAGGTCG
>CAYUVT010000001.1:10350-54268 GCA_964448165.1 uncultured Anaerolineaceae bacterium | reverse complement strand
GGCCGGGCCTCTGGCTCGTCAACACGGGATGGACCGGGGGACCGTACGGCATCGGCTCGCGAATCAAGCTTGCCTATACGCGCGCGATGTTGAACGCCGCGCTCAACGGGTCGCTTGAGAGTGCACCCGTCGCAATAGACCCGGTATTCGGCTTCGACGTTCCCAGTGTCGTGCCGGGCGTCCCCGATGGCGTTCTCCATCCGCGCGCGACCTGGGCCGACCAGGACGCCTACGACCGCCAGGCTCGCGACCTCGTGGGTAAGTTTCGGCAGAACATCCTTCGTCTCGCCGAGGTTCCGGCGGAGGTGGCTGCCGCGGGGCCGCAGACGTGACCGAAGGCGGAGCCAGCAGCGGGGTCGGGCAAGCGCCTGCGGTCGCTGTGGGCAGCACCCTTACCGTCAGCGGGGTGCACAAGGCCTTCGCGCGCGGGATCTGGCCGCGGAGGCGGGTGAACCGCGTGCTGCGTGGCGTGTCCTTCGAATTGGCGCCCAGCACGATGGTTGGCCTCGTCGGGGAGAACGGGTCCGGCAAGAGCGTCCTCATGCGGATCATCGCGGGTTCGCTGAAGCCGGACGCCGGGACCGTCGCGATCGGCGGCCGCCTGGGCTACTGCCCGCAGATCCCGATGCTCTACGACCGGCTCAGCTGTGACGAGACGCTTAGGCTGTTCGGTCACGCCTACGGGCTTGAGGACGAGGCCATCCGGGAGCAATCGAGACGCCTGTACGGGCAGCTCGGGTTTGTCCGGTTCCGTGGCGAGCTCGTCATGAACCTGTCGGGAGGTACCCGCCAGAAGCTCAACCTTGCGGTCGCACTCCTGCACTCGCCGACGCTTCTCCTGCTTGACGAGCCATACTCCGGGTTCGACTGGGAGACGTACCAGGCGTTCTGGGGAATCGCCGATGGGCTCCGGGCAGCCGGGACGACCATCCTCATCATCTCGCACTTCATCCAGGAGCGAGGCCACTTCGACCGCATCCTTGAGCTCCGCGACGGACTTCTCGCACCCGAGGCTCGCTAGCGGTGGCCACGCCGACGGTCGAAACGCTCAAAGCCACGGGGCGGCAGTATGCCCGGCAGCCGGTCAACATCGCGCTCTTGCTCATCCTGCCACCGCTGTTCGTGCTCGGCCTGAGCAGCGCCATCGCCACGTTCTCGGGCGTCCTCGGCGGAAACCTGGGCGAACGGTCGGGTTCCGCGATCGGCGCAGTCTGGGCGGCAGCGCTGCTGTCCTCATCCGCCGCCTTCTTCCTGCTGCGGGCGAGCCGGCAGGCCGATGACCGGCTCCTCATCGCGGGGCTCGGGCGGCCGGCCCTCTACGCGACGCATGCGCTCGCGGGCGCCGTCCTTGGCGTCGGGAGCGGAACGGTGGGCTTCCTCGTCGTGCTCCTGACCCAGGACATCGCCAGCCCGATTGACCTCTGGCTCGCAGTCGTCGTTGGTGCCCTCGCGTACGAAGCGGTCGGAGCGACGCTTGCGTTCTTCGTCGATGGCGACCTAGAAGGGTCGTTCATCATCCTCCTCGTGTTCATGCTGGACGCCTTTGTGGCCGGCCCGCTCGGAGGGGCCACTGGCTTCTGGCCCAGCCTGTTCCCGCTCCACCATCCCTCCCAGATCGCAGTCGATGCAGCGCTCACCGAGGACGTCGACCGTCTGCGCTACGGCTGGGCGGTGGTGTACATGCTGATCCTGCTGGGTGGGGCCGGCCTGGCGCACGTCCGGAGGAGCGGATGAGCGCCGCCGGGCTCGCGGCCACCCTGATGCGGCAGTATGCGCGGACGCCGTTGCTGGTGATCCTCCTGGTGGTGGTACCGCCCCTCTTCATCACGCTCTCGTACTACACCACTGCGCCCGCGGACCTGACCGTCTTCGTGCGGTCGGGCGGGGAGCGGGTCGCACTGAGCATCGGGCAGCCCGACGTTCATCTCGCCATCATGCCCCCGATCACGGCGGCGTTTCTCGCCGGAGTCGCCGGCCTGTTCGTCATGCTCGAGGCCAGCCGCGCCGACCAGCGGCTGGTGGTCGCCGGTGTACCGGCGGCAAGGGTGGCAGTCGCGCGGCTGTTGATGATCGCGGTGATGGCGGTTGCCGTTGCGGGGCTAAGCGTCGCCACGGCGCTCATCAACCTCCGGCCCGGTGACTCCCTGGCATTCCTGGCAGCGAACGTCCTGGTGGCGATCGCGTACGGCTTCATCGGCGCGTTGATCTCGCTGGTCTTCGGGAAGCTGGGCGGGGCGTACCTCATGTTCTTCATCCCGATGATGGACGTGGGCATCTTCCAGGACCCGATGTTCATCTCCGGCGACCAGCCCCTCTGGATGCAACTCCTCCCGGGCTTCGGCGGCACTCGGTTCGCCATCGATGCGGCTTTCTCCGGGAGCGGCGATGACTGGGTAGCGCTCGGCGCCGCCTCCGCGTGGGTGGTTTTGCTGGCCGCGGCGACAATGGCCGTGTTCGTCCGCCGCTCCCGCGGCTAGCACACCTTCGCCCGGCCGGCCGCGCGATGGCGGGAACGGTGTTGGTACGGCCTGGGGTAGTACGATGGAAGGGCCCGAGGCGTGTCCGTTCTCGTCCGATTGAGCGACGGGACCGAAGGAGTCGACCGAAGACAAGGTCTACAGGGTAAGGAGGCAGAGCCGATGAGCGTCGACGAGATCCTCGTAACCGCCGGGGCCGCCGGCATCATCGCCCTCCTGGCTTGGTTCTTCTTCGGGCCAAAGCAAGCCCGCCGGGCGGAGCTCCGCGGGGGCGTCCAGGAGGTCGAGGTCACCGTCAAGGGCGGTTACTCGCCCAGCCTGATCCATGTCCAGCAGGGCGTCCCGGTACGTCTCATCTTCGACCGCCAGGAAGGCAGCGACTGCACCTCCCGTGTGGTTTTCCCGGACTTCCGGATCAGTAAATCGCTCCCGGCATTCCAGAAGACATCGGTCGAGTTCACGCCGGACCGCGCGGGGCAGTTCGGTTTCGCGTGCGGTATGAACATGGTGCACGGCACGATCGTCGTGGAGGGAGCCATGGCCGGCGACGCGCCGGCCGCGGATGCTACGCCGATCACCGGCGCGGAGGACGGCCACACGCACGAGGTCGCGAAGGCGGTCGGCGTAGGCCCGACGGTCGAGATCGGCGAGCTCGCACAAGTGGAGTTCGCGCTGATTGGCGGAGGTGTCACCTGTCCGACATGCGTCACGAACATCGAGTCGTTTGTCGAGCAACTCCCGGGCATTGACCGCGTGGACGTGAACTACGCCGCAGAGCGGGTGACCGTGACATTCGACCCCGAGCAGGTCTCGGTGGCGGAGATGAAGTCAGCCATCGAGTCGTCGGGCTACAGGGTCCGAGAGCGCACCGAGCCGGGCTCGCAGGAGACCGAGGACGCCGAAGCGCTCGCCCGCCAGGCCGAGATCCGTGACCTGACGCGGCGCGTGGCTTTCGGGGCGATTCTCACGACGCCCGTCGCGGCAACGGTGATGCTCCATGAACTATTCGGCGTCGATTCCATCCCCGACTTCCTGCTCAACCGTTGGTTCCAGCTCGCGCTCATCGCCCCGGTAATGGCCTACACCGGCTGGCCGATCCACCGCACTGGCTGGCTCATCCTCCGCAATCGCACCGCCGACATGAACACCCTGATCACGGTCGGGACGATCGCGGCCTTCACCTACAGCCTGATCGTGACCGCCGCGCCGGGTCTCCTCCCCGAGGACCTGCGCGAGGTCTACTACGAGGCGGTCGGTGTCATCCTCACGCTCATCCTCCTCGGACGCCTGCTCGAAGCGCGCGCCAAAGCCGGCACCGGCGAGGCGATCCGCAAGCTCATCGGCCTGCAGGCGAAGACGGCCCGGGTGATCCGCGATGGCCGGGAGGAGGAGGTGCCAATCGAGGACGTTGTGCCCGGGGACGTGGTGCTCGTGCGCCCGGGCGAGAAGATCCCGGTGGACGGAGAGATCGTCGAGGGGCGCTCCAGCATCGACGAATCCATGGTCACCGGCGAGTCGCTGCCCGTCACCAAGGAGGCGGGGGACACCGTCATCGGTGCAACCATCAACCAGACGGGCGCCTTTCGCTTCCGCGCTGCCAGGGTCGGCAAGGACACAATGCTCTCTCAGATCATCCGTCTGGTGGAGCAGGCCCAGGGTTCGAAGGCGCCCATCCAGCGCCTCGCCGACCTGGCCGCCAGCTATTTCGTGCCGGCCGTCATCTTCATCGCTATCGCCACCTTCGTGGTCTGGTACGACTTCGGGTCGGATCCGGTGTTCACGTTCGCCCTGGTGAGTGCCGTCTCGGTGCTGATCATCGCCTGCCCCTGCGCGCTCGGCCTGGCCACACCGCTCTCCATCATGGTGGGTACGGGCAAGGGCGCCGAGAACGGCATCCTCATCCGTTCCGCCGAGGCGCTGGAGACGGCACACAAGCTCGAGACCGTGATCCTGGACAAGACGGGAACAATCACCCGCGGCCAGCCAGCGCTGACCGACATCGTCGTCCGCAATGGACTTGCCGAGGCCGAGTTCCTTCAGCTCGTTGCCTCGGCGGAGCGTTCGTCCGAGCATCCCCTCGCCCAGGCCATCGTGCGAGGAGCCGAAGACCGCGACCTGCACCTCACCGAGTCGTCCGACTTCGAGTCGATCACCGGCAAAGGGATACGGGTCGCGGTGGACGGCCATCGCCTGCTCGTAGGCAACCGGCGGCTCCTGGCCGATGCCGGGCTCGATGTCGCGACCCTCGAATCGGACGCCGAGCGCCTCTCCGGCGAAGGCAAGACGCCGATGCTCGTCGCCGTCGACGAAGCGCCGGCCGGGCTGGTCGCGGTCGCGGACACCGTGAAGGACGATTCCCGGTCCGCCGTCGCCGCGCTCCAGAAGCTCGGGCTCGAGGTGGTCATGATCACCGGGGACAACCGGCGGACCGCGGAGGCGATCGCACGGGAGGTGGGTATCGGCCGAGTCCTTGCGGAGGTCCTGCCCGAGGACAAGGCCCTCGAAGTCCGCCGGCTCCAGGACGAGGGCAAGCTCGTCGGCATGGTGGGAGATGGGATAAACGATGCGCCCGCCCTCGCCCAGGCGGACGTCGGCTTCGCCATTGGCACCGGGACGGATGTCGCCATCGAAGCGGCGGACATCACCCTTATCTCAGGTGAGCTCAAAGGCGTGGTCACGGCCGTCTCGCTGAGCCGGAGCACGATGCGAAACATCCGCGAGAACCTGTTCTTCGCATTCTTCTATAACACCGTCGGCATCCCGGTGGCGGCCGGCGTGCTCTATCCGTTCCTGGGGTGGCAGTTGAGCCCCATTATCGCCGCCGGCGCGATGGCGCTCAGCTCGCTCTCCGTTGTGGCCAACGCCAACCGGCTCAGGACCTACCGCGTCCCGCCGCTCGCGGGACCAACCAGCAGCCATGCCATCTCGGCGCCCACCGTCGAGGTGCGCGAAGCAACACGCGAAGCAACATTTGACCCGGGAGGTAGCGACATGGCAACCCCAACCACCGTCAAGGACCCGGTCTGCGGGATGGACATCGACCCGGACACCGCCGCGGCAAGAATGGAGCACGAGGGTAAGACCTACTACTTCTGCTCACAGGCCTGCCACGACAAGTTCATGGCTGACCCGAAGCGGTACATTGGCGCCTGAGGCGGCCGGCGCCCACGGATCCGGTCCGCCCTTACCAGCACGGTGCGCGGAGCAGTTGGCGGTCGACCGGCACCGCCTCAGGTGACCGCGAGTCCTTGCTGCTCGTGTTGGCAACGGCACCACGTGCAGTCGCAGTCCTCGCGGACGTGCGCGGGCTGGATGGGCTGGCGGGAGCGGCGCCAACGAACCCACGGATAGAGCAATCGTGTCCGCCCCCGGGCATAGTAGTTCCGGTGGAACCAGCCGCCGATGTCGTCGGAGCGAGACGCCCACCGCATGAGGTACCGTTGGCCGCGTGCCCCAAGGAGTTCGAACAGGTAGCGGTTCGTCGCGCTTGCCTTTAGCAAGGGCGTGATCCGCTTCGCCACCGCAACCTCGTACGACTCCGCCTGTCCGCGCACGATGGCCTTGCCGGCGAGGTGTCCCGAGAGCATCGCCAGGCGCATGCCGAAACCAAAGAGCGCATCCTGCAGACCGGCCGCCTCCCCGGCGTAGAGCAGCCTGCCCCGGCGCAGGGGTGTGTCCGGTGCAAAGTTCCCGAAGCCGCCGAAGGGCCGCGCTTGCTCCACCCGAACTCCCACGTGCTGTTCAAAGAAGCGGGACGCTCGGTCGAGATACTTCCGCTCATTGTGGAAGTCCGCGAACATGCAGGTGGCTAGGGTAGCCCGGCCGTTGCACACGAGGAGGTAGGCGTAGCCATACGGCGCGATGTCGTTTGAGACGATGCCGAACGCTCCGTTCGGGGCATCGGTGTCGAACACCTGGCCTACGACGATGCCGTCGGCCCGGCGCGGCCCATGGGCGACGATCCCGCCCTCGGGCAGACTCTCGACACGCTCGTTGAAACGGATTTCGACGCCCTGCTCGATAGCGACCGCCTTGAGGCCCTGGTCCAGGGTGCCCGGCTCCGCCCCGCGCCGAACGATGTAGAAGAGCGGGCGGGCCGAACGGCAGACGTAGTCGCGACCGCGGAGGTCGAAGACGACAAACTCTTTGAACGGAGTGTGGTCGAAACGGGGTTCGACCCCCATAGCTGTCAGCTCGTCCAGGATGTCGGTCCTGGACGTCCAGTTTTCGAGTCCCTGGAAATCGCCGTGGAATCGCCCGCCAACGTCCCCGTGCTGCTCGAAAACGCGTGCCGTCCCCCCGGCCCGCGTGACCGCGATGGCTGCGGCCAGTCCGGCCGGTCCGGCCCCAACGATGCTAACCGGTGAGCCGCCCGGCGCTCCGGCGTTTTGACTTGAGGGTGGCTCTTTCACTGTCTCGACCAGCCCCCTGGCGGCGAACATGCCCGACACTCCCGCGGGTGGTAGCCAGTCATCTCCTCCTACGCACGTCGTAGTGAAGTATCCACTTCGGCATCTGATGCCGCAAACCCGACCGCGGAAGCTGGCGCGGGCATACCGGCGGTGCGCACCTCCTTAGGCAGCCACTTGACCTTGGAGTTACTCCAATGTTTACGCTGGCACCATGCCATTGAAGATTCGAGATGCAGCGGACGCCTCCGGCCTCTCAGCCGACACCATCCGCTACTACGAGCGGGCCGGTGTCCTCCCCGCCGTGCCTCGTGGTACGAGCGGGTACCGCGAGTACAGCGACCAACACCTGGAAACCCTCCGGTTCGCGCGACGGCTACGGGAGCTGGGCTGCTCGCTGGCGGAGATGTCGACGCTGATTCGTATCTACCACGACGGCAGCTGCCGGGAGATGCGCGAAGCGCTGATCGACGCGACTGACGGCCTCGTGACCAGAGTCCAGGCGCGGCTACGTGAGCTCGAAAGAGCGGAGCAACAGCTGGCCTCGCTCGCGGCCGGGCTCCGCGGCATCGAGCCCGACGATCACCGCCTGCTCACGCTCAATCCCTGTGACTGCGTCGGGATCGTCGACCGTGAGCCCGAGTCCATCCAACCCCAATCGGAGGTGCCAGTGTGACTGCCTACGATCTCGTGATCATCGGCGGAGGGGCAGCCGCCTTCGCAGCTGCCACGAAAGCGAACGACCTGGGCGCGACAGCGCTGATGGTCAACGCGGGGCTGCCGCTCGGCGGCACCTGCGTCAATGTTGGCTGCGTGCCGTCCAAGCACCTGCTCGGAATCGCCGAGGCACTGGTGGCGACCAGGCGCTCCGCCTTCGACTCGGTGCATCCGGCGAGCCCGAACGGCCACTTCTCGGTCAAAGCCGCTCGCGAGGAGAAGGACGCCCTCGTAGCAGGCCTTCGTCACCGGAACTATGAGGAGGTCCTCCGGTCGCTCGACCATGTGGACTTCCGGGAGGGCCGGGGCCGCATCGTCGCGCCGGGGAAAGTCGACGTTGGCGGCGAGGTGATCGAAGGCCGCCACATCCTGGTCGCTACGGGCAGCCAGGCCAGCATCCCGCCGATCCCCGGCCTCGCGGACGCCGGCTACCTTACAAACGTTGAAGCGCTCCAACTCGACGAGGCACCCGGGAAGCTCGTCGTGATCGGCGGCGGGCCGCTGGGCCTGGAGTTCGCCCAGGTCTTCGCCCGCTTCGGCTCTCAGGTGACGGTCCTCGAGGCACTGCCGCAGATCGTCCCGAAGGCCGAACCGGAGATCGCGGCGGTCCTGCAGGAGGCCCTCGAAGCCGAAGGGATCACGGTCCGAACGGGCATGCGCATCGAACGGGTCCAGCCAGGACCACCGAAGACCGTCGTGTGCGGGCCGCAGGCCAGCGATTGCTTCGAGGCCGACGCCATCCTGGTGGCGACAGGCATTCGGGCGAACACCGAGGAGTTGGGCCTCGAGAACGCGAGTGGACGGGTGACCAGGACGGGATTCATCGAGACCACGAACTGGTACGAGGCCGGTCACGGCCTCTGGGTGGCCGGTGACGTGACCGGGCGCATGCCGCTGGAAACCGTGGCGGCCAAGGAAGGGGCGTTGGCCGCTGCCAACGCGCTTGACGGCCGGCGCGACTCATTGAACTACGATGCCGTGCCCTGGGCAGTCTTCACCTCACCCCAACTGGCCGGCGTCGGGCTGACGGAAGCCGAGTCGATGGCCCGCACCGGCTACTGCAACTGCCGCACGGTTCAGTATTCCCAGGTCCCCAGGGCGATGGCCGTGAAGGACACCGTGGGTGCGGTGAAGCTCACCATCGACCGGGATAACCGCGTCCGTGGCGCGTACGCATGCGGCACCAATGCCGCCGAGATCATCCACGAGGCCACGCTGGCGATCCGGCACGGCCTCAGCATCTACGACATTATCGACACGGTGCACGTCTTTCCGACGTACTCGGAGGCGATAAAGCTTGCTGCGCAGGCCTTCACCCGCGACGTCTCGGTAATGACCTGTTGCATCGGCTAACGTCGGTGGCAACAGCACGGCCAAGTTGCTCAGTTAGGCCGACCGGTACGGTACGTGCGATCGGATCCGGTGCGGTCTCCAGCTAGACGGCGGGCGACGGGACCGGGCAGACGCCCGCGATGGTCCGCGCGCGCAGGATCAGCGCGACGGCGAGCAGGCCGACGGAGCCTATGCCGATGAAGAGCTGGAGCGGACCGAAGAAGGTCAGGGCCCCGGAGGAACCGATGGCGGCCACGACGATCTTGTTGCAGATGGGGCAACCGACGGCAATGTCGGCGAAGAACCCGCCGGCTGCCGCCTTGCCCGCGTGCTCGGTGGCGCGTGAGACCACGAATGTCCCTGCCAGGAGCCCCACAAGGAGGGCGCTGAGCAGCCAGAACACATAGTCCTGCGGCCGGACAGGCGTCATGCGCCGGAAGAAGTCATTCTCGAAGATTGCCGTCGTGCCGCCGATGGCGAGGAGCACGAGGAGGCCCGCCAGGAGCGCCGCAATCCACGCGCCGGGTGTGAACGCACCCAGTGCCGTCCGCAGCAGGATCAGGTCCTGGCGGGAGGGCAAGATTCCCTGCTGAGCTTGGCGGAGCGTTGCCATCGCGGGCAAGGGTCGCAGACATGTCGGCGGCCGACAAGTCGGCTGGCCCCGAGTTGGGACGGATGGCCCCTCCAGGTGGGGCCGATTGGGCGGTGACACGGGCGCCCGCTTCTCCCATGGTGCTACGACGGATGTAGTAGACTGACGGCGTGCGGCCGTGCATCCAGATGGAGGCTACGCATGAGTGACGCTTCGCAGCAGCAGCAGTCCGCGACGGCGTTGGGCCACAAGGAGCGTGTGGCCTGGGTCGTCGACCTGGCGTCGCGCCGCATAGTCCGCGTCGATGCGGTTCTGGCCCCGCTACCTGCCGACGCAGGGACCACCCCATGCCGCAAGGAATGGCCGGCCGGCCTTGACTTGCCGACTATGGCGCGCGCTCGGGCCGCACCGCAGAAGCTGCCTGACGGGGATGTTCGCTCGATCCTCGTTGGCCGGCACCAGCACCAAAATCAGGACAGGAGTGAGTCAGTGAGCAAACCACAGAAGGATGCGGGCCCCTTTGATAGGAGCCAGATAGAGGACCGGGCATACGCCATCTACTGCGCCCGCGGGTGCGTCGATGGGCTGGATGTCGACGACTGGCTCGAAGCCGAGAGGCAGCTTCGGTCGGAGGCCCGGATCGAGGATGCGACTCCGCAGGAGGCTGAGCCTGCTCGAGTGGGCGAGCCAGGTTCGGACTGATCCGCGCGCCCTGGCGAGCCGGTGGGAGGGAGGCAGCGGCCGGCGCACTGCCAGGAACGGCCCGGCACTTGCTGCCCACCGGCGCGGCTGGCGTGCGACGGTCGGCAGCTCGCGTTCGGCGCGGAGGAACCCACATCCGCTGAGTCGATTGCGACGGGCCGGATCTGTAGCGCCCAGCGTTCGGTGCGGCTGGATCCGGGTAACGGGCCGGCGTCGCGATGGAGACGATACGACCACCGTAGTACATTGCCAGCACCAGGGCCCCCGGCCAGCACAGGAAGGACCAGGCATGACGAAGACAATTCGGGTAGCCGTGAACGGCTACGGTGTCATCGGGAAGCGCGTCGCCGATGCCATCGCGCTGCAAGAGGACATGGCGCTCGCGGGCGTCGCCGATATCGTCTCCGACTACCGCATTCGGGTGGCGGTGGAGCGCGGTTACCCCGTCTACGCCTCCCTACCAGAGCGCCGGGCGGAGATGGAGGCCGCCGGCATCCCTGTTGCCGGTGTGCTCGACGACCTCCTCCGCGAGAGCGACGTCGTCGTCGATTGCGCGCCGAAGAAGGTCGCCGCCCTCAACAAGCAGCGTTACGAGCAGGCCGGTGTGAAGGGGATCTTCCAGGGTGGTGAGAAGCACGAGCTCATCGGCTATTCGTTCGTCGCCCAGGCGAACTACGCCGGGGCCGTCGGGCGAGACTTCGCACGCGTCGTCTCGTGCAACACCACGGCTCTCACCCGCGTGATGCACGCGCTGCATCGCCACGGCTGGGTCAAGCGTGCCCGCGCGGTCCTCCTGCGCCGCGGCACGGACCCATGGGAGTCGCACCAGGCCGGGATGATCAACACTGTTATCCCGGAGACGAAGGTGCCGAGCCACCAGGGTCCGGACGCCCAGACCGTGATCCCGGACCTGGACATCACGACGATGGCCGGCGCCGGCCCCTACAATCTCAGCCACATCCACTTCGCGATGGTCGAGACCACGCGGCCGGTACAGCTGGCCGAGCTGCGCGATGCGCTCTGGGACGAGCCGCGGGTTGCCTTCGTGCGCTCGGCCGACGGCCTCGTCGCGCTCAACTCGGTCATCGAGCTCATGCGCGATCTCGGGCGACCACGGGGTGATATGTGGGAGGTGGCCGTCTGGGAGGACGCGCTCGCCGCCGACGAGCGGGAGGTCTACCTCACTTTCCAGGTGCACAACGAGTCGATCGTTATCCCGGAGACGATCGACTGCATCCGCGCCCTGACGGGTCTCGAGAGCGACGGTTCGCGCTCGATGGCGAAGACCGACGCTGCGCTCGGCGTCATGAAGGCGTTCCTGCCCGCGACAACGCGACCCATCACCCACGAGTTTGGGCCGGACGTCCCGCACCCGGCCATCGAGGCCGTCCGTGCCGCGCGGTCGCAGTTCATGGAGGTCGGCTTCACGGGTGCGGAGGAGCCGGCAGAGCCGGTGCCGACCCCTGAGCAGCAGCATGGAGTCCGGTCGTGAAGGAGGTGGTCCTTGAGGCACGCGGGTTGCTTGGGGGCAGCTCGGGCCCGGCGCTGGAGACGTTTCTCCGCCGCGCCGCGGGGATCCACCACGCCAACGCGAACTACCTGAGCGGCACGGTCGTCGTCGGGTTCGACGACGAACGCATCAGCGAAGCCGAGATCAGGGGCATGATCGAGCAGTGCGGCTACCACTGCGGCGGAGAGGTGGTGCCGCGCCACGTGTGTGCGCCGGATGCGGAAATCGTAGCGGCCCCCCACGGGGGCAAGGCGCACGCCGCTGGCCCGGAGGCCGGGGCGCCAGCACCTCATGCCGGTCATACGCCGCCCGCCTCAACAGCGGTGGAGTTCGAGCCGGTTGCCCATGACATGCATGCCGGCCATGAAGAGGCTGCAACAGGCGCGGCCGCCGGCGAGATGGCCCAGATGGCGCATGGGATGGGCCACGGAGCGGGTATGAGCATGGAGTCGATGGTGCGGGATATGCGCAACCGCTTCTGGCTCACGTTCCTGCTCGCGATTCCCGTCTTCCTCTACTCGCCCCTCTTCACGGATGTCTTCGACCTCGACATTCCGACACCGTTCGGCATGTCCAACGACATCCTCCTCTTCATCCTCTCGACGCCCGCTGTCTTTTGGGGCGGCCAGATGTTTTTCGTCGGGGCATCCCGCTCGCTTCGCCATGGCATCCTCGACATGTCCGTGCTCGTCTCCCTGTCCGTCGGCGCTGGCTACGCGTTCAGCGTCGGCGCCACGTTTTTCTTCGACTCGGAGGTCTTCTACGAAGCCTCGGTGGTCCTCCTTGCGTTTGTCCTCTTCGGGCACTGGATGGAGATGCGCGCGAGGGCCGGGGCGTCCGATGCGATCCGCGCCCTGCTCGACCTGGCGCCGGCGAAAGCGACCGTCATCCGTGACGGCCAGCCCGTCGAGGTCCCCACATCGGAGGTCCTTCTCGACGACATCGTCCTGATCAGGCCCGGCGACAAGATCCCGGTGGATGGGGTGGTTGTCGACGGGGAATCGAGCGTCGATGAGTCGATGATCACGGGCGAAAGCCTGCCGGTGAAGAAGGAGCCCGGCGGCAGCGTGATCGGCGCCACGATCAACACGACCGGCACGTTCCGCTTCCGCGCGACGCGGGTGGGTGCGGAAACGGCGCTCGCGCAGATCGTGAAGCTGGTCCAGGCGGCCCAGAACTCCAAGGCGCCGGCGCAGCGGCTTGCGGATCGCGCCTCGCAGTGGCTGGTGGCGGCCGCCGTGATCTTTGGCACGGCAACATTCCTCGCGTGGTATTTCCCCGGCAACGAAGACGTGGTCTTTGCGCTAACGCTCGCGATCACCGTGGTGATCATCGCGTGCCCCGATGCCCTCGGCCTTGCGACACCGACGGCGATCATGGTGGGCACCGGCCTCGGCGCCCTGAATGGGATCCTCTACAAGAACGCGACCGCACTGGAGCAAGCCAGCAAAGTGCAGGCGATCATCTTCGATAAGACGGGGACGCTCACCGAAGGCAAGCCGCGGGTCGTCGAGGTTGCCGCTGCCGGGAACCCGGTGGCGGAGTCCGAGCTCCTCCGCCTTGTCGCGTCGGCCGAGCAGTCGAGCGAGCACCCGCTGGCCCAGGCGGTCGTCGATCACGCCAGGGAGCGCGGCCTTGCGGTGTCGCAACCGTCCTCGTTCGAGGCCGTGCCGGGGCATGGGTTGCGTGCGACCGTTGACGGCCACACCGTGCTGGTCGGCAACCGGAAGCTGCTGCGCGACAATGCGGTGGCGCTCGACGGGCTCGGCGAGCGTGGTGCGGCCCTCGAGGGCGCCGGCCGCACGGTCGTCTACGCGGCGCTGGACGGTCAGCCCGCGGGCATCATCGCCATCGCCGACGCCATCCGGCCCAACTCCCGCCAGGCTGTGGCAGACCTGACGCGGCTCGGCGTGCAGGTGGCGATGCTCACCGGCGACAACCGTGCCACTGCCGAACGCATCGCCGGCGAGCTGGGCATCAAGACCGTCTTCGCCGAGGTGCTGCCGGGGCAGAAGGCCGACAAGGTCAAGGAACTGCAGGGCGAGGGCAAGCTGGTGGCGATGGTCGGGGACGGCATCAACGACGCGCCCGCGCTCGCCCAGGCCGACGTCGGCATCGCCATCGGCGCCGGGACGGATGTCGCGATGGAGACCGCCGACGTTGTCCTCATGAAAAGCGATCCGTTCGACGTCATCGGCGCCATCGCCCTGAGCCGCGCGACCGTGCGGAAGATGAAGCAGAACCTCGTCTGGGCGGTGGGCTACAACACGATCGCCTTTCCGATTGCGGCTGGCGTGTTCTACCCGGCCATTGGGCTGCTGCTCCGCCCCGAGATCGCGGCTCTGTCCATGGCGGGCAGCTCACTGCTGGTCGCGCTCAACGCGCTCCTCCTGAAGCGGACGCAGCTTCCGGGCCTCTCTCGCATGCGGCCAGAGCCTGCGATGACCGCGACGGGTGCGATCGCGGCGCAGGCTCATGGAAGCCACGCCCCGTGAGGCTCCCGCTCGATGGCATCCAGACGGCGATTCCGCATCCGGGTCCGCGGGCTTTTCACGTGTCGCCTCAGCAACTCGCCCTCAACGGGAGCGCGGCCCTCTCCACCCTCGGTATGGGGCTCGTCGTCCCGATCCTTCCGTCCTATGCCGAATCCCTCGGCGGGACGGCCACCCTGGTGGGGCTGCTCATCGCAGCCTTTGCGGCGACGAGGCTCCTTGTGGCGTTGCCTGCGGCCTGGCTGGCGACTCGGATCGGCCATCGGCGCCTGCTCGTCACCGGTCCGGCGGTCACCGTTCCGGCCGCCCTGCTGTGCGCGGTCGCGGGCGGATTCTGGACGCTCGCGGCCTTCTGCATGGTCGAAGGCGCGATGGCCGGGAGCTCGGCAACGGCCAGCACGGGCCTCGTCCTCTCGGGTGCGCCTGAACGGAAGGCGGGGCGGTCGCTCGGCTCGTACCAGGCGGCAGCGCTCGCGGGCGCCGCCCTCGGGCCTCTCCTGGGAGGCCTTGTTGGGGGCGAGTTCGGCGTCCGTACCCTCTTCGTCCTGTATGCAGCGATCGCAGGCATCACTGCCATCTGGTTGCATCTCGCCCTCAACCGGCCGATTCAGTCGGCCGCCGGCTCCGCCGGCGACCTGGCCAACGGAGGGCAACGATCGTGGCAGGTTCTCGCCGCACGCAACCTCCTACCGCTTTGGTTCCTTGCCTTTGCCCTGGCGTTTTCTCGGATCGGCACGCAGCTTGTCGCGGTGCCGTTCATCGGCGCCCGGCGTCTCGGGCTCGGTCCGGGTGAGATCGGGTTCGCGCTGGCGTTGGCAGGATTCGCGTCGCTCACCGTCTTCTACCCGGCTGGATTGCTGGCTGACAGATTCGGCCGGAAGGCGGCGATCCTGCCCGGAGGCGCGGGGATCGCGGTGGCGTTGGCCTTGCTGGCGGTTAGCGACAGTTACGTTGAATTCCTCATCGCCGCACTGCTCCTGGGCGTGGCCGGCGGTCTGACCGGGCCAGCTCCGGCGGCGCACCTTGCTGACGCGTTGCCTGGGCCGCAGCGCACGCTGGGTGCCGGCGCCTATCGCGTCGCCGGCGAGGCCGGTGCCGTGGTCGCCCCGGCGGTGCTCGGCTGGTCCGTTGGCAGCGGCGAGTTCAACGCGGTGCTGTTCGCTTCAGCTGCCCTCGTCGCAATGGCCGCGGTCAGTTTCGCCTGGCTCGCGTCGAGTCAGGCCTCCGCGGCCGCAACTGCAACGGCTGACCCACCCATCCTCGCTCGCGAGCAAGTTTCGGAGGCACTCGATGACCAATGACCTGAGCATCCGCATCGGTGGTGACGCCGGCCAGGGCATCGAATCGGTTGGGGCGGCGCTCTCGCGGGCCCTCGCGCGCCGAGGCCTCCACGTCTTTGGGACCCAGGATTTCCGATCGCGGATTCGCGGTGGACACAACTTCTACCAGGTGCGTGCGAGCGCGGAGCCCAGACAGGCCCAACGCGACCCACCGGACCTGCTCCTCGCCTTCACGCGCGAGACGGTCGAGGTCCACACGGACAGGCTGGCGCCCGGCGGCGGCGTGATCTACGACGCCTCGTTGGCCGTCGATGAGCTCGGGCTGCGATCGCGTGACCTCCGCCCCATGCCGGTACCGATGACCGGGATCGCCGCGGACCACGGCAGCCGCGTGATGACGAACATCGCGGGACTGGGCGCGCTGGCCGGGGTGATCGGGTTCCCGGTCGCGGGCCTCAACGCGGTGATCCGGGAAGAGTTCGCCGCCAAAGGACCAGATGTCGTCCGGACGAACCTGGCCGTCATGCACGAGGCTTGGCGCTTTGCCGCCCGCGCATTCCCCGATCCAGCGTGGCGGGTCCCACCCGGCGACGCTAAGCGAAGGTTGCTGCTCCACGGCAACCACGCCCTCGCACTCGGTGCCGTGGCTGCGGGTTGCGGGTTCATCGCCGCCTACCCGATGACCCCGGCCACGACCATCCTCGAGTATCTGGCAGCTATCGGATCAAAGGAAGGTATCGTCGCGAAGCACGCCGAAGACGAGATCGCGGCCGTGTGCATGGCGATCGGTGCGGGGTTCGCCGGCACCCGGGCAATGACAGCCACATCGGGCGGCGGCCTCTCGTTGATGGTCGAGGCCCTGGGGCTGGCGGGCATGGCCGAAGTGCCCGTGGTGATCGTCGATGTCCAGCGCGGTGGACCGTCGACGGGGCTGCCGACACGCACGGAGCAGGCGGACCTCCTCTTCGCGATCCATGCCGGGCAGGGAGAGTTCCCGCGTATCGTCCTGGCGCCGGGCACCGTCGAGCAGTGTTTCGAGGCCGGCTGGCGGGCCTTTAACCTCGCCGATCGCTACCAGTGCCCCGTGGTCGTGTTGAGCGATCTCTTCCTGGCGGGAAGCCTCCAGACGGCGGACCCTGAGACCCTCGGTTTCGCTTCGGTCGCGATCGACCGCGGGAGCCTGCTCAACGGAAAAGCGCCGGATACCCTCGGTGAAGGGTACCGGCGCTTCGCGATCACTCCGTCCGGGATTTCACCACGGGCGCTCCCGGGACGACCGGGCGGGGTGTTCTCGGCGCCAAGCGACGAACACACCGAAGAGGGCCACATCACCGAGGACGTGCACACTCGCGTCGCGATGATGCGCAAACGCATGCGCAAAGAGGAGACGGCGCTGCACGACTCGATCCGCCCCCCAACCCGCTACGGTCCGGATCAGCCGAGGCTCACGCTCGTCTGCTGGGGCTCGACGTTAGGCGCGGCGCGTGAGGCAGCGGCCCTCCTCAGCGAGGGCGATGCACCCGTGGGCGTCCTGCATTTCTCCGACCTCTGGCCGTTCCCGAGCGACGCCGCCTCGCAGGCCCTGGCTTCGGCGGGGCTGACCATTGGCGTCGAGCAGAACTTCACCGGGCAGCTCGCGAAGCTCATCCGGATGATGACCGGGCACCAGCTTGATGGCCGCATTCTTAGCTACGACGGCCGTCCCTTCGCGCCGAGCGACATCGTCGCCGGGGTTCGGCGCGTCCTCGCGGGCGAGAACGATGTACACGTGGAGCCCGGCGAACAACCGCTACCGGCGGAAACTGAGGTGGGTGTCAATGTCTGACCGGCGGGAAGAGTTCGACCTGCCCGTGAAGCCGACCTGGTGCCCGGGCTGCGGGGACTTCGGCATCCTGAGCGCGCTGAAGCACGCCTTTGCGGAGCTCGGGATCGCCCCCCACGAAGCACTTGTCGTCTCGGGCATCGGCTGCGGCAGCAAGCTCCCAGACTACATGCGCGTGAACGGGTTTATGACGATCCACGGGCGGCCCCTGGCCGTCGCGACCGGCGCGAAGCTCGCGAACCACGCCTTGCACGTGGTTGTCGTCGATGGCGATGGCGACGCCTACGGCATCGGGGGCAACCATTTCATCCACACCGCCAGGCGCAATCCCGACATCACCCACATCGTCGAGGACAACCAGATCTACGCCCTGACCAAGGGCCAGTATTCCCCAACGACGCCCCGGGGCAGGGTGACCACGACCTCGCCGGAAGGGGTTATCGAACACGCGATTAACCCTGTCGCGCTCGCGCTAGCCATGGGCGCGACCTTCGTCGCCCGCGCGTTCGCGGGGGAGCCCCAGCATCTCTCCGGGCTCATGCAGCAGGCGATTCGACACCCAGGGTACGCGCTGGTCGACGTGCTCCAGCCCTGCGTGGTCTTCAACCGGATCAACACCTACGACTGGTACCGCGAGCGCCTTTACAAACTGGAAGAGACCGGTCATCAGGCGCACGACCGCGGCGCTGCCCAGGCCGTCAGCCAGGAATGGGGAGAGCGTATCCCGATCGGCATCATCTTCAAGGAGGAGGGCGTGCCGCCCTACGAAGCCCAGCTTCCGGCGCTCTCGGCCGGGCCCCTCGTGGGACGTCCCCGGCCCTCCCGTGCTCGTTTTGACAAACTGAAGGCGCAGTTCCGATGACGTCGAACGGGGCGCCAAAAGGCGATGATCTCGTTGCAGCCGTGCAGCGACGCTTGTCGCTCAGGGAACAGGCTCAGGCTGAGCATCTCCTCCAGGGTGTGTTGCAGGGACTGGCCTACGTTCTCCCACAAGAGCTTGCGGACTCGCTGTGCGGCTGCGTGCCCGACGACCTCGTCTGGTGCCTGCGCTGCGGACCGGGAACGCCAGACCCGCTGATCGACAGCGAGCTCTTCCTTGGCTGGGTGATGTCGTCGGTGCAAACAACCGGGGGCGGGGACCGCACCCTCGGCGGAGAGGACCCGCTGGCAAGCCTTGCCGGCGATGAAGCCCGTCACCGTGCGCGGATTGTGCTTGAAGAACTCCTCGCCCGGACGGATGCCGAGCTATCCTCAGCCTGTTGCGCCTGTGTGCCCAGGGGGCTGCTCGAAGGGATCGACCCACGGACCGCGAGATAGTCGACGCGCGGATATGCGGTCAGGAGTCCGTCTTTCGCAGCACCCGAGCCGGCAACGAGGTCTTGTAGCCTGCCTCGGCGATCGCTTCGCCGATTTGCTCTGGGGTGAGGCCAGACGGATCGTACTCAACGTATGCCATCTCGGTGGCAGGGTTGACGTAAACGTCCGCGACGCCCGGCAGCTTCCTGATAACGTGCTCCACGAGCCGGGAGCCCCCTCCCCCGCAGGAGAGATCGAAGACCGGCATGACCACCTTCACACGAGCCATCTGTTCACCTCCCAGTGAGTGGCTAGCCCGGTTTTCATTCGCGGCTAGCGGCGCAGGGATGCCGGCGGCTTCGCTTCTGCTCCCGGTGCCGAGCGAGGCGCCACGGTCGGCGAGCGGCGGAGCGTGCTCCAGCCGAGCCTGTGGTAAAGCGGGCAATAGCCCGTGACGCCCGTGTAGACGAAATCGATGCCGAGAAGGATGGCTGCGACCTCGGTCGTCGCCACCCACCACGAGGGATCTGCGGCCACGAAAAGGACCACGCCCACGGTCGCGAGCAAAGCCCCTCCCGCGACGCGCACCAGCCGCTCCAGCGGCCCGAGATTAGTCTGTCTGTCATTCATTTTCGTGGCTCCTTGGTGGCTGGCCTCCCGCCGGCTATCGCCTGTGGTGGCCCCAATCAAGCTCATCCTCCCGTCGGCAGAGCGCCTCCGGGCGGGCGTCGTCGCTCGCGCTGATTTCGATGGGTACAAGGCGACCATCCGGCGGCGCGGCGATCGGGCCGAAGTGTCCGAGGACTGAGCGCCAGAGCCGCCCTGGGCCGCACGCTATCCCGTTTGCGAGTTTCCGAAGCATTCCTCAGCTCCTTGCTTGATCGTCATCGGAGCAGTCCGACAACCACGAAGACCGCGATAGCGATCATCGGGAGGCAACACAGCGCCATGAGAAGCAGGCCCTTAACGCCCCCGCCATGGTCCATGGGACCGGCCTTGCCCTCTGTCGCATCGTGCTCGTGTGGTTGCACCAACTACCTCCGTAGTAGGTTCACTATAGCAGCGTGCGCCAACCTCTGCGGAGGCCGATCGGTCCTTACCCCCAGGCCCGGATGGACGTTTCGGGGGCTCACGATGGCAGGGGATATGCCGAACGACGGCGCCCAAAGCAGGATGATGATCACGCCCGTCGCAGCCGATGCTGCCCTGCCCCCTCGATCTGAATCCTCCATCCGGGCTGCGGTGTCCGGCTCCCGTCCCTGGCGGCGTCACTCGGTCCCGGCGATCATTGCGCGTCGTCTGGGCATTCAATCCGTCTGGGCGAGCCCGACCTGACAGCGCGCTTGGGGCGCTAATCCTCGGGCCCGCTCAATATCAGCACTGGGCAGGGTGCCCGCTCGAGCAATGAGCGCAGTGTCCGCGCCCGGCCAGCCTGCAAGCGGCTGCGACGCACGAGGACGATCGCATCCGAGCTATGCTGAATGGCGAAGTTTTCGATCTCCGCGCTGATGTTGCCCTGGGCCAAGAACACCTGTACTTGAACCTCCGGGGGGCAGCTTGCGCAGGACCGTGCCAGGCGATCGCCGACCTCGTCAGCCCAACTCGGCCACTCGTGTTGCTGCTGGTCCACGTAGCGGGGGGCGCGAATGCTGCCCCGTTCGTCAGGCACCTGTGTTCGCGGCCCGGCGACATAGAGCAGGTCGAGCGCCGCGCCCAGGCGCCGGGCCAACTCCGTCGCGGGTCCCAGCGCTATCGCCGTCTTCGGCGTGCCGTCCGCTGGCAGCAGGAGGCGTCGCATCTCACCGCGGCTCGCTGGCGCCTCCGGACGGACGAGCAGAACCGGTTTTTCTGTCCCGAGGACCACCGCCCGCGCTACAGAGCCGAGGTGCCGGCCCTCCTTGATGGCCGTGACATGGGTGGTCAGGACCACAAGGGCGACGTCTGGCTCCTCCGCCGCGGCGAGGATCGTCTGCACAACATCGCCGGTTTCGACACGAAGCATGGAAGCTTCCAGACCGTCGAGCCCGACTTTGCGTACAGCCGCGGCAAACTCCTCGGGGGAAGCTCCCGGCTCGAGGACGTGGAGGATCTCGACGTCAGCGCCCAACTGCGAACCCACGATGTTGGCAAGCGGGAACGTAGTAGCAGACGGCTGCGATCCATCCCAGGCAACGACAATTTTCTGATGAGCGCGCTTAGCCGCCATGCGCGGCCTCCTCCCAGCTTCCATCTGTGACCTGCACGAATGAGAGACCCTTGTCGGGTTCAAGACGGCGCCGCAAGGGGCCGATGCTAATCTCCATTCGCTGGCCGCGCTCGAGCTTCACGCAGAGGCGCTTCGCCTCCGCTTCTACCTCGACTCGAACAAGCCTGCCGCGCCATTGGACGGGGAAGCTCAGTGTCCGCCAGCCGGGCGGCAGGTGCGGGTGCAACCGGAGGCCGCCCTTCTCAAGCTCAAGGCCGGCGAAGCCGAGGACGGCGGCCTGCCAGAGCCCGCCCAGGGCGCCGATGTGGACGCCGCCGGCCGCGTTTCCCATCGTGTCGTCGAGATCGATCGCGGCGCTTTCGTCGAAGAACCGCTTGGCCAGGTCCACCTCTCCCAGTCGGGCCGCGACGACGGCGTGTACGGGTGGGCTGAGTGAGCTGCCATGGCCAGTCCGCGATTCGTAGAAGCGAAAATTGGCCTCGTGCACGGCCCGCTCATAACGATCGCGGAGCAAGGCCAGCAACATCACAACGTCGGCCTGCTTAATCACCTGCGAGAGCTGCGTGCGCTCCGGCCCGAGCACGACATCCATAGGTGCCGTGCGGCTGGCGTAAGCTCGGAGGTCTACCTGCTCCAGAGAGAAGAACCCTTTGAACTGCTCGAACAGGTTTGTGCTCGCATCGAAACCCGTGACCAGTCCTTCTTGCACCTCGCGCCAGAGAGCGAGCTCTTGCTCGGTGAGCGCGAGGCGCGAGCTGAGCTCTCTCCAAGGAGCTGGCCATCGTCGCCTGAGGAGCGCCGCTGCTTCCAGGGCGCATTCGATGTTGAAGGCGGCCATGACGTTCGTGTAGGCGTTATCGTCGACGCCTTCGTGGTACTCGTCGGGCCCGATGACGCCGCGGATGTGGTACCGGCCATCAGCCTCCAGCAGAGCGCGGCTCGCCCAGAAGCGGCTCGTTTCCAGGAGGATCTCAGCCCCGGCCGCGATCAGAAAGGCGCTGTCGGCCGTCGCCTGCCAGTACTGCCAAACGGCGTAAGCAACATCGGCGCTGATATGGTGCTCCAGGACGCCGGACCGGATAGAGATGACCTGTCGCTGTGGCCCGAGGGCGAAAGGCGGTGTGGTCTCCGCGCCGGTGTCGGCAGATTCCCAGGCATAGAGCGCACCTCGGTAACCCAGGTGCGCCGCCTTTGCGCGCGCTGCGGGCAGGGTGTGATAGCGGTACATGAGCATGGCGCGCGCCGCCTTCGGCCAGGTGAACGTGTAGAACGGTAGAAGGAAGATCTCCGTGTCCCAAAACACGTGGCCCTTGTAGGCGTCGCCGCTGAGCGCCCTTGCACCCACCGAGACATGATCGTCGTCAGGGTTCGCGGCGCTGATCAAATGATAGATTGCGAAGCGAACCGCCTTCTGGCTCGCCTCATCACCCTCGATGAGGACATCGCTCTCCAACCAGCGCCTGCGCCAGGTCGCAACGTGTCGGCCGTACCGTCGTCGGAGGTCGTCCGGTGATGCTGCCAGGTGCGCGCTTGCTCGGCGAGCGGCCGCCTCTTCCGACTCGGCGCGGGCGAAGGCCACAATCCGCGAGAAACGGGCTCCGCGTCCGGGCCTGGCATCCCAGGACCAGCTCATAGGTCCTGGCTCCGCGCCGGAGCTACTGAGGGCGGTGCCGTCCACCTGCAGGAGCGACCTCGAGCCGATGGCCAGTCGATCCGGCCGTTTTCGGAGCGCGTAGACTGCTATGCCCGATCCGCGGCTCCTCACCTCAAGGGCCTCGGAGCTTTGGCCCGGGACGAGTTCGAGGCGCAGCCGTGCCGGCCTGTCCACGTCAATCCCAAGGAGCTGGACTGCCACTACCCGCTCTGACAGCGATGCAAACCGCAGGCCGCGGACTCGAACGGTGACGCCGGATTGAGCTCGTTGTTCCAGTCGGCTGTGCAGCACACCCCTGCGAAAGTCGAGCGTCCGGCCGTGATCGAGCGTCTGACCGTCTTCGAGAGAGAGCTCCTCTCCGTCGACCAGCACGCGCAGCCGCAGCCAGTCTGGCGCCGAGACCAGTTCTGGAACGGGCGGCCGAGCTTCCGATCCAACGAACAATCCCGCCACATAGGTCCGGGGCCGGGAAAACCGCGTGGGCTGTTCCAGCGATCCCCGCACGCCGAGGAAGCCGTTGCCTACGGCGAATCGGGACTCCACCTCGTGCTCCAGGGCCGGCTCATAGCCATCCTCGTCAAGAAACCAGGACGGGTCGGAGGGTGGTGCCAGGAGATCATCGATTGAACGCTGTCGAGCTATGGTTCCACCTCCCGCGATGGCGGAGGGGCGGCGGCTGGCCCGAGCCAGCAAAGGGCCCCCTCATCGCGAAGCTCATTGCTGATCGTCCATCAGGATTGCAGCTGGATGGCCCGCCTCAGCCACGGCCGGGCTCGCAGCGCCATTCACCCGGGTGCCGGCGAACAGCTGGCCCGAGGCCCGCCGGTCACGACCGGCCAGGCGGCGGTACACCGCCTCATAGCCGTCCGTCATGGCTTGAGCGGAGAAGCACTGCTCTACTCGCAAACGGCAGGAAGCGCGGTTCAGGCGACTCACGTCCTCAACCGCCCTTGCCATTTCGACCGTGTCGTCACAGATGAAACCGGTCACGCCGTCGTGCACGACCTCGGGGACCGAGCCCGCGCGAGCGGCGATGACGGGCGTGCCCGTCGCCATCGCCTCCACCATGGTAAGGCCGAACGGCTCTGGCCAGTCGATGGGAAACAGATAGGCATAGGCGTGGCCGAGAAGCTCGTCTTTCTCGGCCTCGTCCACTTCGCCGATGAATTCGACCCAGGGCGAACGGTGAACCAGCGGCGCGATCTCGCACTCGTAGTAGTCCCTGTCCACGGGGTCGACCTTTGCCGCTATGACGAGCCGCATGCCGGCACGGCCGGCGATCTCGATTGCTCGGTCAGGCCGCTTTTCGGGGCTGATCCGTCCAAGGAAGACCAGATAGTCGCCTGGCTCCCGCTGGAAATGGAAGTGATCCAGCGCTATTCCGTTGTGGACGGTCGCCAGCCAGTTCGCGCCGGGCAGGTACTCGCTCTGCGCCCTGCTGATGGAGACCAGCGGTTGCTCGGGAAAGCGGCCAAACGTGTTGCGGATGGATGGTAGGTCCAGGCGGCCGTGCATGGTTGAGACCGTTGGCGTGGCCGCCAGCCGGGCGAATGGAAAGGCCGGCCAGTCAACGTGATTGTGGATGATGTCAAACTCGCTGGCCGATGCGAACACGTCCGAAAGCTGCAAGAGCGTCCATGCGGCAGGCAGGAGGTCGTCTCCGTTCACGCGCAAGGACCTTGGCCCGGAGGAAATCAGCTCGGCGCTCGTCCGGGAATCACTGCTGGCGAACAGTGTGACCTGGTGGCCCCGCCTCACCAGTTCCTCCGTCAGAACCGACACCACACGCTCTGTGCCGCCGTAACGCTCCGGAGGGACAGCCTCAACGAGCGGGGCTATGACCGCAATCCTCATTAGCCTTCTCCTCGTCGTTTGGCAGCCCACGGCGCTTCGCCAGGCCGTCGTCCACGCCATCGCTCGCATTGATGCTGCCAGCATTAGCGCTTGAGGCCCGTGCAGATGAATTCAATGCCGATGGCGGTCGCTGCGATCTCAAGGGTGACCGCCCACCACAATGCGTCGCTGGCCACGAGCAAAGAAGTACCAGGCCCACGACCGTAGCAGACGCCTCGAGACGCGGACCAGACGCTCGGGTCGTCCCACGCTGGTTTCTCAGCGGATTCATCTTCTGGTCCCTCGTTTTCGAGCTACCCGTCTCTCCTCTCTCTGCCCTGGTTAGGACACTCGAACGTCGCTACCAGCGGCTCTGGTCGCGCCGGAGCGCCTCACTGTCGACATCGCCCGTCCGGTCAATCTCGATCGGTATAGGGAGAGGCTCCATAGGCGTCCCGATACCAACGAGCAGCCCGCGGATAGCACGCCAGAGCCACCCCGCGTCGCTCCCTAATCGCGTTGCTGGCTTCCGATGCACTGCTGACCTCCTTTGAGTGGCCCCGCCCTTGAGCCACCGCCGTGGCTCGGGACCCGCTTCGTCATCATGCTCGTGTCGTTGCACCACTACCTCCGTAGTAGGCGGACTATACCAGCGTGGGGCAGCGCTCGCGGAGGCCGATCGGGGCGGTGTCCGGAGTCCATCTGGACGTCTCGGCTGTTTAGGACGTGAAGGGACGTGGCCTCTTCCGGTGGCCAAGCAGGATGATGCCTGCGCCTGCCGCGGCCACGGTGGCGGTGACGACTGCCAGGGCCGCAGTCTCCGCCACGGGCCGATCGTTGCTGATGTCTTCGAGCGGAGGCCCACCGGAGCCCGAGATAGCCCCACCCGGGGGCTCGAGAATCGTCGCCTCCGCCGACGTGCTTTCGTCCCCTGCATTGGCGACAAGCTCGTAGAGACCTGGACGCACCTCCGCCGGCACGTGGAGCGTTACTTCGAATGTGCCGTCAGGCTCGACCGGGACCGAGCCCAGAAGCACCGGCGCCTGCCCCTGCTTGCGCAGCTGGAGCGTTACGACCTCGTTGGCTTCGAAATCGCTTCCCTCTACCTCAATCGGCCCATCTGCATGAGGATGCCCGGCTACCGCGACGGTGGAGTCACCGTGCGCGGCCACAGTGCCGGGGAGCAGTCCAATCGCAACGAGGACGGCGATGGCCGCGAGCGTTCGCATCTCTACAATCCCTCGGGTCGCGTGGGCCGCGAAACGCGGTACACGATGCGGCAAAGGAGGACCAGGGAGATCAAGGCAATGGCACCGCCCGCCAGGCCGGCGACTGAATCGGTCACCCGCCCGTTGCCGGCCTGCGCGAGGCTCTCCCAGGCAACGGTGAGGGCGCCGCTGCCGACGGCGAGCAGGACAACAAACGTGCCGAGCAGCCTCATCCCGTGTTCTCCTCCTCAACCCCCGGCACGTGCTCGGCAGGCGCGGAGACTTGTCCGTAGATGCCAAGCCCGACCAGCGCCAGGATGATGGCGATACCAGCGACGAGAAGCGGCGCGCGGGGCCGCAGCGCGCTCGACCTGAACCGGTCGATCCATGGCACGGCCGCGAGCACCACGAGGGCGACGACCGGCAGCCAGAGCAGCGCTCTGATGCCAAACCAGTCCTCGAACGGATAGAGGGGCAGGAACATCCAGAGCGGCTTCGTCTTCTCCTCGCTGGGGTCGATGATCTCCCCGAGGGGTGCCCCGAAGACCAAGGCCAGGAGGCTGCCCGCCGCCGCTACCACGAGACCCCAGCCCACGATGTGAACCAGGTGGCTCGTGAAGGGTCGGTAGCCTTCGCGCTCCATTGCCTCGCGCGCATCCGTGTGCCCGGGGTGGGTGATCGCTTCGCCCGGCCGCGCCGAGATGCCGTGGTGTTTCACGAGCAGCATGTGGACCAGCGCGAGGCCTCCGAGCAAGAACGGGAGGATCGCGATGTGCGCGATGAAGAGCCGATCCAGGATCGGGGTACTGTCGGTGAACTCTGGCGTGAACCAGACGCCGGCGCCGCCGAGCAGCTCGCCGACCTCCTGGTTGTGCTGGAGTGCCTCCCAGCCTTCCTGGTCCCACTTGAGGACCGTCCCCGTGAAGACGAGGCCGAAGCATGACACCGAGCAGCCCGACGCCGACGACCCAGTTCAGCTCCCGTGGCGCCCGGTGGCGAAGACCCGCACGAGGTGCAGGAGGAGGGTGATCGCCACGAGGTTCGCCATCCAGAAGTGCAGCCCGCGGACGTACTCGCCGAGTCGGGCGGTGGTGATGATGTAGGCGATGCTCTCTCGCGCCTGGGTGGGGTCGGGGTGGTAGAACTGGGTGAGGTAGATCCCGCTGCCGACCAGGACGAGGATGCCGAAGAGAGTGATGCCCCCGAGCGTGTAGAGGACGTTATTCGCATGGGCGGGGATCGGATAGGCGAGGCTCCCTAGCCCCAGCCGCGAGTCAATCCAGCGCCACACTCGGCCGCCATCGGGATCCGTCGCTTGCTGTGTCATCGACCGGACCTTCCTTCACTCCCGCTCCCGTCCGAACGCCCCGGCGCCCCTGCGCACGACGGCGGCAGACGCACGCTACCGGACGGGCATATTACTACTACAAGTCGTACGCCAACGATAGGCTTGGCGACGCGGCTGAGGCCGTTCGGCCCCCCAGCCAGCAGGAGGAGGCGTGGCATGACCAAGCGTTCCAGCGCGTGACTCCGAGATCGAGGTGCCGCTGTGCGGGTGAGACATGTGGGGTGGGCCTCCGTGGTCGCACTGGACAGTTCCATCGTCCGCACGGTACGACCAACCCTTCGCTGGCCTGCGAGCGGCCAGCGGTTGAGCGGGCTTCGGCCCTGGTGGCCGCGGGGGATGCTGCTCGACCTTCGGCTGTAAACTACGACGGAGGTCGTATGGAACAAATGGAGCACGGTCACGGGTCCGGCGGCGTTGCCGCGAATTCGCATGCTGATGGTGGCATGCAGCGCTGGAGCCTCCCTGGTCGTCTGTCTGGGCCGTTCATCACCTGGCCCCTGACGGTCGCCATCGTGAGCGGCGCGAGGGGCGCGCGCTGCAGGGGTGCGGTCCCCGATGACTGAGAAATCCACAACGGCAACGTCCCAAGGGAGCGAAGTGAGAGCGACGGAGCCGTCGCGCAAGCGAGTGCGTACCGACGAGCACTCCGCCAAGACAGGCAATAGTGGCGGGTACCGGAAGGCGCTCCGCGAGCTGCAGGTCGAACTCGTGAAGCTCCAGCGCGATTGCTGCAGCATCGGCGCCGCCCGGTTCCTCGTAGTGCTTGAAGGAAGGGATGCCGCCGGCAAGGACGGCGTGGCGAAGCGCTTCGTCCAGCATCTCAGTCCGCGCGAGACCAGGGTCGTCGCCCTGGGCAAGCCGGCTGATAGGGACACCGCCTCCTGGTACTTCCAGCGCTACGTGGCGCATCTGCCAGCGGCCGGCGAGATCGTCGTCTTCAATCGCAGCTGGTACAACCGGGCCGGTGTCGAACGCGTCATGGGGTGCTGCTCGCAGACCGGGTACGAGGCGTTCATGCGCGATGTCGCGCAGTTCGAGGAGCTGCTCATCCGCGCCGGGATCGGCCTCTTCAAGTACTACCTCGTCATCACGCGCGAGGAACAGGAGCGCCGCCTTCGCGACCGCAAGACGAACCCCCTCAAGCAGTGGAGGCTGAGCCCCATCGACGACCTTGCGATCGAGAAGTCGTCGGCCTACACCGAGGCCCGCGACGATATGCTGCGCGGGACACACAGCCCCAGTCGCCCTGGGTGGTTGTTCGAGGCGATCACAAGCGGGCGGCACGTGTGAACCTCATCTCGCGGGTGGAGTACATGGGCAAACGCGCCCGCCTCGTCACTGCCGATCGTTCGACACGTTCCCCTTCGAAGAGCGTCACCTGACGGGTGGGTCGATGGCGAAGTAACCCGTCTCAGGAAGGAGGCGCAGATGCGATTCACCAGACAGGAGTTGCGAACATTCACCCCTGCGGCATGGCTCTTCATCCGGCTGATCCTCGGGATCGAGTGGGTGCGCGGCGCCTGGGAGAAGATCGGCGATTCTGGCTGGACGGCAAGCCCGACCGGCGCGGCCGTGGAGGGATTCCTCAATGGCGCGATCGCGAAGTCGACCCAGGGGCCGCACCCGGAGGTCCCGCACTGGTGGCACGACCTCATCGATCGGGTCTTCCTCCCGAACACCGAGGCCTTGGCCTACCTCGTCGCTTACGGCGAGCTGCTTGTCGGGGTGGCCCTGATCGCTGGCGTCCTCACTCGCCCGGCAGCGCTGGCTGGGGTGGCGATGAACCTCGCCTTCCTCTGGTCGGGCACCTCTTCGACGAATCCGCCGTTCGTCGTGCTCGGGCTCGCCATCGTCTTCCTGGGGAGCGGAGCCGGGAAGTACGGCGCCGACGGGTGGCTCGGGCCGTGGCTCTGGAAACGCGCCGGCCGGCGCGGGAGGGATATCGCCAGCGTCGCCCTCCTCGTCCTCGGCGCTGTCACGGTCGGGTGGCTCGCGTGGATCATCGTCGACCTGTGGGTGTGGCTGCTCGCGGCCGTCCTGGCGGTGGTTGCCGCGCTCATCGGGCGCCTCCTGCGGGCGACGTCGCGAAGTTCACCGACCACTCCCGCCGGCTGAGTCCCGAGGAGACGAGAAGGCATGCCGACGATCGTGGTACCGCTGGACGAGTCGACGCTGGCTGAGGAGGCGCTTCCCTGGGCTGCGTACCTCGCCCGCGCGTACGACTGTTCCGTGAAGCTCCTGACGGTGTGGGACGCTGGCCACCACGTGTTGGAGCGAGTGGCACTTCATCACCGGCCGGTGGCCGGAGCGGTCGAAGGGGAGCTTCGGTCCTACCTCCGTCGGGTCGCTCAGCGGGCGGACCTCGCTGGGGTGGCTGTGACGGAGGAAGTTCGTTCAGGACACGTCCAGTCGGAGCTGCGTGCCGCAGTCGATGAGCTCGACGTTCGGCTTGTGGCGTTGACGACGCACGGCCGCGGCGGCCTCCGTCGCTTCACCATGGGCAGCATCGCCGACTCCCTGATCCGCACGGCGACACGATCTGCGCTCGTGGTCCATCCCGCCTCGAGTCGCCCCCCGGTCGCTCGCATTCTCGTGCCGCTCGACGGCTCGGCTACGGCGGAGCTTGCCCTGGCGGAAGCCCGCGATCTAGCGGCCGCGCTCGGCGCCGAGATCCACCTGCTGCGGGCCGTCGACCTGCTCGGCCAGATCGGCATGCCCTGGCCCGCCTATGGCATAGATGACGCCCGCGAACAGCTGACCGCCTGGGCCGAAGAGTATCTCGGGGCAGTAGAACACCCTGGTGAGACACACTCGGTCGCCGAAGGGCGCCCGCTCGACGTGATCCTCGACTACGCGGACCGGCATGGATGCGGGATCATCGTGATGGGCACGCACGGGCGCGGGGGCGTGCGCCGCCTGGCCCTCGGAAGCACCGCAGACGCGGTCATGCGGGCGGCGGACAGACCCGTGCTGCTGGTCCGGACGCAGCCCTGAGCCGGGCCGAAGGTGTTATCAGCTCGCAGTGCCACGCCGTTGCCCCGTGGCCGTCGGAGTTGGTCCACCCGGCCCCCTCGCGGCGGAGCATTCGGACGTGTCCTCCGTCCCCGCGATGTTCAATTGTCGTCCTCCTACGTCCGTCGTAGACTTCAGGCGGCGCGTCGGGATTGGGTGCCGGAGGTGCCCAGGTGTGAGGATTCACGGAACGAGCGCCGGGGCGCGTGCGGTCACCCGGCCGCCTGGATCGTCGATGTCGCATCCGGGCGCGCCATGCGCAGCCGCTGCCGAGCCTGCCGCGAACAAGCGCTCCAGGCGCCGGCTGACCCGAGCCCTGCTCTACCCGGGGCCGAGACACCGATAAGCCCGATGCCAGGGAGGAGGGCAAGCTGATGCCGGAGAACCTTTTCGTCGATCCGAGCGCGATCGAGCGACGCGCGTACGAGCTCTACTGTGCGCGTGGCTGCGCGGACGGACACGACCTCGACGACTGGCTCGCAGCGGAGAAGGAACTACTGGCCGAGACCGACCCTGTCGCCCAACCGGCAGCGGCCCCGGCGCGCGAGGCCGAAGCCGCCGCGCCTCCAGCTGCAGCCGACACGGGATCGAGCAAATTATAGGAGGTTCGCCATGCGAGTCCTGGTCGCCTTGGATATGAGTGAGATCGGCGAGAGCGCGGCCCGCGCGATGGAGACCTGGGCGCGCGCGGGTACGATGGAAGTCCATCTTCTCTCGGTGATTCACCCCGACGAGGTTCATAGCCGTGCCGAGCGGTCGAGCTCCGCCGAGTTTCTTGAGCCTGAGGGGACAGAGCCAGGCCACATCCCCGCGGTCGGTGGCGACCAGTATGGCGGGCTCAGAGCCGCCGTCGGGGATCAACGGCCGATGACTGTCGAATACCGGGGACAAGCGCTTGCCCGGGCGCGATCCGAGCGAGAGGACTACCTGCGGCAGGTAGCGGCTCGAGACCTGGCGGGGGCAGGCGCCTCGATCCACGTCGATTTCTCCGACCGCACGGCGGAGGCCATCCTTGAGACGGCCAAGGCCCTGGGCGCGGACGCGATCGCGATGGGGACCCACGGACGCAGCGGCATCAGGCATACGCTCGTGGGCAGCGTCGCCGAGGAGGTCATGCGGCAATCGCCCCTCCCGGTCGTGCTGATCGGCCCGCGGGCTCACGCCGCCCGTTCGACAGCCTCGCCCGCTTCGGCCTGACGTACCGCAAGAAGGAGTCGGGGGAGGCGATTGAGCATGACAGTCACCGACCCGGTCTGCCAGATGCCGATCGAGTCCGCGGCGGCGCTGCCAGTGGAGAGGGACGGCGAGACCTTCTTCTTCTGCTCGGAGTTCTGCAGGCGCCAGTTCGAGCGACGCGGCGCCGCCTACGGTCGACCTGGAACCGCGGCAGTCCCGCTCGCATGGTCCTCCGTCCGCGTCGCGTACTTCTCGATGGAGGTGGCGTTCCGGTCCAACGCGCCGACCTATGCCGGCGGCCTCGGCGTCCTCGCCGGCGACCACCTGCAGGCCTGCGCCGACCTCGGCGTGGCCGTGGTTGGCGTTTCGCTCGTCCACCACATGGGGTATGTCAAACAACGCCTTCGGGACGGAGCACAGGAGGACGAGCGCTCCCCCTGGTCGCCTGAAGCGTCCCTCCAGCGACTCCCAGTCGAGACCACCGTCCAGGTCGAAGGCCAGGACGTCCACGTCGGCGGGTGGCAAACGTCGTTCGTCGGGTCTGGAGAGCACGTCGTGCCACTCGTCCTCCTCGACACGGATCATCCCGAGAACGATGCCTGGAGCCGCACGCTGACAGACCACCTCTACGGAGGTGATCGTCGCTACCGGCTGGCGCAGGAGATCGTGCTGGCGCTGGGTGGTGTTCGCTTGCTCCAGGCTCTGGGCTGCAGCGGCCTGACCACCTTCCACCTCAACGAGGGTCACGCGGCTCTCGTCCCGGTGGAGTTGCTGCGCCAGCGCGTGGCGAGCGGCGGCGAGTGGGACTTCGCTGACGTACGTCGTCGCTGCGTGTTCACCACGCACACCCCGGTCGCCGCCGGGCACGACCGCTTTGACCGTGCACTGCTGCACGACCTCCTGCCGGGCTTCATCGACGACTCCGTCCTGGAGATGCTGGCCGGGAGCGGCGACCTCAACATGACGGCGCTCGCCCTGAACCTCAGCCACTACGTGAACGGCGTCGCCCTTCGCCACCGCGAAGTCTCGAGTTCGATGTTCCCCGAGTACGAGATCCATCAGATCACGAACGGCGTGCACTCGCAGCGGTGGACCAGCCGCCCCATCCAGGCGCTGTTCGACCGGCGTATCCCCGGCTGGCGAAGCGACCCCTGGATGCTCCGCAATGCGACAGCGCTCCCAGATGCCGAACTGAAGGCGGCCCACGTGGCAGCCAAGGGTGCGTTGCTCAAGGAAACCGAGATCCGCGCCGGCGCCCGGCTGGATCCGAACATCCTCACCATCGGCTTCGCACGGAGGGCAACCGCCTACAAGCGTCCGACCCTCATCTTTCGCGACATCGAGCGCCTGCGCGCCATAGCGCGCACCCGCCCCTTCCAGCTCGTGTTCGCGGGCATCGCCCACCCGGACGACGGCGGAGGCAAGGAGGTCATCCGCGAGGTCCTGGCCTTCGCCGAACGGCTCGGAGCAGAGTTCCCCGTCGTGTATCTCGAGGGCTACGACCTCGATCTCGCGCTCAAGCTCACCGCCGGCGCCGACGTGTGGCTGAATACGCCGCTGCGGCCCCTCGAAGCCTCCGGGACTTCAGGGATGAAGGCGGCGCTGAACGGGGTGCCGAGCCTCAGCGTGCTCGATGGCTGGTGGCGTGAGGGTCACGTCGAGGGTGTCACCGGCTGGTCCATCGGTGCGGTCGATCCCTTGGACGGGGAGGAGGCCGATCGCGCGGACAGCGCGGACTTATACGCGAAGCTGGAGGATGCGGTCCTGCCTGCCTTTTACGGCACCCCAGACGTGTGGACACGCATCATGAAGCAGACAATCGCCATCAATGGTTCGTTCTTCAACGCGCATCGCATGGCGCAACAATACGTCGAGCACGCGTATGCACTGTGATGCCGATTCGCTCACCTTCCTGGGCGGCCAGCATGACCGCCGCGAGGCCGTTTCCAGCGAGAAGGAGTCGCCGGATTCTCCGCACAACCGGGTACTTGGCTCGATGTGCCCCAGATCGTGGGAAGATGCCGGAGGGCCCCTACGTCATCGGCAGTTACGCCCGCACGGGCGAAGCGAGTGGGTTCGCCGACTGGGTGATGCTGGTCGCCTTCGAACCACGGCTCGTCGTGGCCCCATTGACCCTTTCGATTGACCGCCCCAGGCCGAAGCGGACGTACGTCGCAGCGATCCCAGCGACAAGCGTCGCGACGAATAGCTCTGCCCCGATCGCGGGCGACAGCAGGACCATTGCCCCGACCTTGCAGACGAGGAGCCCGGCCCAGGTCGCGGCCATAGTCCGCGGCCGTTGCACGAAGGGGAGCCGCTCGATCTCCGGGCTCGTGGCCAGCAGCCGGATGAACGGCCGGATGATCAGGTGAAGCATTGGTTGCTCCTCTCGGGGGGATCTCTTCGTACGACGATAAGTCGTAGAAGCGTCCGTGGCAGTGGACGGTCAGTGAAGGATTGGGTTCGCGAACGGGCGCCAGACCCCGAAGCACCAGCGTGTGCCGCAGGTTTGCGGGCTCAGGCCGGGTAAGCAGCGGCGCGCCTCCCCTCAGTCTGCGAGGACGCGGGCCAGTTCAAGCAGGCCGTGGTCGAGCTCCTTCGTCTTGCTCGCAACCTCGCCAAGCGGGGTCGTGGCAACTCGCCCGCCGAGGATGCCGACGAGTCTGCCAGCGGCGCCGAGATGGAGCTGGTCGATGGCGGCGGCACCGAGCTGGGTGGCCAGCAATCGGTCGAAGACGGTGGGAGTTCCGCCGCGCTGGACATGCCCGAGCTTCGTCACGCGCAGCTCGAAGCCGACCTGATCCTGGTGCTCCCTGACGTGCCGCGCGATCGCCTCCGCGTCATACCTCGCTCCCTCAGCGACTACGACCAGCCCGTGGGACTTGCCCCGCTCGTACGCCGCCTGTAGCTCCTGCACGACGGAATCCGGGTCGCGATCGACTTCCGGGATGACGACAGCCTCCGCCCCACCGGCGATAGCTGCGACGAGCGCGAGATATCCGCAATCGCGGCCCATGACTTCGACAAGGAAAGCGCGTTCGTGGGATGAAGCAGTAGCTCTCAAACGATCGAGCGCTTCAAGCGCAATGTTCAGCGCCGTGTCCACCCCGATACTCTGATCCGATCCATGGAGGTCGTTGTCGATCGTCGACGCGATTCCAACCACAGCTACGCCCAGCTCACTAAGTGCCGCGGCGCCCGCCTGCGAGCCGTTGCCCCCGATCACTACCAGCCCGCCGATCCCGTGAGAGTCCAGCTGCTCGATGGCCTGTTCACGCCCTTCGGCGGTCCTGAAGCCAGCGGCTCGAGCGCTCCCGAGCATGGTCCCTGGCTGGTGGATGATCCCGCCGACATCCCTCGCACGGAGCGGCACGAACTCGCCGGACATGAGCCCGGCGTAGCCACGTCGCACGCCGACCAGCTCCCAACCATTGTGAATGCCGCTCCGCACGACGGCGCGTATCGCAGCGTTCATCCCGGGCGCGTCGCCGCCACTGGTTAGCACGGCAACCCGTTTCATTGGGAACTCCGGACCTGCCTCACCGGGTGACGATGCGCCGCGAAGCTGGCCAGCATGGCCGAATCCGCGCCCGCCGCAAGCGCATAGATGGGAGTCATCTCAATCGCCGCCAAAGCTCGATCGTGCGAACCCGGACCGGATCCCTACCCTACCCTGACCTTTGGCATTCATGTCCGGCTCATACTGGGTCACCGTCGCTCCGCCCACGTGCTCGACGACCAGGCAGGCAGATTCATCGGTCCCTGACAGAAGCTCGGACCTCGGCGGTCTGGTTCGTGTCCTCACGGGCGCCCCCTTCAATTGATGAGCGGCTTGGTCCGTCTTAACGCACAACGAGCTGCGCCTTCATGTTCGGGTGCACGGTGCAGTAGTAGTCGAAGGTGCCGGGTGCGTCGAAGACGAGCGTGGCCCGCTCTCCCTGCGCCAGGAGCCCCGTGTCCCAGGAGCCGTCCCGGTCAGTTGCCGAGTGCGGCGCGCTGTCGCGGTTGATCCAGGTCACGCTCGCCCCCACGGGCACCTCAAGGTTACCGGGGGAGTAGGCGAAGTCCTCGATGTTGATGGTCTCGGCCAACGAACCCTGTACAGCCGTGTCGCGCGAGCTGTCGCGTCCCCCTCCGCCCATCATCCTGTTCATGTGGTCGAAGCCCCAGCCGCCGGGCCATGCGGCGGCCATCCACATGGCCATGCCAGCGATCCCGACCAGCATGCCGAGGAGCAGTACGACGGCCAGCAAGACGAGCGCTCGCTGCTGGCCCGGTGTCGCTGTCCCTGTGGATTGCATCTGTCACTACTCCCTTGCCGGTCTCTCCGGCACGCTGACGATCCGCCGCTGCTGCGACCCAGGCCTAGCGAAGCTTCTCGCGCAGCCGGTCGAACTCCTCATGGGAGATCTCGCCGGCTGCGAGCCGGCGCTTCGCGATCTCCAGTGGTGTGTCTGATCGTGTCTCCGTCGTGCCAGAGCTGCGGTCGAATGCGCTCGTGAACAGGTACACCAAGGTCACGATGAATAACACCCAGAAAACGCCACCGAACAGCATCCACCATCCCATTCCCTCGTGTGCTCCCCACATGCAACTGCTCCTTTCGCGGCGATCGGCGCTTGCTCTGCCCGGCGGCCGTCCGCGCGCCGCATTGATGCGGCTCGCCGGGGCCGGCACAAGGCCGCACAAGACGAGCCGCCTCGGGCATCGTCATGCAATACTACGCCCCGTCGTATCACCATCGTTAGCGTGAGCCGGGATCGGTGCCGCGGCTACGGTCGAGTGGCCAATTCCCCGTGTACCAAGTGGGCCGTCCAGCAGGAGGAGGACATGCCTTACGATGAGGTCATGAACCCGGAGAAAGAGCCTGCACAGTCGATATCCGTTGGCGAGCTCGAGGCACAGGTCCTTGCGGCGTTGTGGGACAAGGGCGAATTAGCCACCCCTGAGGTATTCGCGGAGGTCGGTAATCCGAGAGGTCTCGCTTACACCACGATCCTTACGGTCCTGCAGCGCCTGCACAAAAAGGGCCTCGTTGCGCGCCGCGGCGAGGGGAAAGCGCACGTGTACGCACCGACAATGTCGCGTGAGCAGTTCTCCGAGCGCCGTGGGGAATTCCTGGCGGGCGCGATGGTGAAGCTTGGCGATGCCGGCCTCTCGGCCTTCCTGCTGGAGGCCGAACGACTCAACCCGACGTTCCTGGCTCAGCTCAGGGCCCACCTGACGGACATCGATCCGTGAGCCGCGGCAGCCGGCTCGCGCTCCTGGCCCTCGCGGTCGCGCTGATGCTTGCGCCGGTGGCGACGGTCCATCCCGCGGTCACACACCTCTATGCCGCTGGGCTCTCCAACCTTTCGATCGAGTTCTCGCACCCGCGGGTCTTCGGGTTCCTGACGCTCGCGCTGGTGTCTGCCCTGCCGGCGGCCGGGTTCCTTTTTTCTTTGATCCGGACAGCACGCGGAGTCGGCGATCTCCGGCAGCTCACGCGGACCAGCACGCCCGCTCGCCTTGACGGCCTGTACTACCGCGTGCTTCCTTCGGATGCAATCGTGATCTTTACGGCTGGTGGGCTGCGGCCCACAGTCTTCGTGAGCCAGGGGGCTGAGCGGGAACTAGGCTATGCCGAGTTGCGCGCGGCGCTTCTGCACGAACGGGCGCACCAGCTGAACAGGGACGTGCTCTGGAGACTGCTGCTGCGGGCAACTGGCCGGGCGTTCCCGTTTCTGCCCTGGGTGGCCAATGCGGTTGAGACCGAGACGCTCCGGACAGAGTGCGAAGCGGACGACTATGCCATCCGCAATGGCGCGCGCCGTCGCGAGCTCTTCGAGGCGATTGCCGCCGCAGCCTTGCCGCCGGCCCATTCCGCGGCCGCTGGCGTCACCGGAGCGAACGTCGAGCTTCGTCTAACGCGCCTCGTTCACCCCGAGACGCCCCTCCCGCAAGCTCCAACGCGCAGCTTTCTCGCCCTCGCCGCGGGACTGGTCCTGCCCGCTGTGGTCGCTCACCTGGTCGCGGTCGGCGCGGCGGTAGGCACCTCCCACCTCCTGATGTAGCGGGGACCCTCGCATCCCTCTGAGTCGTTCTTCAAGGCCGGTTTGGGCGCCGCGAATATCGCCCAGTCGCCATCAACGGGCATTCAACCTCAGGCAGCCCGGCTCGCGCGGAGGATCGCCCGGATGACCTGCGAACCTGGGTCCATTCGGCCGTCGGCCCACGAGCGTTTGTACTATATCGTGTAGTAGTCGCCTGGGCCGCTCCAGGGCTCCGGCGTAGAGGGAGAAAGGTTGAGCCCCCAATCGCCGGCTCAGGATACGCCGCTCGCCGATGAACGCCCAGTGGAAGTCGGATAGCCGATGCACGGGACCACTTTCCGCGTATGCCGGCTCGCCGGCATTGACATCAACATCCACTTCTCCTGGCTGCTGATCGTCGCGCTTCTTTCGTGGACGCTCGCCGATGGCGTCTTCCCCGACCACTACAAAGAGTGGAGCACGACTGCCTACTGGCTGGTGGGCGTGGCCGCGGCCGTCCTCTTATTCGTCACGGTGCTTATTCACGAGCTGGCGCATGCGCTCGTTGCGATTCGTCGCGGTGTGCCGGTGCCGCGTATCACACTCTTCATCTTTGGGGGCGTTTCTCAGCTGGCGCGCCAGCCGGAAACCGCACGCACGGAGTTCGCCATCGCCGTGGTGGGTCCGGCAACGAGCCTGGTCATCGCGGCCATCGCCGGCGTGGTCGCTATTACGGCCGGTGCCAGCAACGAGAAAGTCGAGGCGATCTTCGGCTACCTGGCCGCCGTCAACCTTCTTCTCGGCGTGTTCAACCTCCTGCCGGGTTTCCCCCTGGACGGCGGTCGCGTCCTCCGTTCGATCGTCTGGGGTCGCACGCGTAGCTTTCGGCGCGCCACGAGCACCGCGGCGGGGGTTGGAGAAGTGTTCGCCTACGGCCTGATGGGCATCGGGTTCGTGTTCGTCCTCAACGGATTCCTTTGGAACGGCATCTGGTTTGGCTTCATCGGCTGGTTCCTCCTCGGCGCGGCCCGCGGCGAATCTGCGCAGCTGCAACTCGACACGATCCTCCGCCCACTTCGCGCCCGGAACCTCATGCACGACGACTTCGTCAGCGTCCCGCCAGGAATGCCGGTGCAGGAGGTGGTCGACAGCTACATCGTGGAGAAGGGGGAACGGGCGGTGATGGTCGCGAACGGCGGCGCGGTCCTCGGCATCCTGACGGTGACGGACGTCCAGCGCGTGCCGCGTGCCGAATGGAGTACCACGCCTGCACAGCGCATCATGACCCCTCGCGAGAAGGTCGTAACGGTTTCAACGGACACGTCGGCGCTCGATGTCCTTCACCTGCTCGGTGATGGCCGGCTCAACCAGGTTCCGGTGCTCGCGGACGGGCGGATGGTGGGTCTGATCACCCGCCGGGAGCTCCTCGACCGCGTGCAACTTGCGGGCGCCGTCGCACCGGACCAGCCATCCACGGACGGCGCGGACGGGCCGAGTGGGACGTGACGTGGGTGGGAGGAGGTATCTTGGCATCGTGGCAGGATCTCGTCTTCACCGTCGGGGCGATCGTGTTCTTCGCCTCTCTCCTGCCAACGGCCCTCGGCAGCGCGAAGCCGCCCGTGCTCACGAGCTTGCCGACCGGCGTCCTGCTCCTGCTGTTCTCGGTCACCTATGCCTCCCTCGGATTGACCGTCTCCGCGGTGGTCACGGTCCCAAGCGGGCTGCTTTGGCTCCTCATCGCGGCACAGGGGCTCGCCGCACGGCGTCGTGGTCGCATCGACCTGAATCGCCGTCCAACTGAGGAAAACCAGGCATCGCCAATCCGGGTCAGGGAACCGGTGATCCCGAAAAGCGCGGGCGTAGCCCGACGCTCTCTCACCCGACGGCGCAGGTGACAGCTGTGATGCGCCAGACCGAACTTGCCTGCCTGAGGTCAATCCTCCAGGCCGCAAGGTTGCCGCCTACGGTGACGCGGGCCGCCGTGCCGGACACCTCTGGCTCACCAACGGTGAAGGCGTGAGGGATCTCCCCGGAACACAACATCGGGTCGCGCCCGCCCGCGGCTACGGCCTCCATTGATGAGATGAACTCTTGCGTCACGTCCGCGTTCGCCTGGAGGGCCGACCGGGCCATCGGGTCGCGTCCGAGGTTTCGCTCGCTCACGTACCAGTGAAAGAATCGCTCGACGACGGCACGCGGGCTGGTGGTGTCAGGCGTGGGCGTAGCGTCGTCACCGTGGTTAACGCACCCGGCGAGGATGACCGCGGAGGCTGCGACGACTGCTGCGCCTAAGATAAAGCGAACACGGCCGGCCTGGATGCCCACGTGGCTCTCCTCGGAGGCGGTGCCACCAATCTACTACACGTTGTCGTGCATCACCCTCCCATGTGGGGCAGACTTCGGGGTCCGATCGAACCCGCACTGGCCACCTCGTGGAATTGGCGGGAGCCCGAACAGATACTACGATACGTAGTACGATGAGCCGCTTCCGCCTGCTCACTGTCGCTTCGTTCCTGGCCGGGCTGGCCTTCCTCGTCTGGGCGTTCGGCGCCACGCGCTCCGGCGAACCCGAGGCCGTCGCTCCGCTCGCCGCGTTCGACGTGCCCACGACCGCGGGCGCGGTGTCCACTCCCATCGTCGTCGTCCCCGAGGAGGCCACTGCGACCGCCACTCCCGAGCCGTTCGCCGGGGAGGTCGTCGGGTTCCGGATCCCCCGGTTCGAGGTTGACGCGGGCATCGAGAACATCGGCCTGATCCCGGGCGAGAACCAGCTCGACGTGCCGAAGGACCCGCTCAAGGTCGGCTGGTACGGCATCTACGACCGGCCCGGGTGGTTGGGCAACGCTTTGTTCTCCGCCCATGTCGACTACTGGCCGAACATCCGCGGGCCTTTCTTCAATCTCTCCAAGCTCGAGCCCGGCGACGAGGTCGCGGTCCTTATGGCGAACGGTCAGGAGTACCGCTATCGCGTGTTCCGGAAGCAGCGCTACGACGTCACGACGATCCCCATGGGCGATCTCATCTCCGCGCCTGAGAAGCCCGCTGGGGCCGAATGGATCACGCTGATCACCTGCGGGGGCCGCTTCCGGGCCTACCTGGACGGTGGCGGCCCCGGTGAATACCTCGACCGGGACGTGGTGGTCGCCGAGCGAGTCTCTTGAGATCTTCCGGCACGATGGCGGCGCCGACCTCGCAGCCCGCGTCCGAACAACTCGGCGGCCTGTTCGCCAATCGTGCAGTCTCGGCAGTTCGCACGACGACCAAGACCGGGGGCGAGCGCTTGGTTGTGCTAATCCTCGGCCGCGAGCGTCTGGAGGTCCTCGCGATAGGCTTGGGCCAGCGTGCCGTCCGGATAAGCGATCAACGCGGTGGGACTACCCGCCGGGAAGGCGAGCACGTAGGCAGCATGGTTCAGCTCATAGTCCTCGTCGGCAGGCAGGGCGACAGCCGCCGGGTTCATGCCGAGCGCCTCCTGGACCTTCACAAGGGGCCTCAGGGTCGCCCGTCAGCCCGATGAACGACGCATCGAAGCGATCCAGCCACTCGCGAAGCGTCGCCGGCGTGTCGCGTTCGGGATCGGCCGTGATGAAGATTACCCTCACCCGGGTGCGAACCTCGGGAGGAAGCTCGTCGAGCGCTCTCGCGATCATGGCCATGTGGGTCGGACAGATGTCGTCGCAGTTCGTGTAGCCCACATAGAGCAACGTGATTCCGGCATCGGGATCTCGCGCGACATCGCGGCGCCCTGGTAAGGCCATCGCTCGCCGTTGATCACGACACCCTCGTCGCCGAAGGTGACTTCCAGCGGCCTGGCCTCGTCATCTCCGCACGAGGCCGCTGTCAGCGCGAGCAGCGATGCGCCCAGGATGAGCACGACGGGCAACGCTCTCCCGCCCGTGAGCCTGAACAGGGGAAGTCGGGCCACCAGACGCCTCCAGCGTGGTTCCTCGAGATCGGTCCACGCGGCCCGCCACAGGTCATCGCGGTTGCTCGGGTGCGGGCGGAGCGGGTTGGTGCTGTTGCATCCCCGCAGACGTAACCGTATTCTACGACAGATCCTGTAGTAACACGAGGAGGCCGGGAATGCGTCACGCGCTCGGTATGTGCTTCAACTGGAAGGTCCTGGCGGGGCTGGCGGCGGTAGGAGTCGCGATCCTGGTGTTCGCCCCTGGGGCCACCCTCGCTGTCCTGCCTCTGCTCCTGCTGGCGGCCTGCCCGCTCTCGATGGGGGTCATGATGTTCGCGATGCGGGGCCACGGCACGGGCGCCAGCGTGTCAAGCCACCACTCCGAGAGCGAAGGCCCGGTGGAAGTCGCGCGCGCGCGCCTCGCGGCGCTCAGGGTAGAGGAGCAGCGGCTCGAGCTGGAGCTTTCTGCGAGCACCGTCGAGAGCGCCGAGGTGCCGACCGCCCCCACAGCCTCCACCGCAGCTTCCCGGGCCGCCTCGTGAGCGCGCGGCGCTATCGGACCGCCACGAATGCCGAACGGCGCGCCGCGCGGCGGCAGGCGAATCGCCCGGCCGAGCGGTCACGGCCGTGGCTCTGGCTCGGTGCCGCCGGCATCGTCATCCTCGCCGTGGCCGTCGTCGTGGGGATACGACTTGCCTCCTCGAGCGGCGGATCTGAGGCAGGCGAACCGGCCAGCAACGCTGCGTCCGGCTCCGGGGCGGGCGGGGAGCTGTCGCAGATCAGGACGAACGACTTTCACTCGATGGCGCTAAGCCCGGTTGATCCGAACCTCGTGCTCTATGGGCATCACGGCGGCGTCCTCCAGAGCACGGATGGTGGCCGGACCTGGCTCACGACGAACCTCTCGGGTGAAACCGACGACGCGATGGGGATGGCCTTCGCCGGTCCAGGGGGCAACACAGTCCTTGCCGCCGGCCATGACACGTTTTTCAAGAGCGCGGACGGAGGCCGGACGTGGGAGCGGATTACCCCGGATCTGCCGGCCACCGATGTCCACGGCCTCGCTGCCGCCCCGGACGACCCGAACCGGGTTTATGCCTACGTGGTCCGCTTCGGGCTCTACCGCAGTGACGACGGCGGGACCACGTGGACCCCGGGCGCAACCAATCTGCCGGGCGACGTGATGGGCCTGAGTGCAGGACCTGGCGGGCGCGTTTATGCAGCGAGCATGCAGAGCGGCATCCTCCGTAGCGACGACGGTGGGATGAAATTCGCTGCCACAAACGGCCGGGCGCCAGGCTCGATGGCTGTTGCTGCCTCCGCCAGCGACCCCAATGTGGTCTACGCAGGCGGAGAGGACGTGCTCTACCAGTCCACAGATGGCGGCGCATCGTGGCAGGAGCGTGCCGTGCCCGGAGGGGGCCAGGTGCTGATCGTCGCGGTTAGCCCGGCAGACCCGGTGGACGTCACAGTAGTTGCGGTTCAAAGCGACCGCGCGGGACACGTCTTCCGCAGCAAGGACGGCGGCGCGACGTGGGCTTCGGAGTAGCGCAGAAGTGGACGACGACCGCAAGGACGGCGGCTGGCTCGATGAACCGGATCCGCCGGAGACCAACGAAGCCGCCGAGCGTCGCGGTCGAAACGTGCTCCGCGACCTTGTCATCCCGGTGCTGGCGATCGCCGCTGTGGTTGCCGGGATTGTCGCGGTGCAGATGTTCCGGGAGATCAATGCCGCGCCGACCGCGCCGTCGATCGGGGGCGAGTACTCCTCGCTGAACCTCGGCTCGACAGGAGAAGGAGCGCCCAAGCTCGGGGAGCCTGCCCCAGGGTTCCATCTGTTGGACCTCGGAGGCCAGATGATCCGGTTGGAGGAATTCCGAGGGCGGCCCGTCGTCATTAACTTCTGGGCCACGTGGTGCGTCCCCTGCCGGAAGGAGACGCCAGACCTGGTCGCGCTCCAGGCTGAGTGGGGTGACAGCGCGCAGATCCTGGGAGTCAACTACTACGAATCAGCCGACATCGCTCGGGAGTTCGTGAACAATTTCTCGGTCAACTACCCCACGCCGCTCGACAGGTACGGGGAGGTCACCGGCTCGTACAAGCTCAGGGGACTCCCCGAGACCTTTTTCCTCGATGAGCAGGGGATCATCCGCGACCACCGGATCGGGCAACTCGATCCCGATATCGCGCGTTGCATCGTCGCGGGGATCCGGGCCGGCAACCACGACCCGGGGGCCTGCCGCTGATGGACTGGATCCTCGGGTTCGACCGCGCCGCCCCAGGGCTCACACTCGCGTTCGTGGCCGGGGCCGTGAACACGCTCTCGCCCTGCTGCCTCGCGATGACGCCGGCGTTCCTTGCGCATCTTGCAGGCGTCGAAGCCCAGTCCGCCTCGCGCCGGGTGCGACTGACGCACGCGCTCGTCTACGTGGCCGGGTTCTCGCTGGTGTTCGTGGTGATCGGCGCCGGGCTGAGCTTCGCCGGTTACGCGCTGACCGATATCCGCTCGCAACTGTTCAAGGTCGGCGGCACGATCGTCATCGCCTTCGGCCTGGTCCAGATGGGGGTGTTTCGGGTGCCCGCACTCCAGCGGTCATTCGAGCTTCGTGTCGGCCAGACCGCAGCGCCGGGGTACACGCGGTCGTTCCTTGTCGGCGCGACCTAGTCGGTCGCGTGGACGCCCTGCATCGGACCGGTGCTCGGCGCCATCCTCACCAGCGTGGTCGTCTTCGGCGACTTCTGGCTGGGGGTTGCTCTGCTCTCGGCGTTCGCGTTGGGCATGGCCGTCCCGCACCTCGGCGCCGCCCTCGCGTTCGAACGCCTCGGTACATTGCGACACTTCCTCGCTCGCCACTATGTCGCGGTCGAACGTGTCTCGGGCGGCGTGATGGTGGGGATGGGCATCCTTATCTTCACCGGAGCGCTGATCGACAT
>CAYUVT010000001.1:0-10340 GCA_964448165.1 uncultured Anaerolineaceae bacterium | reverse complement strand
GACATCTTCCGCTATTTTCAAGCCTTCACGGTGGTGCTATGAACAACCGACGGGACATCGCTGAAACGCTTTCTGGTCTCGAACGGCAGGTCTTCCTTGCTGTGCGCCAGGCTGGGCAGGCGCAAGTCAACGACGTTCTGGCGCGGCTCGCTGGGGACGGTCGCGACCTCGCCTACACCACGGTCATGACCGTCCTCGTGAGGCTCTGGGAGAAGGGTTACGTGATCCGGCAGAAGCAGGGCAAGGCCTATCTCTACGCCACCCGCGATCAGGCGGAGATCGCCGGTGAGCTCGGTGGCCGGGTGGTAAGGGACGCACTCGAGAGATATGGCGCCGGCGCCCTCACCGGGCTTGTCCAGACCCTCACGCCCGAGCAGCGGGCGATCGTCGCCCGGCTGCTTGCTGAAGGTGCGCCCGATTCCGGCGCCGATGGAGGCTCCACCGATGCTTGAGCTTGCTGGAGCCCGGTGGCGGCAGTCGCTGTCCCGCACGGGCCAGTGTGGCCGTCACGGCCACTCGACCGAGTTGCTTGCCGTCGCGGTGATCATGGCGCTGACCCTGTCGCTCGCCGTTCCGCTTGGCCTTCTCCTCTGGGTGAACCCCGGCGATGGCCACACCGTCAACCGGCTGCTCAACGCCTGCCAGGAGGGGATGCGTCGCGGCCCGTTCGCGGTGGTGGGCTACGCCGCTGCCGCCATCCTTGTTTCTTGGGCGGCCCTCACGGCGGGGCGCCTCCTCGTCACCGGTGCACGCGACCTCCGCAGCATCCTAGGGAAGGGACGGATCCTTGCCGCACAAGCGTCGGAGGTAGAGTGCTGCGCCGGTGGGCGAGCGCTCACCATCAGCGTGCTCCCAACCGACATGGCCCTTGCCTTCACGGCCGGCCTGGTCCGGCCGCGGATCTATCTGAGCCGCAGCCTTCTGCGGGAACTCCCCGCCGCAGAGTTGGAGGCCACCCTGCTCCACGAAGCGGCACACGCGGCGCGGCGCGACCCCCTGCGCTGCTGGCTCGTGGAGCTGGTGCTGGCATCACTCTGGTACCCGCGCCTTTCGCGCCTCACGGCGGCCCATCGGTCCGCGCGCGAGCTGCGGGCCGACCTCCATGCGATCCAGCAGCTGGGTGACGACCGCCCGCTCCTCCAGGCGCTCCACAAGGTCGATGCGCTGGCTCCGGCGCCGGGTTCGTGTGGGCTCACCAGCGAGCGAGAGCACGCGCTGCGTGCCCTGCGCGCACACGGTCTCGGGGCAGCTGGCGGCGAGCGCCTTGCGCTCCTGGTCGGCCTGTCCGTCGTGGCGGCATTGATGCTGCTGGCCGTGGCCGGGCTCACCGATTTCCAGTCGTACTGGTTCTGTCCGGGAAGCGCGAGCACGGTCACTTGATGCCGGAATGCGGACGCCCAAACGATCTCGGGGAGGCCCAGCAGCTGGCGGACCGACGACCAACCGGCCGGCGACTCGGCCGGCGTGGGGGACTTCAACAGCAGCTCGGCCGGATGAGAAGCCACGATGGCGCGAGCGGCCAGGCGACGCCGGCTTCGCGCCACTTCCCGGCCGATGGCAGCGGCCGTGCGCGAGGCCAAGGCTGATGGCGGCAGGTGCACAGGCGCGGCCTGCGATCAATCGGTCCAGCCGGCCCGATCCGTTTCAATGGGTCTGGGCGCTCCTCTGCAATGTGAAGTTTGCTCTCGCGCTCGTCGGGCTCGCGGGGCTTGTCGCGCTGGTCGGGATCATCGTCCCGCAGGTGCCCGCCCCGATGCGCGGAAACCCGGCCGCCCGCCAGGCATGGCTGGAGATGCGGCGCGAGGACTTCGGGGTGCTCACGGAGATCATGGACGGGTTCGACTTGTTCGATGTCTTCCATGCCCCGTGGTTCTACGGTCTGTGGGGACTCATCATCGTCGCGGTTACCGTCTGCACTGTCAGTCGCCTCCGGCCCACCGCGCGCGCCGTTCGCCGCCCGCAGCGGACCGTCCCCGACCGCTATTTCGAGAGCGCTCATCATCGCGCCGACTTTACGCATCCTGGTGGTGCAGCGGCCGTGGAGTCGGCGCTTCGAAGACGGCGGTACCGGGTGGAGCGAACCCGTGCGGACGAGGGCGCCGTCTACCTGTTTGCCCAGCGATTCCAGTGGAGTGCCTATGGCACCTTTCTGAGCCACCTCGCCTTACTGATGCTGCTCGTGGGTGGTCTGCTCACGCGCTTCGCCGGCTTCCAGCAGATGATGGTCATCGCCGAGACGAAGCCGGCCGCGCCAGTGTTCGCATCGCCGGGACCGAACCAACTGTTCATCGAGGTCACAGACGCCTATCGGGGGCTCGACGGGCAGGGAAACATCATCGACTTCCACACGATGCTGAACATCCGCCGGGGAGCCGAGACGATCACCTGCAAGACAACCGTCAACAACCCCTGCAGCGCCTTTGGCTACCGGATCCACCAGGCCGCCTGGTTCAACGACCTCGCACGCCTTCGCATCGTCGGGCCGGGCGGAGCTGTGGTCTTTGACGACGCTCTCGACTTCGAGGGCAAGACGACCACCGTGCCTTCGATCGTCTTCACGGATCGCGATGGGAACGTCCAGGTGAGCGGCCCCGTGCCCCAGATGGCTACTGATCCCGGCGCAACCGGAAGCCGTGGGGATGACATTGCGCTCTCCGTCTTGACAACGTCCCCTCGACCGGGCGCGCCAGGGGCCGGCCTGAGGGAGTATCTCGTCGCCTGGCGCGTGGCCGACGGAGAGCTGCGGGTCGCCATCTCCGGCAACGACCTCGCCGAACGCATGTTGCGCCCCGGCGACGAGGTCGCTCTCCCAACCGGGACGATTCGGTACAGCGGGCCCACGAGCATCCCCGCCATCCAAGTCGATGACATGCCGGGGGCGTCTTCGGGCGCAACCGTGCAGATGTTCGACGAGGCGCCGGGGCGCGCTGCGTTGCTAGTCGACGGAGTCGACGCTGGCAACGTGGTCCTCGTGCCCGGAGAGGAGTACGTCGCCAGCAACGGCTACCGGTACACCTTCGGCGGCCGGATCGAGGCCTCGGGCCTCGACGTGCGGCGCGATCCCGGCGACACGTTCGTCTGGATCGCCGTGGGGATGGGCATGGTTGGCCTCGGGATCACCTTCTACGTCCCGCGGCGACGGCTCTGGGTGAAAGTGACGCCTTCCCGCACCTACATCGCTGGGATCGCGGAGAGGACGACCCGGCTCGGCGCAGAGCTGGAGCGCATGGGAGCGGATCTCCGCTCGCAGGATGTCGCTGATACTGGGGAGTTCCAGTCATGAGGGGTCAGGTCGCCTTCGTCGCACCGTTCCGTTCTGCCGTCTCCGGGCCTGCTCGGGCTCCTGACCAGGTCTTACCCAACCTGCCGTGCTGGGCCGTCTACATCCCTGCGGCGCATCCCGCAGACCATCCCGCTCCGGGCTTGACCAGCGGGACAGCGGATCGATACTACGCGAGTAGTATAACACCCACAGCCAGCCAGGGACGATGGGCACGTCTTGGATGCGCTGACAGCCTGGCGACTGGAGGTTAGACGTGGCAGACCTGTACTACTACGCATTCACGGGCGGCGTGGTCTCCGTCATTCTGGCACTCGCACTCAGCGTGGGCGCCACCTTCGTGCGCGCGCCGGTCCCTCTGGCGCTGACGCCCGACGGAAGCCTCGTGCCGATCCCCGGCGAGAACCCGGGACGGGTGCGGCCGGTGCTCTTCGGGGCTGCTCTCTTCGCGCTCTGGGCCGCGGCTGCGCTTTTCGCGCTTAGCGCAACCGGCCGGACGATCGTGGCGAAGGCGCCGCCGATGGCCGACATGTGGGGCTACTTCCTGTTGATGGGCATGGGCATCTCGGCGCTCGGTGCGTGGTTCGCATCGCGATACCGCGAGCCGGCTATCGCGCTGTTGGTTACCCTGGTCGTCAGCGGTGGGCTTCTCCTCTCGGACACCGCCTTCAGCGCCGACACGCGGCCGCTCATACCGGCGCTCCAGGCCAACCGGCTCCTCACGATCCATGTGAGCACAATGATGCTGGCCTATGGCTTGATGACCATCGCGTTCGTCGCGTCGAGCGCATACCTCCTGAAGAGTTACATACCCGCCTTGCCTGGGTTCCCTCACCCGGAGACCGCCTACCGCATTGCGCACCAGGCAACCATCCTGGCGTTCCCCGCGCTGACGTTGGGGATCGCCCTCGGAGCCTATTGGGCAAACAGCGCGTGGGGGCGGTACTGGGGTTGGGACCCGAAGGAGACCGCCTCGGCGCTCACCTGGCTGGTGCTGGCGGGATACATGCACATGCAGGGGCTCCGCAAGTGGCGGGGGCGCCGTGCGGCCTGGGTACTCGTGCTCTGCTTCGCCTCGATCGCGTTCAACATGTTCGCCGTGAATTTCTGGATCAGCGGGCTCCATTCCTACGCCTGAGAGTCCTGATCGCGGCGTGGTTCCACAACCGGTAGCGGCTTTGACCGGCCGCCCCGAGAAAGGATACCGAAGCGCTGCTGCTTGATATGTACGACTACTCGTAGTAGCTTCGGCGGAAGGCAAGCTGCATGAGCCGGAAACCTTCCACCAAACGCAACTCAGGGATTCCTCGGCGCGACGCCAAGGCGACGGGATACGACCCTGAAGCCGGGATACCACGCTATCTTCTCGATCGGCGGTCCACCGGCGGCGGAGCCCTCGCGAACGGCGCCATGCTCGGCGCCCTGATCGCGATCCTTCCGTCTTACTTCGCAGCCGAAGCTTCTCTTGGGTCCTTCGCCCACCCAGTCCACTGGTTTGGGGCGGTTGGCGCCACTGCCGTTGGGGCGGCTGCAGGTGCCTTCACGGGATGGCTACGTGGACGCCGCCTGCCCAGCTGAGCTGCGATGCCTGCCTGTCGGCGCCCGCGGCCCGCGTGTTTATCTGGCGCATCCATCGGCGTGCGCAAACTGCGCGGGCGCTACTCGACGATCAGCTTCCCTCTCATTCCGCCCTGCGCGTGGCCCGTCACCGAGCAGTAGAACTCGTACTCCCCGGCCTCCATCGGAGTGAAGCGCATCTCGCCTCTGTCGCCCGCGTCCATCGCCATGTGAAGAGCAGCCATGCTCTCGCCCATCTCGTGCTCCGCTCCCATGCCCTCATCGACGTCCATCACGGGCATCTCGTCGACGGTGAAGTCGTGCAGTGTGGAACCGCCGCTGTTGTCCAGGACGAGAAGGACCGGTTCGCCAGCCTTGACGCGGATTTCGTCTGGCTCGAATCGCAGCTGGTCGCTCATCGTCACCCGGACTTCCCCGGAGACGTCAGAATCATCGTCGCCGCAGGCCGCCGACACGCTGAGGGCCAGAGCGCCAAGCAGACCGGCGGCCATTACCAACTTCCACCGCATAAGTACCGTCCTTCGTTTCGCCTTCGACGTGGTCGAACTCCGACCGCCTGTCGTAGGGCAAGTGTACCGGCCATCGGCGCTTGCTACTACGGGCCGTAGGGGAACACTTCGACGGTCCTTTGGCTAGTGTCTCATGTGCCATACGGGCGGGATCGCGCGAGCGCTGCGATTGACCCGCTCGCGTTTGGGGGCCCCCGCAGGTCAGACAGATTGCGCGTAATCCCTTTCGCTACTACTACAAACCATGTAGTCTTCGGCAGCGGCCACCACCCTATCATGTTGAGGAGCCCGAATGTCCAGACGCAAGGCGCCTACGACGGCCCGTCGCTTGCCAGAGCCGGCCCCGCCGGGGAGTGCACCGCGACTGCTGTCACCTCGCTGGCTGGTGCCAGCACTAGGGCTAACAACTGCCGCGGCCCTAGCCCTGGGGATCCTGCTCGTGTTTGGCGTCGGCTCCGGCGAAGGCCAGACGCTGACCGTGACCACCTGCCAGGGCGGGACTCCCGGGTGCGAGCTGCGTGCGGCGACGCATCTTCACTCGAATCTCGCCCTGGTTATCCGAGGAGAGAGCTACGACTTCAACCAGTCGCAGTTCCTTTCGGAGGAGGGGGCCGATCGCAGCCCGCTCGCACACGTTCACGCTCCCCGGTTCGGCGTGGTGCATGTCCACCGGACGGGCACGTCCTGGGACGAGTTCTTCCAATCGATTGGTTTCGAGCTGATAGACCCGACGACGATCATCGGCGCGGCCCAGGGAAAGACCTGCCTGGCGCTTCCCGACGGGCAGGACCTCTGCAACAGCGCCGATGAGACCTTCAAGTTCTACGTCAACGGCGTACGCGTAGAAGGACTGGCTTGGGTTTCGATGGGCGACCTCGACCGGGTGCTGATTAGCTACGGACCCGAGGATGATGCTGCCGTGCAGGAGCAGGTGAGCCTCGTCGGCGACGATGCTTGCATCCCCTCTGAGCGCTGCCCGGATAGGATCCCGAAAGACGAGCCCCCAGAGCCCTGCACGAAGAGCAACGACACTTGTGTCAAGCCCGGAGGATGAGGGGGTCCGGCGTCGGAAGGGGAAACAACCATGTCAGGCACAAGTCAAAGTGACGAAGCATCTGTAGGCGCGCGCGGCCGTCCTTCAGGTTTCCCCGCCCACCGGGGCTTCGCGGCGTTCTGGGAGTGGGCGACCAAGCATGAAAGCAAGGCGGAGCGCAAACTCCGCCGGGCGGCAGTGGCGAAGCTGTCAGGACGGGTGCTCGAGCTTGGCGTGGGCGTCGGCGCCAACTGGCCATATCTCCCGGCGGATCTCGAATACGTCGGCATCGAGCCGGACCCCCACATGCTCCGGCGCGCCCGCAAGCGGGCCGCGGCCATGGGCCACCGGTTCACGGTGGAGCAGGCCCGAGCCGAGGCGTTGCCGTTCGAGGACGAGAGCTTCGATACGGTGCTCGTGACCCTGACGCTCTGCACCGTCGACGACCCTCAGCGTGCCCTCTCCGAGGCCCAGCGCGTCTTGAAGCCTGGAGGCAGCCTCATCTTCGCCGAGCACGTGCGGCCGGAAGGTCGGCTGGCGGCCAGCGTCTTTGATGCGATCACGCCGCTCTGGCGGCGCGTTGGCGCCGGATGCCACCCGAATCGGCGAACCGAGCAGGCGATCTCGGCGGCAGGACTGCAGATCGAGGCCATCGAGCGCCTGCGTGTGAACGGCTTGCCGATGATCACCGGCACCGCCCGCAAGCACGTCGGAGCTCGCCAGGCGAGGGGTGTCAACGACGGTATTGACTAGCTCAGGGAGGGCGAGCACGAGGAGTGCGAGTGGCTGAGCGCTCTCGCGTGCCGACAATGCAGTTGGTTGGAGTGCTGGAACCGAAGACAACTCAAAACAACATATCAGTTGCACTCCAATTCTGTTCCAAACGGCCCGTCTCTAACCTGACGTTGACCTGCTCTGCCTGACCCGGCGCGTTAGTAGAGCGCGGCCCGGAATCACCCACGCGCCTTTCGGACCGTGAAAGCTGCTCCGGGCCGATCGAGAGCTGAATCCCGTTCCGCCCGGGCTGGCGGGTCGCCATGACAGCACCCCGCTCATCGCCTTCTGCTCTGCCATCAGTAGGGCCGGCGACTCGCATTCTGGCCCGACTGAACCCCAATTGGAACAGACCACCATCAATTGGAACGGATGGCCCGGAATCCTGGAGCGGAATTGGAACAGCCAGCGCTAGGCTGGCCTCCAGAAATCGCGACTTGCCGGTGTTGCCAGACCGAACTACCGGTACGGAAAGCCCATCCGGGACCGCAACAGGGATCTCTCCGCAAGGAAAACGAGCTCGCTCTCCAGGCTGAAGTCGAACCAGGGCAACCCACCGAAGGAACCAATCGAGAAGGAGGACCTGCCAGCGACATCAATCCACCAGTCAGCGAGAACCGCAGCGAAAGGAGACCAGCAGCCCATCAAGCGAACGTCCAACGATCCCGTCCCATCTGAACTCACCCAGCCGTAGCCCACGCGCATCACGCAAGGACTCGGTCGTGCAGTGCCCTGCCCGGTCATTGACCGCGTTGAGGTCCTGCTCCAACGAAAGCCTCACACGATCCCGCTTCTCTTCGAGAGGCAGGAACCCGTGCGGGGCTTTCCGCGCGTCCACCAGATCCCCTGAAAGGAGAAGCCATGTCATCGAGACCCTACCGCTTGCGGGAGGAGGGATGGCTCATGCGGCACATCCGTCTCGCCGCCGTCGTCATCGCGGTCTGCTCGACGTTGCTCGTCGCACTCAAGAGCTGGCCGTTCTGAAAGGCCAAAGGAGGAATCACATGGCCACCACACGACGCCGCTCCAGGAAGCAGCAGTGCCTGCTGTGCCGCTGGACCATCGCCTGCCGGGGGCAGACCCGGCGCATCCTCATCGCCGGCGCTCGCAAGGTGCGACAGATCTACCGCCGCATCCGCAGTCGGCGCCTGACCATCATCGCCGACGCTCCCCGCCGTGAGGCGTGGCAGCTCCAGCGGCTCGTCCGGCGAGTAGCCAGGGGCTACTCGAAAGCCCTCGGGTTCGGACTCCCGACCGGTCTCGCCATCATCGTCCAGCGCGTTGTCTTCGACGGCAGGCAGGTCAACGGCCTGCTCACCGTCTACCAATCGGACGACGAGAAGCGCTACGTCATCCAACTCGCGTTGTCGGTGAACGGGCGCGAAGTCAGCGACGGGGAGCTGGTCGCGGCGCTCCGCCATCAACTGTCGGCCGTGTTCGCCGACGCCATCGGCAAGCCGGTCCTCAGCATCGCCCTTGACCTCGAACGAGGTCTGCCAGTCCACGGCGGCGGCTCGATCGTCGAGCTGCGGCCCCAGCCCAGCGTGGCCGCCAACGGCCACGACCAGGACACGGATCCCTTCGCGCTGTCGAGGGTGACCGACTACCAGGAAGGAGACGCATCGTGAGCCAACATATTGTCCTGCGGGACCTCACCGAGCTTGCCCAGTACAAGGGCGAGTTCCTCAAGGAACCGGAGCCACTCGCGCCAGCGGTAGCGCCGGCCCCTATGCGCCCGACGCTCGACGCGCACCCGGACCTGCTCATCCAGGCCGTTCTCCGCTCGGCACGTGAGCTGGAGCACCTGAACGAACGCGACGCCAGCGCCCGCCGCGGGGCGGAGACTGTCCTTGGCCACTACCGGCGGCTGGAGGCAGATGTTGAGCGGCTGCGGAAGCTGGAGCGCGACGCTCGGGACGCCGAGTCGAAGGCCCAGGCCATGGCCGGATCGGCATTCTTGCCGGAGAACAGGGCAGAGGCCGAAAGGGTCGCCCTCGGCGTGGCCGCCATCGCGGCCATCGCCGCCAACCGCGTCAGGACGATCGAAGCCCAGATGACAGAGCTGGAAGCGGGAGAGCATCTCTCGCGCCTGCTGGCCGTCGAACGGGCGGAGAAGGAAGCTCGTCAGCGCGACGAGCGAGCCTTCGCCGCGGTCGAGCGGGCGGAAGCGCTGGCGTCGGAGCACAAATATAACGAGGCCCTCAGGCTGCTGGGTTCCGCTGTCAAACTGAATCCCAACATGCCCGGACTGGCCTCGTCTCATGACACCATCCGGCGACAGGCGCACGCTGTCAAGACCCTCGAGGTCGAGCGCGCGCTTGCCGAAGCAAGGCGGCTTCACCGCCGCGAACCTGGCCAAGCTGTCGAGATTCTCGGCGGACTCGACCTCTCCGGGATGCCTTCCGTCCTTGTACGCGATGTCTACGGCTGCTGGCTCCAGTCCTGCCGCAGGCTCGGTCTCGTGGAAGCGGTCCACTACAGCCCCGGCACCGGCAAGGGCGCGATCCTCGTCCCCGACAGCGGGTGCGACACTCGTCTGAAGGTCGTCAGCGCCATCGGCCTTCCGAGCTGGACGCCGGGCCGGACCTTCGCGGTGAGGGCGCTCAAGGGCGCCCGTCCCCTCGCTGCCTGAACGGCATTTCCGTCGCGGGTTCCCTGGGCCGTCCCTTCGGGGGCGGCCCCTTCCCGCGGCGGAGCGTGTCCCGATGCATGACACCGATGCGATCCGCCGCGGCCACCCCATCGCTGATGTGGCCGCCGCGGCCGGACTTAAACTCCGCCAGACAGGCGGGAGGCTCACCGCGGTCTGTCCCTTCCACGGGGACAGCCGCCCCAGCCTCGTCCTCTACCCGGCCAGCCAGAGCTACTACTGCTTCGGCTGCGGAGCGGGCGGCGACGTGATTGACTTCATGAGCCGCCTGCACAGGGTGGACTTCAGGGAAGCGGTCGCGCTGCTGGCTGGGGCTCAGGTGCCCACCATGCCGGCCGGCGCTCCACACCCACCAAGCGTGGCGGTTCCCGAGGTCGATCCGATGAAGGCCGAGCCGATCATCGAAACGGCCGTCACTTTCTACGAGGAGGCGGTCTGGTCGCGACCGGAGGCGCTGGACTACCTCGCCTCGCGCGGCATCCACGAACGGACGGTGCGGCGCTTCCGGCTGGGCTT